>NZ_FOBE01000007.1:0-146758 GCF_900109475.1 Butyrivibrio sp. ob235
ATCTGACTCTCTGGGTTGCCTACTACAACTTCCTGAGGCCTCACAAGCACAATGGATATAAACCTCCAGTTGTAGACGAGATACTGTCAAATGCCGAAAATATGCCAGCACGATGGCAAACGATGATCTACTTCGGACAGAAGAAAATCCTGGAACTTCAGTCAGCTGATTGCTCTTAGATTCTGAGCCTGAGGTAATAACCCAGCCACCGCGTTAGCGGCATTGCCCTTGAGGGCACAATAAATAACTGCTAAACTGCTGAAATCGACGGAGAAAACCTGATTGCTCTTGAGTTCTTCGCCGTCGGTGATTAACCGTCAGCAGTTATTTATTGTGCTGTCAAGGGTGGCGTCCGGTTACCTCAATGTAAATATCTGCGATTTTCAAGGTTCATCTGAGCCTATTTTTTTGACTCAGTTTTTTCATAGATCATTTGACACTATCCACCTATATTCTCCAGAATATATAATTCTTAATAAACTTTTCATGAACCGATTACTATTTCATAATCTTAATCCCTTTTGTAATCTTCCCTTTTAAAAGTCTTTTGTATCCAGTCAGTTTAGATGAAGGTACCTTTATCTTTCCTTTTTTATTTGTGGTGAAAAAGGCTTTCTTTCCGACCTTTTTAAGATTTTTGGACTTTATCCTTACCTTTTTAAGGCTTGAGCATCCTGAAAATGCCCGGCTGCCTATTTTTTTAACATTTTTCCCAATCGTAACCGTTGTAATTGATTTATTGCCTGCAAATGCATCATCAGCTATAGATGTAACTGAAAAATTGTAGCCCTTGATTACTACGCTTTCAGGGATATGAAGATTCCCCGAATTAAATGTCTGATCAGTTCCGACTGCTTCAACCTCACCACAACCATTAGAACCATTTTTTCTTATTCTGTATTTAATGCCATTCACAACATGTTCGGAAGAACGTGTAAGAGGAGATGTGAACAGGATGTTTCCGGTACTATACATTTTGGTAAATGATGCTCTGCTGTTAAAATACGAGTAATATGTCTGTCCGCAGAACAGCTCAAAATTGACAGTATTTTCCGGGTAACCAAAGCCTCTCAGTGTAGAATTATTACCTTTCACAATAAGGCAGTTCACTCCGCCATTTCCTTCAGCAATATTTTTCTCATTGCCGTTTGCATATGCTTTTATAATGAATTTATCAAATGATGCAAGTGAATTGTATGAGTTATACTTTTCGATATTATTCCATGTAAAGGTCAAATCCCCATTGGAGTTCTCAGCCATAGCAAATCCGGAGGCAACCCTAAAAGGCACAAATTCAACACAAATACTTGATACCTTGTTGTAATTCCATGATTTAAGTCCGTCATATGCGCCAAATTGAATATAATAATCAGTATTTCTATTAAGATTCGAAGCAACAATAACTGCATCGAGCATCAACGCCTTTTTATCATTTAGTGAGTATCCTTCAAATATAGACATGCGTCCGCTCTTACCGTCAATTCCCGCAACTTTATTTGTATATCCATCCATCACCGTTAATGTGGAGTATGCTGCTGCCCGGGCCGATCCGCCCTGTCCGCCTTCGATAGCCGTCCTGAAGCTTATCAGATAAACGCCATCCAGATTACCGGTTTTAAATCTATAGAATTTTTTCATATCATCTGTATAAGTCTCTCTATAATAGACATTCCCAAGTGATATTTCAGGTGCATTCATCTGAATATCAGAACCGGATTTGTAATAGGCCGCCTTTACCTGTTTAGGAACCAATAACAAAACTGCAACTGCAAATAAACATAAAACATAATTGACTCTTTTCTTCATAGTAATTCTCTCCTTTTAACTCTTTTATATATGTTTTGTAGGCCTTACATTTATATAGAGTGAGAGGATTTTTAAAAAGTTGCAGTCAAAATAAAAATAATAAAAAAATCGGCAAACTTTTTTCAGAATGCCGATTTTCTCTAATCTTCAACGTATTTTTTATACCTATTTTATGTCTTTAACATACTTCCTGATCTTGTTTTTGAGCCTCTGAAGTGCGTTATCGGTGGACTTTTCATCTCGTCCGAGGACTCTTGCGATTTCCACATAGCTCATGCCGGTGAGATGGAGTTCCAGGACTGCCTGTTCAAAATCGCTCAGGCCGTTTTCAATGAATTTTTCGATATCTCTGGTGTTCTCGCGATCGATCATCATAGATTCCGGATCGTTGTCGTTTATATTTTCCAGAACCTGATCCAGCGAAAACTCCTTGTCCTCCTCGGAATCTCCGAGTTTGGAGTAAAGCGAGATGTAGCCGTTAAGCGGAGCGTGCTTTTTTCTGTTGGACGCCTGAATTGCGGTGTACATCTGCCTTGATATGCACAGATCCGCAAAGGTCTTGAAGCTGGCATCACGTCCTGCATCGTAGTCGCGGACAGCCTTAAACAGGCCTATCATACCCTCCTGAATGAGGTCATCCTTGTCTGCCCCGAGAATATACATGGATGCAGCCTTGGTCCTGACCAGATTCTTATACTTATTCATTATGTAGTCTGTTACGTCCGATTCCCCGTCCCGAAGCCTTGTGATAAGCTCCTCATCGGTCTCATCGCCGGTTATTTTTGACATGTAAATCCCTCATAAAAAATTGTGAATTCTGATACTTTTTTATTTTCCGTATCCACCGCGCTGTCTTACGATTTCAAAGCCGAGAACTCCCGCAGCCACCGAAGCATTAAGAGAATTGATCTCTCCCTTCATGGGAATGGCAGCGATCATGTCGCATTTTTCACGTACAAGCTTGCTCACCCCGGAGCCCTCATTGCCGATTACAAGTCCGATGGAGCCCTTGAGATCGAGGTCGTACATAGGCTTACCGTCCATATCGGCACATACAAACCACATTCCACGGTTCTTAAGATCCTCGATTGTTCTCGCCATGTTGGTTACCTTGACCACCGGTGTGTAATTGAGCGCGCCGGCACTGGTCTTGGCAACAGTTGCGGTAAGACCGACCGCACGGTTCTTCGGGATTATAACCCCGTGAGCTCCGGCGATATTGGCTGTTCTTATAATCGCGCCGAGATTGTGCGGATCTTCAATATTATCCAACAAGAATACGAAAGGTGATTCGCCCTTTTCCTCAGCAAGGTTGAATATGTCATCAATTTCCGAGTATGAATAAGCCGCCGCATAGGCAATTACTCCCTGATGCGCACCTGTCTCCGAAATCTGATCAAGTCTGTCCCTTGAAACAAACTTCATCATGATTCCGGCTTTTTTGGCTTCTTTTCTTATCGTCGCGATCGGGCCGTCCTGACATCCGTCAAGAATCAGAATCTTATCTATTGTCCTGCCGCTTCGAAGCGCCTCTATTACAGCATTTCTGCCCTCAATGGTGAGGCTTTCAATGTCATTTTCCTCTCTTCTGGTATGCTTGTCATTTCTTGAATGTTTGTAGTCGTTTCTCTGATTATCTCTCATATTTCCACCTATTGAGCCGTTTCTCTGTTTAGTTGCTTAGGCTCTGTATCTTGCTATTATTTCTTGTTTTAGTCTATTCTTACCCATATTGTTTTGAATTTGATACTTTCTTGGTATGAATTCTTCTACTAATTACCAAGATTAGTTTGTTTTCTTGATTATCTTGGTCCGGAAAAAACTGATTGTTACCAATATTTTCCTATTTTTCTATTTTTCTTGGTAAAACTTAGACTATGCTGTACCAGGATTTTTGCATTTTTACCTTTTTCTAGGTATTGCTATGTCTGCTCTTTACCTTGATTTATCCGCTTTTCATATTATCTTGGTAATCGCCCGTCTTCTCTCTACCACGATTTTTCATCTTTTCATGTTTTCAAGGTAATCGTCGCCAAAAGCTAAGATTATGCCTTGAACCTATGCTGATGTAATGCCACTCCAGCCTATCCCGCCACAATAATTATCTATCGATAACTTCAATACCCTTTTTCAGAAGCTCTATCAGTCTGTCCAGGTCACCTTTCAAATACAGGTATCCGCAAAGAGCCTCGAGGCCGGTGGCCTTGCGATAGTCCGTGACGCTCTGGTTCTTGGCACTCGTGTAGGACTTTGCGTTGCGGCCGCGCTTGTAGGCGTCAAGCTCCTCCTCGGTGAGGTCGGGCTCTAAAAACTCAATGATTTTAGCCTGGGCTGCGGCATTGACATATTTCACTTTTATCTTGTTGAGCTGGCCGGCGGGTCTGTTGGCCTCCTGAACAACAATGCTGCGAATGATTATCTCGTAGACGCTGTCTCCCATAAAGGCAAGAGCCAACGGGCTATATCTGTTCATGGGTTCACCCGGCACACCAAAGTTCTCGCGAATTATAGCCGCAAGGTCAATATTATTGTCCACAGCAGCATCCTCCTTCAGGGGCTTCGCCGGTCTGGAAAGTCACGTTTCTTGTTGTAAATTCGATGGGGCTTGTAAGAAGGCAAATGGCTTGGGCTGCTATTCCCTCACCGGCGCCGGTAAATCCAAGACCTTCCTCGGTTGTAGCCTTGACGCTGACCTGCGCAATATTGATTTCAAGCGCATCAGCGATGTTCTGGCGCATGGTGTCAATGTAAGGACGAAGCTTTGGTGCCTGACATAAAATGGTGGAGTCGATGTTCTCTATGAGATAGTGATTATCCTCAAGCATTCTGCCAACCTCCGAGAGCAGTTTTAATGAATCGGCGCCTTTATACTTAGGGTCCGAATCAGGAAAATGCTTGCCGATATCTCCGAGCGCACAGGCGCCAAGAAGCGCATCACTTATGGCATGAAGCAGAACATCCGCATCGGAATGACCAAGGAGCCCCTTTTCATAAGGTATCTCCACGCCGCCAAGGATGAGCTTCCTTCCCTCAACCAATCTATGTACATCATAACCTGTTCCTATATGCATGTTTATTAACCTCCGTTAATGCAACTTTTCTAATTAGATTAAAAACCACTCCGCCACAAAAACCGCAGCACAGGCTGCAACTGCTACCGTAAGAAGGCTTCGCTTCCTGAAGGATAATCCCAGGGCTACCGCAAAACCTATCACCGATGCGCGCATGGAATCTGACGCATGGATGATAGCGGGAAAAGTCATAGCTGCCAGCGTCGCATAGGGTACGTAGTACAAGAATGACTTTACAAAGCGTGAGTTGATATCTCTTCTTATAAGTGTGAGCGGCAACATTCTGACAAGATATGTAACCAGTGCCATCACAAAAATATAGCCGAATATGTTATGCATCTGCCGTGTCCTCCTCTGTTCTTGGTGCGAAAATTGCGGCAGCTGCTGCGATCACGACCGTTACTATAATAATTCTGAACCCCGATGAAATAGAACTTAGTACCGGAGCATATGTGAAAACCGTACTCATAACCATGGCTCCTATGACAACCGCCATAACCGCGCCGTTTTCACTGGCTTCCGGGATTATAATCGCAAGAAACATTCCATATATTGCAAGTCCCAGCGCACTGATAAGCCTCTGGGGCATAATCTGTCCCGCGAATGCTCCAAGGAAGGTTCCTAGTACCCATCCAAAAACCGAGCAAATAATAAGTCCGTAGGAATAGGCGGGTTTCAGGCGCCCTTTTCTGGTGACACTAAGTCCGAAAATCTCATCCGTAACGCCGTACGCTACAAGGCATCTTGATAGTGTACCGACTTTTGATGAAAACTTCTGCGACAGCGCCGTACTCATCAGCATGTATCTGATATTGACCACCAACTGCAACAGCGCCATCTCAGCGTAGGTCGCATTAGTAGCTATGAGATCGAGGGACGAAAACTGCCCCGCGCTCGTTACGTTTGTAAGTGACATAAGAGATGCCTGAAAAACGGATAAGCCCGCTTCCGCCGCCTGAATGCCGAAGGCAAAGGATACCGCAAGGTATCCGAGGCAGACGGGAATTGCATCCCTTAAACCTTCTATAAATTCGTTTTCTTTTTCCATAATTCTCCCCTCATCCGTCAGCCAAGCTGTCCGAATGTCTCCATAATGTTGTCGGATGTTGCGCCTTCTATGCTGCCCTGGACCATGGCGGGTTTTCCGCCGCCGCGAACCTGAAAGCTTTTCCTGAGCTGCGTCAGAACATCGTTGCTGTTAAGTCCATCCGGGCATCCGATTATAAATCTGTAACCGCTCTCATCGTCTCCGAAAAAGATACCGCAGTACCCTTCTCTCTCGCTGACAAGTCTGTTCACAACACGTCTGATGACATTAGGATCCGAATCCTTGTCCGCTAAAAGACAGACATTTCGTACGTCTTCAGGTACCTTGTCAGCTTCTATATTCAGAAGCTTCTCGCCTGCCTCGGAAAGACTTCTTTTCAGAGTGGCTATTTCTTCCTGCTGCTTATGCACAATGTTTGGAATATTGTCACCGGAAGTAGATAGTTCTCCGGCTAGTTCCTGGATCATATTATGCTCACCCGACAAAAACTCGAGCGCTCTTTTCCCGCACAAAATGCTGACTCTTGTTCCGCCCTTATAATTCTGAAAACCAACAATTTTCAATATTCCGATCTCGCCGGTTCTCTTAACATGAGGCGCGCAGCAGGCGCAGACATCATAGCCGTCAACCTCGACTATTCTAACCGCCCCGGTCAGTTCCTTCTTGCTCCGATAGTCGATGTCCGCAAGCTCCTCAGGCGACGGGTAATATGCCCTGATCTCACGATTTTCATAAATCGCCCTGTTCACCTGCAGTTCTACGTCCGCAAGCTCCTCGGGTGAAAGCTGACCGCTATAGTCCATTGTCACAATAGAATCGCTGAGGTGGAATCCCACGTTATCATAGCCGAATTTAGAATTCACTATTCCGGAAAAAATGTGCTCTCCGGAGTGCTGCTGCATGTTTGAAAAACGGTGACTAAAATCGATTTTCCCGAGAATCGTGGAGCCTTCCTCGA
Organism: Butyrivibrio sp. ob235; assembly: GCF_900109475.1. Lineage (NCBI taxonomy): Bacteria > Bacillati > Bacillota > Clostridia > Lachnospirales > Lachnospiraceae > Butyrivibrio > Butyrivibrio sp. ob235. The sequence goes on from NZ_FOBE01000007.1 coordinate 6,884, forward strand.
GCTCCTTATCAAGATAATGATAGATTATATCGGATTTGATCTGGACGTCGAGGACGTTGATATCATTTTCCCCTTGCGTAAAGGCATCGGCACTTTCAGATGTTCCTGCTGTTTTTAATCTCTCAATATCCTGTTCACTAAGGAGATAAACCACGCCTCTGTCGGGAGTCTGTCCGCCCTCTTCAGGGAAAAACAGAGTCCGGTCAAATACAGCTTTATACTGTCCGTTCTCGCCTTCTATCTTCTCACAGCTTATTACTCTTGCTGTGAACTCTGTTGAATATGCATTTTCATCATAAAGTTTTATTGTATTTTCGTTCATAATGCTTTATTTTACCACACTTTGAGGTTATTCAGAAATTTAAAAAAGGGATGCCTCATCGGCATCCCTGAAATAATCAATTATTATGCAAGTGTAAGCTGTGAAAGCTCGCTGGTAACGCGCTCTTTTACTGCGTCGAGCTTGGACTCCATTGAATAAGCCATTTCAGAATAAAGGAGCTTCTCAGCGATTCCGAGGTACTTCTCATCCATTGATGCGAACTTCTTGCCCTCGGCAGCTCTTGTAGCCTTAATCTTGCGAAGAGACTTAACAAGGCACATCATCTCGGGAGCCTTATTTCTCTTGATAACTTCTACGATAACAGCCTCAGCCTTCTTTCCCTGGGGAATATCGTATACTTCAAGCTCGTCGATCTCATCGATAAGTTCCTCGGCTTCGTCTGCATCGATAGCATCACGCATCTTAGCCTCTGCTCCGTCAACGGGAACATACAGAACCCCCTTGGTGTCTATGCTTGACACCATGCTGTAGTATAAGGTTTCATTGCCTCTCTCAAGAAAAGACGGAACCAAAATGTCTTTTACTTCACAAAGTCCATGGTTACCATAAACGACGCAATCTCCTCTACTCAGCATATTTTTTCCTCCTAAAAATAAAACAAGAAAAAGCCTTTTCGGACGGCAGAACCCCATCCGATGACTACTTCTAAAAAACAAGGGCGACACTAGAACAATCATAGCAATTTTTTACGATTAATGTAATATATCGGGCTCTTTTTTAAGAAAATCTTAAGAAACTATCAGAATATTGTTAGTATATGCTAATAGGGCCTGTTTTAACCGGCAAAAAGCCGCGCCAATGTAGCATTTCTAGCCAATAAAGAAGACCCGACGGAGGTATACTCGCGCCAGGCCATCTTCGCAACAATAACAATATAAGAAAGGAAAGGAGGAATTACTATAAAGCCGGGTGTTATAAAGCTTCACCGAGCTTTGTGTATATAAAACCTGTATTCTGACAGAACTCGTTAAGTTGCTGTCCAAACAGTTTCATATATGCATCTTCCATGTACTGAGCATCATTCGACAGGAACAACAGCACCTGTCCGCTCTTTAGGTCAAACTCAATATCCTTGGTGGGTTCAAGAGCATGTATGTCTTTAAACGACATTCCGTAATTTTCTCTGCACACTTCTTCTTTATTGGGCAGATCCATGGTCTCAGTGATAATCTGGTTCTTGATTTTTCTAAGGTCATCCAGAAAATGGAGAACCATAAACTCTGCAACATGGAGAGAAGTGATCTCATACCCGCCAAGTTTCATGTCGCTGATAACTTTTCCGAAATCTATAGTTGCGGCTGCAAAAGGATCAATCTTCTGCCCACCGACATCCACACAGAACACCGCATCGTATAAGCTTTGATTCATACTGAGCCTCCTGTCATCACGGGGAGTGAACTTCCATATGGTAATTATAGCACGCCTTCTTATAAACAAATCTTATAAATCTATAAAATCATTATTAATTAAATGTTTTTTCGTTAAGAATTTGTTACGAAATTGAAGTAACAAAAAAGAGGCCTGTGGTAGAGCCCCTCATCCGGCGCTGCGCGCCACCTTCCCCCCAAGGGGAAGGCTTATATTTTGGCGCGTCACCTTTCCCCCCAGGGGAAGGCTTATATTTTGGCGCGCCACCTTCCCCCCAAGGGGAAGGCTTATATTATTTCACATCCCCCAGACGGAGAATGTTCTTATCAACCGTGGAACAGTTTCTTGGTCTGGTATTGCGGCTCGCAGGTAAGGTTAACGCCCAGCTTGTGGAAGGTGGATTCATCAACGGGTGAAAGAATAACCGTTGAGTGAACCTCAGCGCCGCGAAGCTTGTCAACCTGCTCCAGTGCTGCTTTTGCCTGCTTATCGGTTGCAGCGCAGATTGTAAGAGCTATCAGTATTTCGCCAACATGGAGGTGCGGATTATGTCCGCCAAGCTGCTGGGTCTTGAGATTCTGAATAGGCTCTATGATTGTAGGTGATATGAGATCAATTTCATCCGGCACTCCTGCCATCACCTTAAGGGCATTCAGCATCATAGCGCTGGTTGCACCCATGAGGGCACTGGTCTTACCTGTAACAACCTGACCGTCCGGAAGCTCAATAGCAGCTGCCGGTGCGCCTGTAAGCTCTGCCTTTAAGTTAGCGGCAGCAACCACAGGTCTGTCCTGAATGCTGCAGCCGGCCTTCTGCATGAGGATCTCGAGAGTGTCGATTCTCTCCTGTGAGCTGTCACCCTTTCTCTTTTCACAGAGTTCCTTGTAGTAACGTCTGATTATCTCCTGTTTTCCTGCTGCCTGTGCGGCCTCGTCATCGATAATGCAGTTACCCGCCATATTTACGCCCATGTCGGTAGGTGACTTGTAGGGTGAATCGCCGTAAATCTCCTTGAACATTGTGTTGAGTACAGGGAAAACAGCGACATCTCTGTTGTAGTTGACAGTGGTCTGTCCGTAAGCTTCAAGATGGTACGGATCAATCATATTCATGTCCGCAAGGTCAACGGTTGCTGCCTCATAGGCAAGGTTAACCGGGTGCTGAAGCGGAATGTTCCAGATGGGGAAGGTCTCGAATTTTGCATAACCCGCCTTAACTCCGTGTCTGTTTTCATGATAAAGCTGAGACAGGCAGACAGCCATTTTCCCGCTGCCGGGTCCGGGCGCAGTCACAACTACAAGTGAATGCTTGGTCTCAATGTACTCGTTCTTTCCGTAGCCCTCCTCGCTGATGATGAACGGGATGTTTGAAGGATATCCCGGGATTGTATAGTGTCTGTAAACCTTGAGGCCAAGGGATTCAAGCTTCTTCTGATAAGCCATGACCTGCTCTGTGCCGTCATATCTGGTGAGGACAACAGATCCCACATAGAGTCCGTAGCCGTGGAAAGCATCGATAAGACGAAGCACGTCCATATCGTAGGTTATTCCGAGGTCTCCGCGGACCTTGTTTTTCTCAATATCACCCGAGTTAATAACAATTACAATCTCTACATCCTCTTTAAGCTGAGTAAGCATGCGGATCTTGGAGTCGGGCTGAAACCCCGGAAGAACTCTGGAAGCGTGGTAATCATCGAAAAGCTTACCGCCGAATTCCATGTACAGTTTTCCTCCGAACTGTCCTATCCTCTCACGGATCCTTTCTGACTGCATCTGCAGATACTTGTCGTTGTCAAAAGCCTGTTTCATCATTGGTTTTCCTCCTGGTTATTCTCTATGTGTCTTCTTCGAAGCTGTCCACAAGCTCCGTCTATGTCTCTACCCATCTCACGCCGTACCGTGGCGTTTATGCGTCGTTTTTCCAATTTCTTCTTAAAAGCCTGAACCCGCTCTGCGGTGCTCTCCACGAAATCCCGCTCCTTTATGGGATTGACCGGGATCAGGTTGACCACGCAGTTTAGATTCTTAAGGATATCCGCGAGCTCGTCGGCATCCTCGTCCGTATCATTGACGCCGCCCACAAGCGAATACTCGAATGTCAGCTGTCTTCCGGTTTTATCAAAATAGTATTCACAGGCTTCCAAAAGCTCCTCTATGGAATACTGATTCGCTATCGGCATCAGTTCCTGCCTCTTCTTCTGATTTGAAGCATGAAGTGATATGGCAAGATTTATCTGTAATTTTTCATCCGCGAGCTTTTTCATGTTCGGAACAATTCCGCAGGTCGATATCGTGAGATTTCGCTGCCCCATGTTAAGCCCGTTTTCATCTGTTAAAAGCCGTACAAACTTCAGAATGTTGTCGTAATTATCAAGCGGTTCGCCACTTCCCATGACCACCACTCTCGACACCTTCTCTCCGGTGTCGCACATTATGGAATATATCTGGTCAAGTATCTCAGAGGGTTCAAGGTTCCTCTCGACGCCGTCTATTGTCGATGCACAGAATCTGCAGCCCATTCGGCAGCCTACCTGTGAGGATACGCAGACACTGTTACCGAAGCGGTACTTCATAAAAACGCTCTCGATAAGGTTGCCATCGCCAAGCTCAAAGAGATATTTCCTAGTTCCGTCGATTTTGGATTCCTTCACCCTCACTACCTTAAGCGCCACAAAATCGCATTCTCCGGAGAGTTTTTCACGAAGGTTCTTCCCGAGATTGGTCATCTCTTCAAAGCTTCGAGCCTGCTTCTTGTGCATCCAGTCATAGATTTGCCCGGCTCGAAAGCCGGGCTCCCCCATGTCTTTAATAAAGCTTGTTAATTCTTCCTTTGTCAGTGATTTGATATCTGTCATTGAAAATCCTTAATGATACAAAAGTTATTCATCCTTGCGTCTGAACTTCGAAATAAAGAATCCGTCAGTGCCGAATTCCCCGGGTATTATCTGGATATAACCGGCTCCGGCCGTAAGAACTTCCTTCATCGGTCCCGGAAGCCTGTCCTCTATACTTACCGCCTCGAAGGGGAGATTTTCCAGAATCCATTTGTAATTCTCGAGGTTTTCCTCTTTTGTGAGCGTGCATGTACTGTAAATAAGTATACCGCCGGGCTTAACATAATTCCACACATTGTTTAGAATACTTCTCTGTTTTGCCTGAAGCGTCTCTATAGCATGCATGTCGGTGTTCATCTTGATGTCGGGTTTTCTTGCGATAACTCCAAGTCCCGAGCACGGAAGGTCACAGTATAACACATCCGCAGCATTTTCTAAAGTCTGATCATGTTTTTCGGCATCATGTTCTTCGACAACAACGTTATCGCATCTCATTCTGTTAACGTTTTCACGAATTAAAATACACTTATTTTGAGATATGTCTCTGGAAATGACTTTTCCTGTATTTCTCAAAACATCCGCAGCGTGAAGGCTCTTGCCCCCGGGTGCCGCGCAGACATCAATGACCGTATCTCCTTTTCTAAGTCCCGCAACCTCGGTAACGAGCATGGAGCTGATATCCTGCACCATGAAGGCGCCTTCTTCGAAGCCCGGAAGATATCTGATATTGTCGGTGTGATAGAGGTCCATCGCATAGGAAAGCAGCGGACTCGGTTTCATAACAATATTGCCGTTGTTCGCCTCCTTCATTTTTGCAAGAATTCCTCTTAGTTCTTCAGTTTCGAACCTGTTGGAAAACCGCACCGTTACAGGTCTTGGTTCCAGGAAAAACTTGAAGATTTCCACTGTCTTTTTAAAGCCAAAATCTTCCAGAAACTTTTTGGAAAGCCACTCCGGCTCTGAATATTTTACTGAAAGATACTTAATTCGCGATGCCTTGGATTCATCGTAATCCGGCCACTTTATATTGGCCTTGTTCCTTGCAATGTTACGAAGCACTCCGTTTACAAAGCCCTTGAGTCCCATGAAATGGAGTTTTGCCGCAAGCTTCACCGATTCGTTAACCGCAGCGGAATCCGGAACGGAATCCATGTAAAGTATCTGAAAAGTACCCATTCTTATTATGTACAGGATGGGCTTTGCCATTTTTGATATGGGTGTCTTGGAAAACAGGCCGATAACATAGTCCAGGCTTATCTGTCTCTCAATGGTTCCCTCCGCAAGATACTTGATGAAGGATTTTTGATTAGCATCAAGAAAATCATATTTATTTAGCGCAAGCTTTACCGCCGACTTCTGAAAAGAGTCGCTTTTTCCCATCTCAGCGAGAATGTCGTAGGCTATGCGCCTTTCATTAATCTTCCCTGCCATTTTACCTCCGATTTCTGTTTCCGCCGTTTACCATCAAAACCAAACGAAGAAGCTGAAGTATTGATGATGCAGCAGCCGCAACGTAAGTAAGGGCAGCCGCATTAAGTACTTTCCTGGACTGGTCCACTTCGTCATCCGCAAGAATGCCGTAATCTCCGAGCATAACGAGCGCTCTGTGAGAAGCATCAAACTCAACCGGAAGTGTAACAAGCTGGAATGCCACTGCCAGTGAAAATACCCATATTCCGATCTTTGCAAGGGGTGTCATCCCGATAATAAGTCCAAGTATGATAATCGGTATTCCGATGTGTGAACCTATGTTGGCAGCCGGAACAAGCGCTGATCTGATCTTGATTGGCACATATCCTGTGTGATGCTGCATAACGTGTCCGCACTCATGAGCGGCGACACCGATGGCCGCAACACTGGTGGAATTATAGGTGCTGTCCGAGAGGTTAACGGTGTTATTTCTTGGATCAAAGTGGTCAGAGAGGTTTCCCGGCACATGGACAACCGCCACGTCATTTATGCCGTTTCTTCTCAAAATCTCGGTAGCAACCTGCGCACCTGTCATGCCTGACATGCTTCTTATTTTCGCATACTTATTGTAGGTGGACTTGACCATGGCACTGGCAATGATACACAGCAGCGCACCAATCAGCACCAATATATACGTAGCATCAAACATCATTCCCCTACCATATCCATAACTATATCTGTACATAATAACTCCTCCAAAATGTAATAATACGGGCAAAGGTTCAATCTTTGCCGCCCAGTAATATATATAATATAAGAAAGTTACTCGAGGTTATCTCCAGGGTTTAAGGTGTAGCCAAGGAGGAAGGATTTTACATCCATGCGTTTTTTGCCTTCGAGCTGAAGCTCGGTGATTTCAAGGAGGCCGTCGCCGGTGTTTACTGTAAAGCTGTCTTTATTGACAGCTGCTATCGTGCCGGGATTGCCATTTGATGTATTATTCTGAACTTTTGCTGTCCAGATTTTAAGCATTTTGCCGTTCAGATGAGTATAAGCGCTGGGCCAGGGATTCATGCCTCTTACAAGATAGGAAATCTTCGAAGCGTCGTCGTTCCAGTTGATCTGCCCCATATCCTTGCTGATCTTGCCGCACTTTGTAGCCTCGTCATCGTTCTGTGGAGTCGGTGTGAGCTCTCCCTTTTCAATTTTCGGAAGTGCTTCAACTATAAGGTCTGCTCCGAGGTACATGAGCTTGTCAAAAAGCGTACCTGCGGTGTCATCCTCTTCAATCGGGATTTCCTTCGTTATAAGCATATCGCCGGTGTCCATTCCTGCATTCATCTGCATGATGGTAACGCCTGTTGTTTTGTCACCGTTTAAGATGCACATTTGAATGGGCGCGGCGCCTCTGTATTTCGGAAGAAGTGACGCGTGGATATTGACGCATCCAAACTTCGGGATATCAAGAACTTCCTGAGAAAGGATCTGACCGAAAGCAGCAACTACAAAGATATCTGCTCCGAGACTTTTGAGTTCCTCGACTACCTCTGCCTCTCTGATTTTCTTAGGCTGCATGATCTTCAATCCGTGCTTTAGTGCACACTCTTTTACCGGAGAAGGAACAAGTTTATCACTTCTGCCCTTTGGTTTATCGGGCTGAGTCACAACTGCAACTATTTCATGACCTGCCTCTATCATTTTTTCAAGCGGTGGCACGGAAAAATCCGGTGTCCCCATGTAAACTATTTTCATACTAATTATTCTGTCTCCTTATACATCTATAATAATCCTTATAGGTTAGATGACTTCTACAAACAAGAAAAGCCCTCCATCCGTTATTTTAAACTAATGGAAAGCTTTTTACAATTTTGTAGGATTGATCCGTGGGCAAGGAAATAATCACATGCAACAAAAAATCCAATAATATTGGAATTTGTTGCACCTAAACTGAAGCTTATACAATAAAAATATTGATGCTCCCCGGATTTGTTGTAATCCATTTTCGTACAAACAATAAATATAAATGTATTATCTATATTTGTTGTCTATCAGAATTTTCTGGACAACAAATATGATGAAACGATTCAGATTTATTGCACTCCCAAATTTTGCGTACAACAAAAGCAATTAGAAGATCAAGAATTGTTGCACTCTCAAATTTCCCACACAATAAACACGATGAAAAACACATGAATTATTGCAATCTAAAAACCATACATACAACAACACCCAAAGTGCTGTAAGTAGTGCACATACCACTCATGCTTTGTTATCGCACTTATCAATTTTCGTATCTGAATCCGTTCAAGCTCTGCTCACTTTATAAACTCACTAAGTGTATCGAACAGCACTTCCGGTTGAACCGGTTTTGACAGGTGCGCGTTGAGGCCTGCCTGGAGGCTCTGCTGGACGTCCTCGTCGAAGGCGTTGGCTGTGAGAGCTATTATCGGGATGCTCTTCGAGTCAGCTCTGCCCATGGCTCTTATTGCAGCGGTTGCCTCGAGGCCGTTCATCTCGGGCATGCGCATATCCATCAAAATAGCATCATAGTAGTTCTCGGGGTGTGATTCGAACATTTCAACCGCAATTTTTCCGTTAACGGCAAGCTCTGTCTCCATCTCCTTCATTTTAAGAACCTTTATCATTATCTGTGCGTTGACATTCACGTCCTCCGCCAAAAGAATTCTGCGGCCCGTAAGATCTGCTTTCTTGGGCTTTTCCATTATCTGAAGGCGCTTCTTTTTCAGAGCGTTACGGAATTCATCAAGAAGACTTCCCGGGAACAGCGGCTTTGAGATAAAGCTGTCCACACCTGCATCAGTAGCTTCACCATGGATTTCATCCCAGCTGTAGGCGGTCAGCATGATGATTGCAGAGTCATCCCCGATAATCTCTCTGATCTGTCTGGTTGTTTCAAGTCCGTCCATCTCGGGCATTTTCCAATCAACGATTATCAGATTGTAGGGCTCCATCCTGCCCTTATGCACCTTAACAAGGTCGATGGCTTCCTGGCCTGAGCGCACAGTTTCCACCGCAATACCTTCGTTGCCGAGCACAAGCTTTGCGTGATCTAAGGCAACGGGGTCATCGTCAATTACGAGAACGCACATCTCTTTGGGATTGATCTCTATATCACTGTTATCCTCGGAATGCTTTTTATCGGAATCCAGGAGGGTAACGGTTACGGTAAAAATACTACCCTTACCCTTTTCACTCTGCACCTCAATCTTGCCGTTCATCATTTCCACAATGCTCTTGGTTATAGCCATTCCTAGTCCGGAACTGCCATATTTGTTGGCTGCTGTGGTATCCTCCTGGCTGAAGGTCTCAAAAAGTGAAGGAAGGAATTCCTTGCTCATTCCTATGCCGGTATCCTTAATTCTAAAGCGCAGTGTGGAGTTTCCTCCGTAGCCTGCAGCCTTCTCAACATCCAGAGTTACCGCACCGCCTTCGGGAGTGAACTTAACCGCATTGCCCAGAATGTTTATAAGCACCTGCCTTAGCTTCGTGCTGTCGCCGATATAATAGTCATTTAACTCCCCTATAATATTGCATTTGTATTCAAGGCCTTTTTCCATGCACTGTCCGTTGAAAATGGTATTTATCTGCTCTAAAAGCTTCGAGAAGGCAAATTCCTCATTTCGAAGGACCATCTTACCGGATTCGATTCTGGACATATCAAGGATGTCATTAATAAGACTGAGAAGGTGCTGCGCAGATGATCCGATTTTCTCCAGATAATCCTTGGTTGCATCGGATATATCAGGTTCGTGAAGCGCAAGGGAATCAAGCCCTATGATGGCATTCATAGGTGTTCTGATCTCATGGCTCATGTTAGACAGGAAAATAGTCTTTGCTCTGCTTGCTTTCTCAGCGGTTTTAAGGGCATCAGAGAGTGCCTGGCTCTTTGCAAGGGAATCCCTCATCTGTGCATCTATATCTGAGAAGCCTGCTCCCACTGCATGAATCTTGTTATCCTGAGCATCCCCCGGATGTCCGACACCTGCCATACGGAGCATCTCATAGGTCTCTTCGCCGTTTTTCTTTACAAGATATCTGTAGGCTATAATTGGCTCTTTTTCCAGCGCCTGCTTTATATTTTCAGGCTTTATGAAATCAATAAAGCCCTGGCGATATTCTTCTGCGACAAAAGACTCAGCATACTCTGTGAATTTTTCACTAAAGTTGAACCGGTCACCTTCACAGATGTCATCTTCGTGATTTTCATCTCCTCTGTAGCAGATTGCATTGTTATTCTCAAGATCAACATAATAAACACTGCGGTAATCCGAAGCCAGTGCATTTATCATCTTATCCTGCTGCGTACGCACTTTTTCCTGGGCAATGAGCTCATCCTGGAGAGCAATCCTCTCCTCAAGTTCCTGCTGAAGTATTTCAGAGCTCTCCTGTTCTGCCGCGAGCTTCGCTGTCTTTTTTGTCTGGGTGATCATTATTACAAGAAGGGCAATCATTACAGCTGCCGTAAGAATAGACTGTATAAGGCTTCTGATGATTATGCCCTGAGAAATTGTATTTATCTGCTCGGTGATAACGCTCTCTCTTATGAGGTACGTAAGCACCCAGTCGGTTCCGCGCACCGGTACGAAAGCGATAGTTTCTTTTACTCCGTTGTAGGTAAATGAAGCTATTCCCTCAGTATCTTCAGCAAAGCACCTGCGCATTTCCTCAATGGAATATCCCTCATCAAACTTGGCTGATTCAAGCGCCGTGAGAATATTCTTATCCGCTGCAAGGCCGCCCAGAACCGCTCCCGTGAGGCTGCTTCCGTCTGCGGCATACAGATTACAAAAAGTAGCGGAACTGTCATTAGCCTGAAGTGAAACCTTATCAAGGAAATTATTTATATCCATCTCCATGAAGCAGACAATAAGGGTGTGTTTTTCCAGTTTTAGTCTGTCGATCGGAACGGCGATGATGATCTTCTTATTGTTTCCGTCTGCATTTTTTATGGAAATCTCAGGCTCCGAAAGAGTCTTATGATTAAAGGAATACAAATCTATATCCGTCCTGGTGCCGCGTGAGGTATAAATAATTCCTTCCTCATCAACAAAAGCGAATTTTTCAAGTTTGTAGAGCTGCTTCATTCTAAACTGATAAGCCTGAAGACTCTCCACGCTTTCCAAATCAGTTTTTTCAATAAGTCCTATCGCAGTATCAAGGTCACTGACATAGTTACTAAGGGTGGACGCAACAACCTGTTCCCTTCTGCCCGCCAGCTCATCAAGATAGAGGAGGCTGACTGTTTTGACCGCACTTTCCGTGTCTTTGCTCGCGCTCTGCCCCATCCATAATGTTCCTATGATCATTATGGCAACGACTATAATACCGCCGATAATTGCAACTCTTGTAAGCCCGCTCTTACTGTGAAGTTTCATAGCCTTGTTTTTCACCCTATAGAATCTTTAACTGCATCTACAAATACCTGAAGTCTGTCTTTAGTTACATGCTGCATAACTACGATATGAGAAAGATCGCCTCCCAGCCTGTCATCGTGGTCGGGAGCAAGTCCATATCTATCTGCAATTTCTTCTACCGGCCGCTTGAAATATACCGTGTTGGACATAGGCTCAAGCCATGCCGGCCATCCTATCTCGTCAAGCGCACCTTTAAGCCACTGCGCTCTTTCCAGCATTCCCTCCGACTGCTCGGTGAAGTCTTCCTTTGTCGTATGCTTTAATATCCACCAAAGCTTAAGCGGAGACATTGCGGAACGAGAGCAATTTATCATCGGCATGCTGGCATTCAGATAGCTTATCTCAAACGGAATCTGATTATTCTTAACTTCCATTGATGTCAGGAAAACTCCGGCGGGTTCGTCTATTCCAAAGAATTTATGTCCGCTTATTGCTATAGAATCAAACGGCTGTACATTGCGGTTTACGACATCCTTGAAACGTGTGTAAGGTAGGTATCCGCCAAAAAGCGCCGCATCCACATGGCGATACACAGGTATTTCCGGATGCTTTGCAAGAATCGCATTTATAGCTGCCTGGTCATCCACTCCGCCCTTAAAGGTTGTGCCCATAGCAAACACCACAAGCGCAGGCTTATCAGGTACCAACGCCTTTTCAAATTCCTCGGGAATCATGCAGCCATGAATATCCGACGGAATAAGCTTCAGTTCAAGATTCTGAAGATTGGCAAGGCGCATGCTTGAATAGTGAGCAGCATCCGAAACATACAGAATAGGTCTTTGCTTCGTCTTTTTCACAATATAATTCGTACCAAAGTATATTCCGTGATTGTTACCGTCGGTTCCACTGAAAGTGACAATTCCCCAAGTATCTCCGAGATCAAAGCCATACAGCGGTCCCATCATTTCAATTACTTCTCTCTCGAATACAAGAGTATTGAGTAATCCGTCATGAATATTGAACGGATCTCCCGCATTATTCGCCATTGCTAGATTGAGTCCGCTTCCGGAAAGCCATTTATAAAACTGCACCAGACGGCTCTTATGATTTATCGGGTATCCAAAGGCTCTGTTTTTCTTTGCAAACAGAGTACCGGCATATTCATCCAATCGAGCAACACACGGATCTTCATTTTCTGCATTGTTTAATACGTTATTGTTTTCACTGTTTGTCATCGTTCTCCCTCCTGTATCCTTACTTTACTTTCAACTTCCCGGCTATTGACAACAACCTTGTTTCGGCCGCCTTCTTTTGCAATATATAATCTCTCATCAGCCAGATTTACCAGTTCCTCCGCAGTCATCCCATCCCTATAAGCAGCCGCTCCGATAGAAACAGTAATCTTCAGGTCTCTGCCATCTTCATGGAATGAGGTCTCCTCTACCTGGCTTCTTATGTCCTCCAGGAGACTCCCAAATTCTTCATAAGAAATGTCTTCCGGTGCTATAAGCAAAAACTCCTCACCACCCCATCTTCCGTAGATAAAGCCTTTGCTTGAATTTTTCTTAAAGATTCCTGCCAGCTGTTTTAGCACGTTATCACCGGCGATATGTCCGTAGGTATCATTGATATTCTTAAAAAAATCGACATCCAGAATCGCTACGAAAAGATCGTTTTCATCCGTCTCATTTTTCCTCTGCAATTCCTTATCAAGGATTCGCTGTACTCTCTGTCTGTTGTAAATTTCTGTCAAAAAATCGTAATCCGCAAGGCGTCTTAGTTCTTCATTTTTATGAGCCATGCTCTGATTGTATACGGCGGTATACAGCGTAATTGCACCAAAGCCTATCAAAGCATTTATACAATACAAAACTCTCGCCATTCTTTCATCCGGATTATAAGTTGTAGGAAACATTTTCAGATCCGCACAGACATGAAGCATCAAAAAAGTTAATACGATGATAATGCTGAAATTTCCAATCTGTCGTCTTTGTTTTGAAGACATATAAGGCATGAAATATGGCAGGAATATGCTGGCAAAAGTGCCAAATAACCATAGCTGAAAACCAGATTTTATCCCAACAAAAACAGTGGCAAGGATTATATGAAAATAGACCTCCAATGCCATGAACCAGACAGAACGCAGGGTATTGCCGCTTCGAATAATAAATATGCTGACTACATAAACAAGCATGCTTACGATGTTAAGATAAATCATCGGAGTACAGGATAGCCAAATGTAAAAACCTTCAAAGAAAACGTGAGTAATCAGAAACGAAATGGCTATCATCATATACTGCTTTTGAGTAAAGTAATCACCATCTTCGGTTATATCGTTGTATACCCGGCTGCTATTCAGATTTTGATTATTATTATCCATAATTCGATTGTAAATCTACTGTTAGCAGTGTGCAAATTAAGAAACTATAAACAAAAAAGATGTCCGAAGACATCTTTTTTGCTTATGGCTATGATCCCCAAGGGAACTCTTTACTGAATCTTGAACTTGCTGAGTTCGTCGTTAATCGATACCGCGGAGTCGGATACGGAGTTGGCAACACTTTCAACACCCTTGGATTCGTTTGCAATATCCTGAGCGCTCTGAGCGAGGGTAGTTACTGTTGCGGTAACCTCCTCGGAGCTTGCCGACTGTTCCTCGGAAATAGCAGCCACGCTGGAAGCAATGTCGTTTACATCGCCCATCATTCCGATCATTTCCTTCATAGTTGCTGCTGTGGAATTAAGCTCATCATAGATCTTGTTAAAGCTGTCGCCTGCCTTTGAAACCGCTTCGCTGTTTTCATTGATGGCATCCATGTTAGCCTGCGATTTTTCTGCAAGGTTACGTATAAGCTGAGTTATCTCGCTTATGATGTCGCTGATCTCCTTAGTCGCATCCTGTGAATTCTGCGCCAGTTTTCCGATCTCATCTGCAACAACCGCAAAGCCTTTTCCTGCTTCACCCGCACGAGCTGCCTCAATACTTGCATTAAGCGAAAGGAGGTTGGTCTGCTGTGAAATGGAGTCGATCATCTCAACGATTTCGGTAATCTTATCAGCTGATTCACCGACCGTTGTAACAACATCATTCATCTCACTCATGGATGTTGTGATAGTCTCCATATTCTGCTGAACGGTGTTCATATCGTGCTGACCGACATCGGCCTGATCCACAAGTTCAAGCATGATCTCATTTGCTCTGTTTCCGCTATCGGTAAGATCAGCAACCGCACCTGCAAGCTGTGTTGCATTGTTTGCAAGCTCTCCAACCGCATTAGAAATATCGTCCATGGTGGTCTGAATCTGTCCCATGGAAATCGACTGCTCGCTCGCACCCTCTGACATTTTTCCGGATGCATCTCTTGACGAAGTAGAGTCTGCCTTAAGCTGCTCTGCCTTGGACTGAATCGAATTGATGGTGTTATTCATAATCTGAACGTAATTGTCCATCTCCTTACTGATAAGGCCAATCTCATCGCCCTTATCTGCAGGCATCTTGGTTGTGAAGTCACCACCTGAAATCTTTATAATGCTCTCAGAAAGTCCTTTTACAGGCTTTGTGATTACTCTGTTAATTGTGAAAAGAATTACAGCAGCTATGATGATAATAAGAACGATCATTGCAATTATTGCTATGGTCATGAATCTGTTAGCTGTTGCTTCAACATCACTTACGCTGACAGAAGAAATGAGCGTCCAGTTTGTTCCCTGAATAGGATAGGTTGCAATATACATCTTGGCCGAAGAGCCATCCTGCTGTATTGTTATGACCTCATCGGATCCGCTCTCAATATGTTTCTTCAGCGTATTGAGGTAGTTGTTCCCCGATTCCGAAACCTTGGTACCAACAAGGGACGGATCGAAGAAAGTGATGATGTAATCACCATCAAGTATCATTGAACCTCCGACTTTCAGAGGCTTTAAGTCATTTACAATGTCCTGCAAAT
Source organism: Butyrivibrio sp. ob235 (assembly GCF_900109475.1). Taxonomy (NCBI): domain Bacteria; kingdom Bacillati; phylum Bacillota; class Clostridia; order Lachnospirales; family Lachnospiraceae; genus Butyrivibrio; species Butyrivibrio sp. ob235. The sequence goes on from NZ_FOBE01000007.1 coordinate 22,160, forward strand.
CGTTAAGGTAAACATCCACACCGGCAACGCCGAATTCACCGTTATAAAAATCATTCTGCCTTACAAAGGTAACACAAAGGTCTCCTGTAATCGTATCCAGATAGGGCTCGGTTTCAACGAATGTCTCGTTTCCAAGACCGGCCTGATACCAGTCACGCTGTGTAGGTTTCCAATCATCATCAACTTCGGAATGATCTGCAAATATATAGGTATCATCCGAAAATCCAATATAGATACCTGAATTCTTAACTGCGCTGTAGCTTGCCGACGGTTCGATGTACTTAAGCATTGCATCGTGGTCAGCAAATTCCACCTGCTCAAGGGTGTCGCAGTATTCACCAAACTTCGCGGTCAGCATTCTGAATTTGGTGCCAAGTTCATTTGCATTAGCTCTGGTCTCAGCCTGAATATCCATCAAAGCCATCTCGGTGATCGTATTCTTGGCGTTAATACTCAGCGCCATTATAATCGCAACAACTCCGATGATGATAATCGGCAAAAGACTCATCAAAAGAGTTTTGCTAATGCTCTTCTTAACCTTATGTCTTGAAGGATTAGCTCCGTTTTTACTACCCTTTACATTAGTATCCTCTGCCATTTTCAAAACCTCCATCTAAGAAAACATCCAAAATATAATGTGGATCACATATTATATTTGTATACGGAATTACATCAATTAAAATGGATTTTATAGAAATGTTAGAGGGTTTAGAATACTTTTATATTTAGGGAAAATTGGCATAAAAAACGCCTTCCCCCAAGGGGAAGGCGAAGTATAATTATTCTTCCGGTTGCTGGAGGTCCTCGTTATTTACGAGTTCTCCCTCAACCTTCTCAACGTACATATGTCCGTCAAGATGATCAAGCTCATGGCAGATTGCTCTTGCAAGGAGCTCTGTTCCCTCCAGTTCGAAGGGCTTCATGTCTATATCAAAAGCCTTTACCTTAACATAATTGGGACGTGTAACAACTCCGGATTTTCCGGGAAGTGATAAGCATCCCTCGTATCCTGTCTGCTCGCCGCTGGTTTCAAGTATTACAGGGTTGATAAGAAGATGCGGCTCTTCTCCCTCCGGAGAACAGTCAATTACTACAATTCTCTTCAGGATACCAACCTGAGGCGCTGCAAGTCCCACGCCGTTAGCATCATACATTGTCTCAAACATATCCTCAATAAGCTCGCGAATCCTGGGAGTAACCTCTTTTACTTCCTTGCAGGGACGCGCAAGTACATCATCACCGTATTCTCTGATCTCTCTAAGTGCCATAATTTAGCCTTTCTGTTTATTTTATTTCCCCTCATCCGGCGCTACGCGCCACCTTCCCCATAGGGGAAGGCTTTATTACAAATATAAAGTGTATGATAAACGGCATTATATTTCAATGCTTTATGTGATTCTTTCGCTTTTAGTATCGTAATCACATGAAATTCATGGGGTCGAAGTCGAACTGAACCTGGAGATTTCTTAAATATCCGAGCTTCTCCCACTCTGAAAGGGCTTCCTCCAAGGTGTCCTTAATCAATGTAAGTCTGTCGAAATCCTCATGCTTAACGTATATAACCATGCGATAGATATCGTTTATTTTGCCGATTGTCGCCGGCGCGGGACCGATTATTATTGCATTCTGTATCCGCATCCTGTCAATGAAGGCGCGAAGCTGATTTGCTTTCTCTTTTCCGAAATCCTCATCCTTAGCCCATAGCTGAATTGCAAGCATATGAGCTGCCGGAGGGTATCTGAGTAATTCTCTGTAGGAAATCTCCTCCTCGTAAAAGGCTTTATAGTCCTGCTTCGATGCGCTGACAATGGCATAGTTATCCGGCTGATACGACTGTATCACAACATTCCCCGGGACTTTTCCTCTTCCCGCTCTCCCCGCTGCCTGCGTAAGAAGCTGGAATGTACGCTCTCCCGCTCTGTAATCAGAGGCATTAAGCGACATATCCGCCGCGAGAATTCCAACAAGTGTTACATTAGGAAAATCGTGCCCCTTAACAATCATCTGCGTACCAACTAGAACATCTGCCTCTTCTGCGGCAAAGGCCGACAGAATCTTTTCATAACTGCCCTTTGTTCTCGTGGTATCAGCATCCATCCGAAGAACTCTGGCCTTCGGGAAAAACTTAAGCACTTCCTTCTCAATCTGCTGGGTTCCTGCCCTGAAGGCTGACACGTACTTGGATCCGCATTCCGGACAAATCTTCTGAATCGGCTGAGTGTGGCCACAGTAGTGGCACATCAGCATACCGCCTCTGTGCTCCGACATCGAGACATCGCAGTGCGGGCACTTGAAAACATAGCCGCAGGATCTGCAGGACACAAAGCCCGCAAGTCCCCTTCTGTTTATAAAAAGCATTGCCTGATGCCCATTATCGAGAGTCTCCTGCAGTCTTTCCTGAAGGCTTCTGCTAAAGATTGAGCGGTTTCCACTTCTAAGTTCTTCTCGTAAATCTGCAATCTCGACATCCGGCAGTGTTCCACCCGTTAGCCTTCTGTTAAGCTCAAATAACCGGTATTCACCTTTTTTCGCCCTGTAATAGGTCTCAAGTGAAGGCGTGGCTGAGCCCAGGATTACATCTGCTCCTCCCGGCACAAGCTTTGCAAGCTCTATAGCTGTCTCCCTTGCGTGGTACTTAGGCATAGTCTCGCTCTTGTAGGTGGATTCATGCTCCTCATCTATGATTATTAGTCCCACATTGGGAAAAGGTGTAAAAAGAGCTGATCTGGGACCGATAATAATATCTATGTCTCCTTCTGCGGCTCTTTTTGCCTGATCGTATTTTTCTCCGGGTGACAATGTGGAATTCATCACCGAAACTCTCTCGCCAAAATGTCTGTAGAACCTCATGAGAGTCTGATAAGTAAGCGCAATCTCGGGAATCAGCACAATGGCCTGTTTCCCCCTGGCAATTATCTCATCTATCATTTTGATGTAGACTTCCGTCTTGCCGCTTCCGGTGATGCCGTGAATCAGGCAGGTCTCCCTGATGCCCTTGTCGTAGTTCGAAATGACTGTATCTACAATCTCCTGCTGCTCCTGACTGAGAGTAATATCCTTCTTCGCCGGATTGACTTCTCCCACAGGATTTCTGTAATATTCCTCGCTATCCGTAGCTATGACGCCCTTTTCGGAAAGAGCTCTTATCACAGCCGCTGAAACATTAAGCTTCCCTGTCACAAGTTCATAGGGAATCCGCTCCCCGGTATCCTCCAGTAGTGCTTCCAATAAGCGCGCTCTTGCCACCTGATGCTTTTTGACGCAGTTTTCGTAAAAATCCCGAGACTCCGCTTCGCTCATGGCAAGTCTTACATAACGCTTTACAAGGGCCTTGGACTTCTTCCTCACCGGGATGACAGTCCGAAGAGCATTTATCATGGTTGAGCCGTAGGTTTTCCTCATCCAGGCTGCCAGCGCAATCATTATGCCCTCCGCGGACATCTCACCCTCTTCAATATCAAGAATTTCCTTGGTCTTTTCGGGATCAAACTCTGGAACATCGGTTATTCCTATGACGTATCCCTGTCTTTTAGTGTTTCCCCGTCCAAAGGGTACGCTGACGCAACAGCCTATCTCAATTTTGCCAAGAAGTCTGTCCGGAATTTTGTACTGAAAAGGTCTGTCCACCTTTTCATGGGAGATATCGATTATTATGTTGGCAAATGATAAACTCCCTCTTTCCATCAGGCTTTTTCCTGCATCTCCTCTAAAATCTCTTTGATAAGGACTCTCTCATCCATGGGGTACTTAACGCCCTTGATCTCCTGATAGTCCTCATGTCCTTTCCCTGCAAGCACAATGATGTCACCCTGCTCGCCGTGCTCTATAGCATAGCGGATGGCCTCTTTTCTGTCGGCAATCTTGATGTACTCACCGTCAGTCTTCTTCATACCGGTCTCGATATCGTTCATGATGTCCATGGGATCCTCAAATCTCGGATTATCCGAAGTTATGATAGTAAAGTCGGCTAGCTTTCCGCTGACCTCACCCATCTCAAATCTTCTGAGCTTTGAGCGGTTTCCGCCACATCCAAACACACTGATAAGACGAGTCGGATGATAATCTCTGAGAGTACTAAGGAGACTCTTAAGTGCCATAGCGTTGTGCGCATAGTCAATCATGAGAGTAAACTCCTCTGATACCTTGACCATCTCGATTCTGCCCTTTACATGAGCTTTCTTTAATGCTGCCGCTATCTGCTCCTCGTCACAGCCAAGGTGCTTAGCTACATCAATAGCGCAAAGTGCATTGTATACACTGAATCTTCCCGGTGTGGGAACCTGTGCATGCATCTCAATTATACCTGTGGTATCAAACATAACCCCAAGTTCACCGGGCTTATGAAGATAAGCAAGGTTTATAGCACGAAGGTCTGCATCTCCGGCAAAGCCGTAGGTTGTAAGCTCACAGGTGTGGCCTTCTGTAACTTCCGTCATTCTGGGATCGTCCGCATTGGCAATTCCCACCTTACACTGCTTGAAAAGAAGTCCTTTACAGTGCATGTAGTCCTCGAAGTCCTTATGCTCCCCCGGACCAATATGATCAGGCTCAATATTAGTAAAGACACCAATGTCATAAATGAATCCCTGGCTTCTGTGAAGCATAAGTCCCTGGGAGGATACCTCCATGACAACCGTGTCACATCCTGCATCCACCATTCTTCTCATATATTCCTGAAGCTCATAGGATTCAGGTGTGGTATTTTCAGCATGAATATGCTCATCTCCGATGATTACCTCTATGGTACCGATAAGTCCACACTTGTGACCTGCGTTTTCAAGCATATTTCTAATAAGATAAGTTGTTGTAGTCTTCCCCTTTGTTCCTGTGATTCCCACAGTCTTAAGACTCTGTGCAGGATTTCCAAACCACTCAGCTGAAATAAATGCCATGGCATATCTGGTACTTTCCACTTTGACCACCACGGTCGATGAGTTTTCAGGAAGTTCAACATCTTTCTGAACAACAATAGCTGCCGCACCTTTCTCTGATGCTTCAGTCGCAGCGCTGTGACCATCGAAGTTCATGCCTTCGATACATATGAAAAGGCATCCTTCCGTGATCTTACGATTATCCTTTACTACCTCAGTGATCTCCACAGATGAAACATCCGCCTTTTCTTTGCTTCCCCCTACATAAGCTTCATAAGACAGATTTTTAAGCAGATTCTCCAGTTTCATAGCTTCTCTCCTCGTTTCTTAATAAAATCATAAACTTTTCTACTGTTTTTCTTAAGGTTTTGAACACAATCAGTTCACAATTTAACTGTATATTATAGACAAGATAGTTGATGAACTAACTATCTCCCCCTCATAAGAAACCGCAGACACACGCTTTTAGCGTGTGTTTTGTGGTTTATGGGATAAAATCTTTCAAAACGATCTGAATGCTTTCCTCGCCTCTGTATTCATTAATTTTAGCCTGATATGCAATCTTAATAATCATTTTATCATGATTCGCACCTTTATATAAATTTTCCCGCTGTTCTTTTCCGAAATTCATATCAAGGAACTCATTCCATCTGTCAAAGATACTTCCAAAAACCATCATATCATAGAAATTGCCCTTTTCATCCCTGACTGACATCTTCACAGTATTGGCGTTCTTACCTATTACACGGCCTCTGACAAGCTCTACATCCCGCGAAGCAAAAAGCGGCTCAGGGTTTCCCTGTCCGAAAGGAGCAAGCTTATCTATCTCCTTTAACAATCCCATGGACAGATACTGTAGCGGAAGTACCATATCAAGGCGAAGTACCTCTTCAAAGTCATCTTCTGTGAGCTTACTGTTATCGTTAAGCGCTTCCCTGAAGGCCTCCACATTTTCCTTTTTTAGGGAGAATCCGGCTGCCATCTTGTGTCCGCCGTACTTCGTAAGGAGGTTCCTGCATTCACTAAGGGCCTCAAACATATGATACCCCTCAATTGAGCGGCCTGATCCCTTTACCAGGTCATCACCTGTATCGGTAAGTACAAATACAGGGTGATTCACTTCCTCTTTCACTCTTCCGGCAATAATTCCCGCAAGTGATTCATGGAGCTCAGGCATATAGATAACAAGCACATCCGGAAGATTCTCTCCATAACCGGAGATGATTTCCATCGCCTCGTCCTTGCCCTCTGCGGTCATATCCTTACGACTGTCGTTGAGTTCATTTAATTCCAGCGCTATCTCAGCAGCTGCATTTGAATTAGTCTCCGTCAGAAGCTCAAGGCCTCTCATAGCTGAATCAAGTCTACCCGTTGCATTAAGACACGGTCCGATGACAAAGCCGTATATATAACAGCTAACCCGGTAAGGATCTATATCGGTAGCACGAAGAAGCGCACGGAGCCCAATATTATCAGTTTGTGGAATGCACTTAAATGACTTCTTTACAATTATTCTGTTTTCATCTTTAAGGGGCATAACATCACATACTGTAGCCCAGCCTGCAAAGATTGACATCTCATCAAAGAAATGACTTAGTCTTTCATCCTGTGGCATTTCCATCTTCTCTGTAAGCACCTGAATGAATTTGTATGCCACCATTGCTCCGCAAATCTCAGGATACGGATATTCATCATCTAGTCTCTTCGGATCAACCACTGCATCAGCCGGAGGCAGAATCATCTCATCCCTATTCTCCTCTGAGTAACTAACCTCATGGTGATCAGTGACTATGACAGTCATTCCCAGCTCTTTTGCATGCGCAATCTGCTCTATGGCTGCTATTCCGTTATCACAGGTGATGATAGTCCTCTTGCCTTCCTCATAAGCCTTATCAACAAGCCCTACACTAAGACCGTATCCATCCTCTATTCTGTGCGGAAGCCTTGCATCCACATCTCCGCCGCAGAGCTTTATTCCGGATATCAGAATATATGATGAGCATATGCCATCTACATCATAATCTCCAATTACCCTTATGGAATCCCCGGCCTGAATTTGCTCAGCCATAATCTCTGCCGCTTTATCTATATCTTTCAAAAGATGCGGATCATGAAGCTTACTCTCATCACCATTCAGATACATCTCAATATCTGCAGTTTCAACAATATCCCTGTTCTTCAATAATCTCGCCGTTATCGGAGAAATCCCATTCTCCTGTGCAATCTTATTAAAATCCGCACCTTTTCTAATTTCAACCCACTTTGCCATAAATTCCTCTATATAACCTTGTTATTACTATTCCTCAAACCATTATACTACTGCTCACCTTGATACTGCCGCAGATAGCTACATATAGTCAGAAAAACCTTCAAAATAAAATGGATCGCCGGGATGACGAGGGCTAAGTGTCTGCGCCACGGGTGATTAGGTAATATATATATTGCCAAATCACACCAGGGGCAGACACTTAGCCCCGTCATCCCCGAGCCATTTCCTCTTGAAATAAAACGGGCTGCCGTAGCTATCTGCGGCAGCCCTCTTTATTAGTTCTTTTTGAATTTCTTAAGATCAAGCCATATCGGTGATGCGATAAAGATTGATGAATATGTTCCGGCTACTACACCGACCATAAGAGGCAGTGCGAAGAAGCGGATATCCGGCACACCGAAAATAGCAAGTGAAAGAACCATGATGAAAGTTGTGATGGATGTAAACAAGCTTCGTGTAATTGTCTGGCTTACACTCTTGTTAACAAGCTCCTCGAGCTGATCCTGACGATTCATGAAAATATGGTTCTCTCTGATACGGTCGAATGTAACGATAGTATCGTTGATTGAATAACCGATAATTGTAAGAACTGCAGCGATGAAAGTACCACCGACCTGAATTCTTGTAAGTGCATAACATGTAATTACGATAAGTGCATCATGCGCAAGGGCAATGATTGCTGCTGCACCGAACTTGATATCTCTGAATCTGATCCAGATATATGCAAGCATAAGTACAAGTGCGATGATCAAAGCAACTGTCGCATCAGTACGCATCTCATTACTGATTGTGGAACTGATACTCTCAGCAGCGATATTCTCTGCAGGAACAGAGTAATCTGTCTTGAACATATCATCAACTGCTTCTCTCTGATCTACTGTAAGTGTTACAGTCTTGAAGATAACCTGGTTGGAACCTGCAACAGTCTGAACCTGAACGGAATCAACACCTGTAAGCTCCTTGATCTTCGGAACAACCTCGCTGTCAAGCTTCTCTGTTGTCCATGCCTCGTTAAAGGTTACGCTTGTGGATGTACCACCTACGAAGTCAAGGCTGTAGTTAAATGCGCCCTGTCCGCGTCCTGCATTTACACCCATGAATACAAATCCAAGAATGATGATTGCTGCAGAAATACCGTAGAACATCTTTCTCTTTGTAGTGAAATCGAAAAGCTTGAGTTCTTTTGCCTGTCCATACCACTTCTTATCCTCAAAGCCAAGGCCGTAGAAGATATTTGTAATAGCTCTTGTAACAAAGAGAGCTGTGAACATTGAAACAACAATACCAAGTGCAAGTGTGGAAGCAAATCCCTTAACAGTACCTGTTCCGCGAAGTCCGAGAATTGCTGCCGCAATAAGGGTTGTGATGTTACCGTCAAGGATAGCTGAAAGAGCCTTGCTGTAGCCGACCTTGATAGCTCCCTTTACATCCTTACCACCTGCAATTTCCTCTCTGATACGTGCAAATACAAGCACGTTAGCATCAACGGCCATACCTACTGAAAGGATGATACCTGCGATACCCGGAAGGGTAAGTGTAATCTCAAATGCAGAAAGAAGAAGAATCTCCAGTCCGCAGTAGAACATAAGTGCAATACTTGCAGCTACACCGAGCAGTTTATACAGAACAATCATGAATAAGATGATTGCGCAGAAACCTACGATTGCAGCGATCATACTTGTATGAATAGCATTTGAACCAAGCTGAGCTCCTACTACGTTGGAACGAAGTTCGTTAAGCTGAAGCTTAAGTCCACCGATACGGATCATGGATGCAAGATTTGCAGCATCCTCGAAAGTCTTCTCACCAGTGATGATAGCTCTTCCGTCTGTAATTTCTGCCTGAACGGTAGGAACTGAAATGAACTCACCGTCATAGTAGATACCGATTGACTCGCCGTTAGCATAAGCCTTTTTGGTAGCCTCAGCGAATGCCTGTCTTCCGGCCTCTGTAAACTCAAGAGAAACAACTACTTCCTGAGTGTTGGCTGTACCGGAATTCTGATATCCTGCCTCAGCCTGCGCAACATCCTCACCCTTAAGGACGATTGAACCTTCAGCCTCGAGTTCCTCGATAGTCTTGTTAAGTACGTATCCGATCTCACCATCGCCTGAAAGAACGTAGTTGCCATCCTCATCTACAGTGAAACCTGAATTGTATGTGTAGTTCTCATTACCCTGGCTGTCAGTCTGTGCAATAAAGTACAGATTACCGGGCTGACCTAGATCCTCAAGAATCTTGTTGGCATCTGTAACACCGGGAATCTCGATATTGATTCGGTTGGAACCCTCCTGATAAACCTGTGACTCTGTACTGTACTGATCTACACGCTGCTGGAGCTTGTATATAGTATCTGACATGTCTTCGGCACTGGGTGTTCCGTCGCCTACAACTTCATAGGTAATGCTGACACCACCAGCCAGGTCAAGTCCGAGATTGATACTCTTAAGTGAACCTGACTTATCGCTTCCAAGGCCATAATATGAAGTATAGCCAAGTCCGCCAAGTAGCAACAGCGCTACCAGCAAAGCGATTACTGATTTTACTCTTTTCATTTCTTAACCCTCCGTTATACTCATTCGGCAAGTGCGGCTTTAATCATGATTGCGCATTCTATACGCTTTCTCTGAAGCTCGCATCCCGTATGATAGGTTGTATTTATGTCGCCGTTAAAATTGTAGGCGTTTGCAGCACAACCTCCGCTGCAATAATATCTTGCAAAGCACTTCTGACACTCCGGTCTCGAGTACACATTGCTCTCCTTAAACTGTCTGCGGAGATCATCTCTTGTGATTCCGTCAAAGACATTACCCATAATGAAATCTTCATTACCGACAAACTGGTGACAAGGATAAAGGTCACCCCAGGGCGTAACTCCGAGATACTCACATCCCGAACCGCAGCCCGACAGTCTCTTAGCTACGCAGGGACCGCCCTCTAAGTCAATGTTGAAGTGGAAGAAATTAAAGCCCTTCCCTTCCTTATGTCTCTGAAGATAAAACTTGGCAAGTTCATCATACTGCTCGCAAAGATAAGGGATATCCTCATCCTTGATTGCGTACCAGTCTTCAGGCTTAGCCACAACCGGCTCAACCGAGATCTGTTTAAATCCGAGATCCGCAAGATGCTTAACATCCTCACAGAAATCCAGATTGTTGTGCGTAAAGGTTCCTCTTACGAAGTATCTGAGCTGATGACGGCTCTCCGCCACCTTCTTAAACTTGGGAACGATGTTATCGTAGGTTCCCTGACCTCCGCGCATGGGACGCATCTTATCATTTACTTCTTTGCGTCCGTCTATTGAAAGGACGATGTTGCCCATTTCCTTATTGGCATATTCAAGTATCTCATCTGTTAAAAGAGTTCCGTTGGTGGTAAGTGTAAAACGGAAGTTCTTATCGTGTTCCTTCTCAAGGCTTCGTCCGTACTCTACTATCTTCTTTACCACATCCCAGTTAAGAAGCGGTTCTCCTCCAAAGAAGTCAACCTCAAGATTCCTTCTGCCACCGGAATTCTTGATAAGGAAATCAAGAGCAGCCTTACCGACTTCCTCTGTCATAAGAGCTTTTCTGCCGTGATACTCACCCTCATCGGCAAAGCAGTACTTACATCTGAGGTTGCAGTCGTGCGCGATATTGAGGCAAAGTGCCTTGACTACGGTATCTCTCTCCTTGAACTCTTCAACATAATTCTCATAAACGTCATCCGTATAAAGAACTTCACCTCTTCGAAGCTCCAAAATATCGGAAATCGCGTCCTTCAGGTCCTCTTCACTGTAATTATCAAAGTCACCTGAAAGGGCAGCCGCAAGCTCTGAAGTAAGAGCCTCATCATCTGCATCAGAAGCACCCTCTGCTGTGATGTCGGCTGACTTAAAGCGCTTAATCAATTGCTCCTCCACGGGGTGGATAAGATCAAAAACAATGTCATCCACTACGTGAACAGAACCACTGTTTACATCCAGAACAATATCATAGCCGTTGTTCTTGTATGCATGTACCATATAAAAATCTCACTACCTTTTCTAATATGTGATGTTGTAAAAATGTATTCCTCACAGTTTTCATAAAGCAAGCAGCGGCATGGCCGCTGCCTGTTTAGTTATAACTATTTAGTTAAATACACCTATTACTTGTTAGCAACCTGCTCGCAGCTCTGGTTACCAACAGTGCAGGAAGTCTTGCATGCAGACTGGCATGATGTCTGGCATTCGCCGCAGCCGCCCTTCTTCATTGACTCCTTAAGATTTCTTGTTGCAAGTGTCTTTACATGCTTCATAACTCTTCTCCTTTTCATTCAGGATTAATACTGAAAAACAACACAGTTTTCCACGCTCCAGTAGTATACCATAATTTGTTCACTGCGAAAAGCACTTTTTCACCCAGTCACACTACCTTTTTCATCCTCGTTCTCAGTGCCGCTCTCCTTAGTGTCAAAAGCGCCCTCCGGAATATAAACCAGAACATCCGTGATACGGTTTCTCTTTATGGCACTCGCTGTGAGCTCCACACCGTTTTCAAGCTTTGTGGTCTCGCCTCCCCTCGGAAGTCTGTCGAGGCTCTCAATCATAAGGCCTCCGATGGAATCATAGTCGTCAGACTCAAAAGCGGTTCCCAGAGCATCATTGATATCATCAAGCTTCATATTACCTTCTACGAGGAATCTTCCGCCTCCGAGCTCTCTTATCTGCTCTTCTTCATCGGAGTCATACTCATCACGTATCTCTCCGACGATTTCCTCCAGAAGATCCTCCAGAGTGATCATACCAACGGTTGCTCCGTATTCACTAAGGACAAAAGCAACATTCTGCGCATTTTTTCTCATTTCCATAAGAAGATCCGCCGTCTTTTTATATTCGTAGGTGTAATAAGCCTCTCTCAGATAGTCGCTTATCTTGAAGTTATCCTTATCTGAAACCAGCACCATGTCCTTGATATTGATAAGACCGATGATATTGTCCTGATTGTCCTCATAAACAGGGATTCTGGTATACATCTCCTGTTTGAAAACACGCATAACCTCATGATACTCGGCATCGGAGCTAACGCAGCTCATATCTATTCTGGGAATCATGACATCCTTTGCAACCGCATCGGAAAATTCGAAGACATTGTAGATGATTTCCTTCTCACCGCTTTCGATTACTCCGTCCTCATGGCTTACATCGACATAGGTCTTGAGCTCTTTTTCCGTCATAAGCTGATGTGAATTCTTATCAACTCTTAATATCTTAAGCACAATATCCGCCACCGCATTAACAATCCAGATAACCGGAGAAAGGATTGTCATTATAAGAAGAATTATTCTCGCGTAAAAGAGCGCCATGTTTTCGGCATAAGTAGTCGCAATGGTCTTGGGAATAATCTCACCGATTATGAGAACCACGATAGTCAAAACACCGGTTCCGATACTGATGGCCCAGTCGCCCCACAATCTCTGAACAAAAATCGTCGCAAGAGCGGAAGCAGACAGATTGACTATGTTGTTGCCGATAAGAACCGCCGAGAGCATATTCTGATAATCATCGAGAATCTTCTGAACCGCCAGAGCTCTCTTATTGTTTTCCTCCACAAGCGTCTTAATCCTGACTCTGCTGACACAGCTCATGGCCGTCTCCGCAGATGAAAAAAACGCCGATAAAAATACAAGAAGAATCAGAACGATCAACTGTATTATATTTTGTTGCAAGTCTTTGCCCCCCTTTAGGTGTTGTTATGCTGTAACAGTACCGCCATCCATCTTCGATACCACTTTTTTCTTAATTATAAAGTAACTGATAAGATGTGCGGTAGATGTAATTGTCCAGGTCACAGGATAGGATATATAAAGTACCGTAAGGTCGTGATATATCCTGAACACAGTAAGTATCCATACGATTCGAAGTCCGCAGGCCCCAATGATCGAAACTATCATTGGCACAGTGGAATATCCCATTCCTCGGAGGCTTCCGCAGATGACATCCATGCATCCGCAGAGGAAATAAACCGTGCAGATAACTGCCATACGCTGAACGCCGTACTGAATTGTAGCAGGCTCCTTGGTATATATGCTAACAAGCTGTGCACCGAAGAAATAGAAAACATTCCCCATCACAGCTCCGACCACAAATACAACCGCAAGGCAGGTTCTAAGTACCTTACCGATTCTCTCCGGCTTGTTTGCACCGACGTTCTGGCTGGTGAAGGATACGCAGGCCTGGTATACGGAATTCATCGCCATATATACAAAGCCTTCAATATTTGCTGCCGCCGCACTTCCCGCCATAGCAACGGAACCAAATTCGTTGATTGAGGACTGGATCAGCACATTTGAAAATGAAAAAATCGCACCCTGAAGTCCTGCAGGAAGCCCGACACGAACTATCCTCTTTGTCTTGTCCATGTCCACCCTGATTTTTCTGATGCTCAGTTTATACATCTCATCTGTTGTTATCAGCGCCTTTACTATAAGACCTGCTGATACGGCCTGCGCAAGGATTGTTGCCAGTGCAACACCCGCAACATGCATATGAAAGCCTATTACAAAAATCAGGTTCAGAATTACATTTATCACGCCTGCATTCATAAGGTAGTAAAGAGGCCTTCTGGTATCTCCGGTCGCCCTCAAAATAGCCGCACCGAAATTATACAACATTGTTACCGGCATTCCGATAAAATATATTCGCATATACAAAGTCGAAAGGTCAATTACTTCCTCCGGAGATCCCATCATTTCCAGAATTGGTCTGGAAACAAGGATACCTATAACGGCAATAATAATTCCGCCGATAAGAGCAAGTGCAACTGTCGTATGCACTGTCTCTTCCATCTCCTTCTTCTGTTTTGCCGCAAAATATCTGGCAGCAAGCACATTGACACCCACGGAAAGACCCATGAATACACTAAGGAGCATGTTTATGACAGAGCCCGTTGAGCCTATTGCCGCAACGCAGTTGGCTCCCAGGGTATCGTCTCCCGCGAACTGGCCTACCACTACTATATCCGCAGCATTAAAAAGAAGCTGCAGTACGCTCGAGATAATTAAAGGTATGGAAAAAAGGAGAATCTTCGGAAGAAGAGCCCCCTTAGTCATATCTATCTCGTATTTTCTGTTTCTGTTTTTCATAATCAATGCTTAAATTCTGTTTTGTAGAAATCCTTGAAATCTGCGTAGCCCTGAGCACCAAGCTGTTCCTTCTGGAACTTTTTATTTTTGTTCATGCGCACAACAAGGATCTGGCGTCCGTTTGCTCTCTCCTTCTGTGCCTCGGCGATAATTTCGGAAAGCTGCTCGCCGCCGATACCCTTTTCAATAAGGAAAGCGACTTTATCCTTCTCATCGGGAATCTTGAAGCCTTCATCCATCATGATCATGATAATACGCTCAAAACCGATTGAGAATCCGCAGGCAGGTGTGTCCTGACCCGTAAACTTGCCGACCATCTTATCATAGCGTCCGCCGCCACCGCAGCTTCCACCGTACTGAGGCATAGCTACCTCAAAAATAGTTCCTGTGTAGTAACTCATACCGCGAACAAGTGTGGGATCAAATACAAGCTCGAACTCCGCACTCTTTGTAGCATCAACACTTGAAATAATCTCCTGAAGGCTGTTCTTAACGTCAGCGTCAAGGAAGTCGCCGAGAGTATCAGCAAGGAAGCTTATTCCTTCAATAGCACCCTTTCCTTCAACATTTTTAAAGAGGTCAAGGTACTTATCAATGCTCTCCTTGGCAAAACCATCCTTAAGGAGTTCTTCCGCAACACCCTCAAGACCGATCTTATCCATCTTATCAAGTGTTATGAAAACAGAATCATAGGATTCCTCTGTAAAGCCGGCATACGCAGCCATGGCCTTAAGCATACGTCTCTCATTTATTCTGATCTGGAAGCCCTTAAAACCAAGTCTTCCGAGAGTTGTTGTCGTAGCAAGGATAAGCTCTATCTCAGCAAGATTGGTGGGCTCACCGAGAATATCAATATCACACTGCATAAACTGACGATAACGTCCCTTCTGCGGTCTGTCTGCTCTCCATACATAGCCCATCTGAAGTGCCTTGAAAGGTGAAGGCAGTTCATTCTGGTGGTTGGAATAGTATCTTACAAGCGGAACCGTAAGGTCATAACGAAGTCCCGAATCCGTAAGATCGTTTTCTTCCTTTGCGGTCTCGAGATTGAGCTTCTCTCCTCTTTTCATTACCTTAAATATGAGTTTCTCGTTCTCACCGCCCTGCTTGCTGTTAAGGTTTGCAAGAGATTCTACGCAGGGGGTATCTATGGAAGTAAATCCAAAGCCTGCATAAGTATCCTTAATAATACCGATCACATAATCTCTGAGTTTCATCTCCTCAGGGAGTATATCCTTCATTCCCGTTACAGGTTTCTTTATAAGTGCCATTCGTTAACCTCGTCTTTCTTTATTTATCCTTACAACCACCGCAAAGGGTTGCTGAGTACTTTTGCACGCTTTACGATTTCCTCGCGGTTATGCTTGATGTAGAACTCCAGGGCCGCAATCTCCTCTTCCTCAAATCCGTCGGATTTGAGAATTTTATATCCCGGAATAATGCCCTCAGCAGTATCGTTCTCCCTCAGCGATCTGGGCCGCGAAAAATAAATCCTTATGAATGTCTTTCCGGATTTTGACGTCAAAAAGCCTGTCTGCGTCATTTTCAGTTCCTGACCAAAATTCTTAGCCATATTTCCCCCATAAGCAAAGATAAAGTCTTAAATAATCCTTATCATCATACCATATAAAGGCATACATCAAAATATGATATATGTGACCGGCTAAAAATACAAGTCGGAATTCAAACTTCGCACAGCCCCCAGAGCTCCGTCCGCCGGCCCCGAACCGTATGCTCAGATGAACCGTCATCTGGCGAAATTCATCAGGCCCTTTGTTTGTCATCATACGTGGGGCAACATGTCTGAGAGATGTTTGCTTAAAGCCACTAACGTCCTTAAGACTTTTTGCTTCTATATTCACTCGCTTGAATTTTCTAATGCTCAGAATAAATTGCAAAAGAGTCTTAAGGACGTTAGTGGCTTTTGCAAACAGCCTTGAGTTTTGTCCCACGCATGAATTAAAGAAAACAAAGGGCCTGATAAATGTTCTGAGCCAATTGACGGTGAAAATGAGCATATGGTTCGGGGCCGGCGGACGGAGCTCCGGGGGCTGTGCGAAGTTTGAGTTAACGAATTATAAAATCTATTAAATTATTGTAAACATGCTCATTTTCATGCGTTTTATCGTAAAATTATAGTGTAGTGTATTCAAGTACATGTATTCGTAAAGGAGATCGTACAAATGGCTAACAGCGAAAACAACAGCGGATTCGAGAAAATCCCATTTATTAAGACCGTTGCCGGGATGAGTCTTATGACTTATCTTGCACTGCTGATTTTGTTCGCATTATCTATAGCAGTAGTTGTTACTGAAATGATGAATATCACGAAGAACTCCATAGCTCAAGCTGAGCAGGTGCAGGGTGTTATGAATGATATGCGTGTATTTGAAGTAGACATGCGTATTGTGGACAATGATGGTTTTGCCCTTGCATCAAGCTATGAAACAATAAAGGGTCTGGGCCAGATTGAGACTAAGGTTCCGGAGCTTCAGAACTGTCTTGCAGAAATGGACGAAGCATCCGCCGGAATAACATCAACATTTACAGAACTTACCGGCGCAGACAGTACAGCTTCAAAAGCTGCTGCAGTTATAGCCGAAAACTATGCCACTTACAAAACAGGTTATGAAAAAGTTGTAACAGCTGCTCAGACAGGTGATGTAGACACAATCATTCAGGTCGTTTATGTCGAATGTGCAAATCAGCTTACAACCATGAAGGAACAACTTGAAATTCTTGATAAAGAAATTGATGCCGTTCAGCAGCAGTCCAGCGAGGCTGTCTATGCAAAAGCCATGAGAGCAATCGGAGTAGTTAATTCGATTATGGCAGTATATATCATCTGCATCATCGCATTCTGCTTCTTCAACTATCGCAAGGTGGGCCGAAAGGTTAATCTCATTGCCGATGAGATCAATGATATCATCACCAATATCAATAACCATCAGGGCGACCTGACAGTAAGACTTGAGACAAAGACCTCTTCCGAGCTTGTGCATATCAAGCAGGGCTTCAACCACTTTATGGAAACCCTTCAGAACATCCTTAGAGAGGTTAAGAACGGAACGGTTACACTTACCGAATCCTCTGAGAGTATGACAAACCAGATCGTTTTAGCCAACGATAATATAACCAATACTTCAGCAGCTCTTGAAGAGCTCGCTGCAAGCATGCAGAACGTATCAGATACCTCCAAGGTAATGAACGAGAAGCTCGACAACGTCAAGGAAGCTACCGACAACATCAACTTCGGTGTTGAAGATGGTACCGCTAAGGCTGAGGAGATCAGAGCTGAAGCTATCGAGATAAAAGATGGTGCCCTCCACAAGAAGGAGAATACCGGTGCCAAAATGGAGAACCTCTCAGGAGTGCTTGAGCAGTCTGTTAAGGATAGTGAAAAGGTTAAGCAGATCAACGAACTTACCAATGTCATCCTTGACATCGCTTCACAGACTAACCTCCTTGCCC
Organism: Butyrivibrio sp. ob235; assembly: GCF_900109475.1. Lineage (NCBI taxonomy): Bacteria > Bacillati > Bacillota > Clostridia > Lachnospirales > Lachnospiraceae > Butyrivibrio > Butyrivibrio sp. ob235. The sequence continues at coordinate 39,875 of NZ_FOBE01000007.1, forward strand.
TCAATGCATCAATCGAGGCAGCAAGAGCAGGTGAAGCAGGACGCGGATTCTCGGTTGTTGCTGAAGAGATCAGCTCCCTTGCCGACAACTCCCGCCAGACAGCTGCCAACATCCAGGATATCAGTAATGAGGTTACCCAGGCGGTTACCACACTGGCCGACAACGCTATGCAGGTTCTTGATTTCATCAACACCACAGTGCTTAGTGACTACGATGCTTTCGTTGAAACCGGTGAGAAGTATGAAGAGACAGCTAAACTCATTAACGAGATGCTTGACGGTATTGCAGATCAGACACAGAACCTCAATGCTATCATGGAAGAGATGAGTGATTCCGTATCATCCATTTCCCAGTCAGTTAACGAGGCTTCTGATGCGATCAACCAGTCCGCAGAGAACTCTCAGGACATCGTTGACGAGATCAGCGGCATCAGTTCCGCTATGGACACCAACAACGATGTTACAGAAAAGCTGAGCGAGAGCACAAGACAGTTCATAAATATCTAAAAAAATCTCTTGAAACAACAAATAAGGCTTGGGATCAATCTTTGGTCCCAAGCCTTTAATTATTTCGATGTAATTCGAAAACCAATTATTTTAAAGTTACTTTATTTCTGCCGCTTTCCTTTGACATATAAAGTGCTTTATCCACACGATTGAATACATCGTCGAAGGAATCCTCATCGCGAAGCTCTGTAACACCTACAGAGCAGGTCAGCTGACCGATTTCCGGAAAAGTTGCTGCTTCAACATTTTTCCTCAAAGTTTCAGATACCTCATAAAGCTCATCTCCGGTCTTCCCTCTGTAGACAATGACAAATTCTTCGCCGCCCCATCTGCCAATATGGGCGTCTTTATCGACAACCGTCTCTTCAATGATGTGCGCGAATTTCTTAAGTGTGCGATCACCTGTGGAATGTCCGTGGTTATCATTAACCTGCTTAAAGAAATCAATGTCGATCATCATGAGGGATACAGACGTTCCCTCCTTTTTATGTGCATCGATAGCGTTAAGCATCTCCGTATTAATTCCGCCATGATTGAGAAGTCCCGTCAGTGAATCGGCTATCGCAAGCTCCTCATATTGCCTCAAGGTACTCATGAGATCTTCAAAGTTCTCATGAATGTCCTGTACCATGAAGACAAATCTGAAGTCATCCTCATTAGCTGTTGCAGTCCTGCTGAAAATGAGTTTTACCCAGATATATGTACCCTCAAGGTTCATCATCATACAGTCAAGCGATATTGTGCGTCCCGGTGCCAGATTGGCCTTCAGGTATTCAGGATCCGTGATCTTAAGAAACTGATCCTTATCCTCCGGAGCGATCATATTTACAGTCATCAAGCGCCACTCTGAATATTTTATGCTTGAATTCACAGTCTCATCGGATATCTCCGTCACGCTTAAACTGCTGGTCGTATCCTGAACAAGGTCCACGTACATTGAAAACAGATAGGTGTTCTGTATCGTATTGACCTTTTTGGTGGTCATGAATTCCTCAACATACTCATCGTCGTCAAGTTCATCCATGACAAAAATATACTGTTTCTCATTTCTTGTCGGATAAACCTGCATCTGTACAAAATAAGGTGTACTGCTGCCTTCGAGAAAAACTTTCAGCCTCCTGCTGTATTTCCCCTTGAAATCTGCATAGTAAGACACAAAAGCTTTATACTCGTCAGTTATTAATTCACTTGAGCCTTCAATATGAAACCAGAGTTTTTCAATCAGATCATGATAATCTCCCGTCTCACCGATAAATTCCTTAAACATGTTTCTGCGGGTCATAGCCCTGTATTTGTTCTCTTCAGCGTCAACAAGAATTACCGCATCAACATTATCATGTAAAAGCTCAAGTACTTCCCTTTCCGTATAGCTTTCCAGGCTCTTTCTTGCCATTTTCCTTCCCTCTGTAATGGGTCCTCTAATCATTCTTTTTATTGAGAATGAATTCCATCAACTTATTTATTATATATCAAATTCAGCCTGTATGCACGCTTATTCAACGCCTGTGACGCTGACATTCTCAAGCCTTGTGAGCGCAGGAATGTTGAAGTTGTCATACTGGCGCTTTTCCTTTGACATATACATCTCATTCACAAAGTCTGTCATGCAGCCTGAAATCGAACCTCCGCTTACAGGGGTAACCTTTTCGCCGTCGTGGTAATAACCAAGTCTTATCTCTCCCGCGATATCTCCCGAGATGGAATCAACAGCAAAATCCGAAAATTCAACTATCTCAAGGTATTTTCCGCTTCTGATCTCTTCCGAAGTCTTGGAACCGCCTTCCACATCAAAATTGCATGCAAGGTATGAATCCTTGATTCCAAGGTAATATCTGAATCTTCTTCCGCCAAAGAAGGTGGTGGGAACATTTTTATCAAGAACTGTCATATCCCTTATTACAGCACCTTCATCATCCACATCGAAGTTTTTTGATGAGTTCGGCAGGTATTTTACGGATTTCAGGGTAACTTTATCTCCCTTTGCCCTAGGCGCAACTTCCTTGCCAATCTCCCAATCGGAATACTTGCTGTATATAAAACCCGCATTGCACTTTTCAACAAACCAGCTGTATATCTGGACCGCATCGCTTGTCGGGAAAACAACTGCTGCCTTTCCAAGCTTCGGAGTAGGTTTCGCGATCAGCTTATCCTTACCATATCTGAGTACCTCTGCAATGTCTTTTTTAAGGTTCTCACTGTCGCAGCTTCCTGCCTTATACATGCGATAGAGCTCGATCTCATGCTCGCTATCCCTGGCATTTACCACAACCTCAACCATTGATGAGGGATATTCAAAGCTTATGTCTATTCCCTCAGAGTTGATGAATCTTCTCTTATTCTTTTCAGCAAAAATCTCATAGGAATTGATGTACTCTGTATCCGTCTCCGGAAGCTCCTTCATTGCCTTTACGAAGTTTTCCGCAATTTGGGAAACATCCACATCCTCACTTTTTGATACCTCATAATCTTCGGGCTTATTAAGCTCGTAAAAAGGGTTCTTTACATTTTCTGCCCTTGAGATGAGCTTATCGATTTCTTCTTTTATCTCTTCATCCGTAAGTGTCGGGTATATCTCTCCCGAAGCACTTCCGAGCATCTTGCCGTCGTCAAGCTTCTTGTAAACCTTGACGTTAATATGCTCTACATCTCTTACTCTGTTCTGGTCCAGTCTGTGCTTTATGAAATAAAACTCATACGCAAGTGTTGTTGTATCTGTAATCTCAAAGCCATCCGCATCGGAGGCCTTGAGAATATCTATAATCTTGTCTGTCATTTTCTTTTCCTTTCGTCTTCCCCTCATCCGTCAGCTTCCCCCCAAGGGGAAGGCGCTTCGAGGTACTTAACCTAGTCTAGCAACCGCCTTCAGGTAAGGGCCACCGTCGGAGACTTTAACCCACTCCTTGTGTCCTTTACCGCAGCCGCCGTTACCGAAGGATTCACGGTCTGTACTTACCATTGAAATTGAGCCGAGAAGATCCGGCACATAACCGGTCATAACTACAGGAGCAACAACTTTTCCCGTGAACTTGCCGTCTATAATCTCACGGCCTCTCGCAACGATGCACTGAATGCCCCAGTGCTTCGGATCCTCCATGCCGGAGAACATACCCTCAAGATAGTAGCCCTTCTTAACTGAAGCGATCATATCCTCCTTGGAGTCACTTCCGCTGTCGAACATCGTATTTGTCATACGTGTATAAACCTTGTGCTCGAAGTTCTCGCGCTTACCGTTACCGGTGGGCTTTGTTCCAAGTCTGAGCGCAGCAAGAGCATCACAGACACCTGTTTTCAAAATGCCGTGATCAATCTCTGTAACATCACCTGCAAGTGTACCCTCATCGTCAAAGGCATAGCTTGCAACGTCAACAACGCAGTTTGCACCCTCGTGCATCGAAACAAGATCTGAACCGACACGCTTATCAATATACTCCGCCCCGAGAGCTCTGCCCTTTACAAACATATCCATCTCAACGCCATGGCCGAAGGCCTCATGGGCGATAAGTCCTGTAACCTCAGGGCTTGTGATAATCTCATATTCGCCGGGTACTACCGGATCGGCATCCAGCATATCGCCAACAGAATTAACAGCCACCTCGATTTTCTCCTCAAGGTCGTCAAGAATTCCGGCACCGCTTCTTCCCGAAACACCCTCGATTGACATGGTATTTCTGCCGTTCTTTGCACCGATTGCAAGAATAGAACCTTCTGTGTAGACATAGCTCTGGCGCATATCTCTGTTCTTTGTGAGGAACATCTTGCAAACGTGGGTGGACTTTGCGGATGCGGGTGCATCTATCATGAAATCCTTAAGCTTTACGGCTCTGTCGCTGTAGCTCTGGAGTTTTTCCATAAGTGCCCCGAGATCCACATCCTGAGGCATGATATCAGTCTCCATCTCTGTGAAAAGCTCGCAGGGCTCGTCGTCAAGCTTATCCGTATCAAAAACTTCTGTGGAAGTCTTTTTGATAATTTCAAACTGGTCATTCAGAATATTCTTTAGTTTTGAGGCAAAAGCGCTCATATCCTTATCAGGTTTGTTGAACGAATACTCGCTGTAAAGGCCATCCTTATATACTCTGACAACGCAGCCTCTTTCGGTCGTCATATTTTCACTCGTAATCGCCTTGCTCTTCTGCGATGCCTGTATAGAAAAGCCCTTGGAATCGCTGGCAAGAACGCTTACGTAATCATATTCCTCCGAGAGCTCATCGATCAGCATTTTAAGGCCGGGTGCAAGCTCTGTAAGGTATAAAGAAAACTTTGCTTTCATAAAATACTCCTAACATTATATTTTTTGCACAAATACTCCTCTATTATATACTCTCGGGAAAGATAAAGACTAATTTTTCTTCAGACTCACATCAATCCTGCATCCATATCTCTCGCTATCCTTGCAAGATCTTCGTACTCTTTCTTCTCACGCTTTACACCGTACCCGGAGACTTCCTTTACACGTATTTCTCCATCGGGAGTAGTTATCGTTTTCTCCTCACGGTGAAGCACGTAGCGATTGCTGATGTGCTCACGAATACCGATGGTTGTTGTATATTTGAAAATCTTTTTGACCAATTCTTCTTTTTTATCTTCCCTGCAGAGAACTGTCAGCATGGTTCCCGGACGATTTTTCTTCATGAAAATAGAAGTGGTAAATACGTCCAAAGCACCCTCTTCCATGAGGCGCTCAGTTGCAAAGCCTATTGCCTCGGGAGTCATGTCGTCGAGATTGCAGATGAGTTCTGTGATGGTATCGGTGAGAGCTTCGTCATCTTCATTGCCAAGCATCACCCTTACGCAGTTTGCCTTTGCGAAATCCTTTTTACCCATACCATAACCGATTTTATCTACACTCATAATAGGCTGAGGTCCAAAGCTTTTTGCAAAGTATTTGATAAGTGCAGCACCTGTGGGCGTGCATAACTCTCCGTCGATATCTGCGCTGTAGGACGGAATACCTTTTAAAAGAATTGCGGTGGCAGGTGCGGGAACCGGAAGAATTCCGTGCGCACATTTTACATGACCGCTTCCCACATGGATGGGAGATGCGATCACGCTGGCCGGACCTATTTCATTCATAATTAAGCAGGTCGCCGTGATGTCTGCAATGGCATCCATACTGCCTACTTCATGAAAATGTATCTCGGATACAGGCTCACCGTGAACGGTGCTCTCTGCCTCTGCAATCAGTTTATATACGTTAAGGATGTCCTTTTTAATGGATTCTTCTATTTTCAGTGATTCAATTATATGCTCGATATCATGGAGGCTTCTGTGGCTATGGTGATGCTCGTTATCATGGCTGTGACCATGCTCATGGTGATGATGGCCCACATCATCGCTTATCTCTTCTTCTCCATTTACCCTGACTTCCAGATGTTTTCCTGTAATTCCGCATTTTTCTGAAGTCACAAGCTCATAAGTCACCCCGGGAATCCCGGCTTCATTAAGCTTTTCAAGTATCTCATCTCTGTTCTCACAGATATCCAAAAGGGCTGCTGAGAGCATGTCTCCCGCAGCTCCCATCTTACATTCTATATAAAGTGTTTTCATGATAATTGTTATCCTTTCGATGGTTACGAGAATTAAATTGTATGCTACTTAATTATATCGCATTTTATTTATCTGAAAACACCATTTCTTTTAATTTTATTCCCGTAGGGGTCGTGGCCAGTCCTCCGGCCGCAGTTTCCTTTAGGGTTGTCGACATCACATCTCCGACTTCTTTCATAGCATCCAGGCATTCATCGGCAGGAATGTGAGCCTTAATTCCAGCAAGCGCCATGTCAGCACAGGAAAAAGCTATCATCAGTCCCGATACGTTTCTCTTAATACAGGGAATTTCCACCAGTCCTGCCACAGGATCGCACACAAGTCCCATTTGATTAGAGATTGCCATAGCGCATGCATCTGCGCACTGTGCAGGAGTTCCTCCCATCAGCTCCACAAGGGCTGCTGCCGTCATAGCTGCCGCACTTCCGCACTCAGCCTGGCACCCTCCCTCAGCGCCTGCGATACTTGCTCTGTTTGCCACAACCATTCCGATAGCTCCCGCGGTGAACATTGACATCACAATGTCCTTTTCATCAAAGCCTCTGTCCTCGTATAGGGAAACCAATGCTCCCGGCAAAATGCCGCAACTCCCGGCTGTGGGCGCCGCAACTATTCGCCCCATTGACGCATTACAGCCAGCTACCGAAAGTGCTCTTGCTATCGCCTTTGACATATTTGTCCCGCAGAGTCCGCCATCATTTTTTCCTGCGTATTCGTTCATGATATAGCCTTCACCGCCGGTAAGACCGGAAGTCGACTTAAGATCCTTCTTCATGCCCTCTTGAACGGATCTCTTCATGACATCGAAATTGATTTCCATCTTTTCATAAAGTTCAAGCTCTGTTATTCCCATGCTTTCAGCCTGATCCTCAAGAGCAAGCTGACTGAGCTTTATATTTCGGGCATTTGCAGCGGTCACGAGATCGCTGATGGATTCGTATTTTAGCATTTTGTTCCCCTCATCCGGCGCTTCGCGCCACCTTCCCCCCTAGGGGAAGGCTTAATGTTGCTCGCTAAACTCTTTTGATCAGAATTGCGTTAAGGACGTGGTCGATGCCTCTTATCTCATCTACCAGTGTTTCCGGCGGCTTGTTGTCTATTTCGATAGTCATGATAGCTTCTCCGCCCTTTTCCTGGCGCGAGAGATGGAACTTAGAGATATTCAGGTCCTCATGCTCCCAGTGCATCATATTTGTGACGCTCGCAATAACACCGGGTTTGTCCTCGTGCATCACAAGGATTGTATTGTTGTCTCCGGAAAATTCCACGTCCATCCCGTTTATCTGTTTTACAAGAATATTGCCTCCGCCTACGCTGGCACCCTGCATCACGCCTTCGGAACCATCTTCAAGAAAGTAATGAATGCGCGCGGTATTCGGATGTGCTCCCTTGATGTTCTCTTTTATAAATGTGTACTCTATTCCCCGCTCGGCTGCAATCTTATGCGCATCCCTGATTTCGGGAGAATAGCTTTTGTACCCCATTATTCCGGCAAGAAGCGCTCTGTCTGTTCCATGTCCCCTGTAAGTCTGGGCAAAAGATCCGGACAGGGTGATCTCAACCTTTTTTAATTTTCTGTCATCTATAAGCTTGTTGACAACTCTGCCGAGCCGCACCGCACCCGCAGTGTGAGAACTCGAAGGTCCTATCATCACCGGTCCTATAATATCGAAAATGTTCATGGAATTGCCTCCATTAAAAAAATGGAGCAGACACATCACACCAAAAGCGCTAGAATCTGCTCATCTTATTATTTTCCATCAAGGTCGGCAACTCTTACGGGTTCGCCGTTTAACAGGATGTAACCCTTTGGAAGCCTCGACGCATCCGACATGGAGGTATAGTGCCCTTTGTCATGTCTGTGTGGCATAGCACCTGCGTCGTTTCTTGCATTTTTCCTATTGTATGTATTATATACCCCGGCCGACTTATGCGCGTGCGGCATCGATGAAGCTTCACGTTTACTGCTGTCAGCCGTTCCGCTCTTAGCTGCCGTTTGTCCGGCCTTTTTTCTTAAAACTCTTCCAAATACTGATAGCACAAGAATCCAGACTACTAACGACACAAGTCCATCCAGATTCTCTCCTACCATGGGTAAAACTTCCTCCAACTTTTCTCCCAAAAGAGCTATTACCTGTTCCATATCTCCTCCCGATATCACATCATGATTCTTCAAGGCGCATCTTACTCTTCCTAAAAGAAATTATACCACATATAGGCATAGTTACACCGTATGATATGCCCCATATTCCATGTCTACCCCCCAATAGACCTAAAACAAATCCAGCATGCTGTCCAGATATACTTCTTCCCTGACTTTTAGTTGGTATTCGGGTTTTGTCATGTAATAGAGCAAGAATTCCAGAATAATGGCGCTTCCAAGGCTTCTCCCTTCGATTTTGAAATCGGAGAAGCCCGCAGGCATGTATGTTTCTTGAATATCTTCAATTCCGATAAAACCGGGGTTCTTCATTGCATCGGAAAAGCGGTAGCCTCTGCCTGCTTCGGGAGAAACGCAGGCATGGTCGGCGCAGTTTTCACCGAGACTTTTCCTGCTGACATTTTCATAGCAATTCTTTCTGTCATAACAATCAAACCAGCAGCATTCATTGCACAAAAATTCCACCTTCTGCTTCTGCAAAGGTGAAAGTGCGCATAGTTTATCCAATTCCTTATTTAGTCTGAAGTCCGGTACAACATAGCTGAATTCACTGCGGTCAAGCTCTTTTTCAAGCTCTGAAAACTCAGTCAACACCTTTGTCGTACTTGAAACAAAATAAAAACCGGGATAGTTTTCCTTTAGATATTTAAGAAGAATATCTGAGTGAAGTATTATTCCGTTACTCCCCTCTGCACCGCTTTTCTCAAACAAAGCACACAGGTAATTGCACTTCTTATCGGAAAGGTGCTTCTCCTCAAGCAGAGAATTACTGAACGTAAGCCGCGCAGAGATTCCATACTGCTTCATCAGCAAGGCCACCTCTTCCGGGTCTGCATCTCCGAAGCCCACTCTTCCGCCGCCCCATAGGCAATCGCCGGGAGCACCATAAATTGATCCTATTTCGCACCAATCATAAAAATACTCCCTGCGCTCTCTAAAGAGCGGCAGGAAGATTTTGTATAAGTCATAAAATTCGAATAAACCGGGGAGATGATAATAAGCTGTCATTTTATCCCTCGTCTCTCCATTGCCTGGATCAGATACTTGATTTTCTTTTTTACCACGTCTGCATATTTGGGTTTTAACTTATTCTGAACACCGATAAAATCTCTGATAGTCTCGATATCTTTATCTCTCATATATGCCAGAGTTTCTTCATCCAGTTTGAGTATATCAATATTTTTATCACAGATTCGTTTAGATGCTATATATCTTTCCATTCAGAACTTCCTTCATTCAATAATTATAAAGCCTCTCTATATTATATTCCAGAAATCTAAACCTCCGATAAAGTTGAAATTAAAAATACGAAAAGCATCCGCTGCGAATTATATTCCATTTTGTGTTAATGAAACGAAATCACCTTGTCGTAGTCATAGCCTCGGTCAGGAGTGAAATCTCTCTTAGTGAGAGTAAAATATAATACTCCATGCTTTTTCAATGTAAATGAAACATCCACCGTTCCGTTCTTTGATACTTCAATGGAGCTCGTCGTAAGAGGCCATGCGGCGCTCTTAATCATTTCCTTCTCCGCCTTCGACGGGTATGCCGGCTCTCCCAAGTCGTGCCACAATTTCAAGGGATTACAGCAGGTCTCATCGACAGTCTTTTTGATAAGTGTATACTCACCGGCTTCCGGAAGCTCAAAGTCAAAATCAGCGCTAATCTCCTCCTCACCTATATTCCACAATACTCCCGCGTAGCCAAAATCATTCTTCACAATTACCGCCTTGTCATCGCGGTATACACAACCCTCGCCAAACATTTTTAACTGCTTATAAAAATAGAAAGTCCAGAAGGTCGGCTTGGGAATATTCCCATCCGCAACCATTCCAAAGCCTCCATGGAATAGGGAATGCTGAACTCCCTGCTCCTCGAACACATCTCCGAAGGTCCAGTAGGAATATGCTTCATTCACATCCCCAAGTCCCGCCAGCTGACCTGCGAGATATGCGGCATTTAAATTAGTGTCATGGATTACACCCCTTGGAGTATACGAGGTGCTAAATTCCGACAGATGTATGGGGAGCCCTCTGAATTCATCATAAGAATCCACAATATCCCTGGTGGACTGAAGATTCTCAAAACGCATCTTTGGATCCTCCAGTTTGGAATAATCATAATGTCCGATGCGCTCCGGGAATTCCACAGTGTAATGATGCCTGGTAATCCTGTCGGGTTTTATGCACTCCTTTTTGCAAAACTCAAGGAAAGCCTCTATCCACTCCGCATCCCTTACGCCGCAGATGGCAGGCCCTCCGACCTTATATCTTGAGTCATAGTTCTTAATTGCAAGAAAAGTCTCCTTGAACAATTTGAAATATTCCTGCATGTCAGCCTTGTACCAAAAGCCCGGCAGATTGGGCTCATTCCACACCTCAATAGGCCATGTCACAGTTTCTTCTCCGTAGCGCTTTTTGAGGTGTGACAGAAGAGCAATAACCATATCTGTCCACTTTTTGTAATCCTTGGGTGGAGTGGTATTCCCCTTCCAGTAAAAGATCGTCTGGGTTCCGCTGGCAAGCTGGCCGGGCATGAATCCAAGCTCAAGATAAGGCCTGATGCCAAGTCGCAAAAAGCTGTCAAAAATCCTGTCTATATAAGTATAGTTGTACTCTACTTTTGTCTCGCCGTCCTCTTCGTACTCGTTGTAGATAGCCACATCATCAGAGAAAAGACCGTGCCCTCTTATGTAGGAAAAGCCGATCATGTTCTGTACAAATTCGAGCTCTTTCAAATACTCCTCTGTCAGTGCCAGTCCGAGCCTTCCCGTGCCGACGCAGTAATCCACGTTATTATTGAATTCCATCCTGTTATCTTTTTTTACGATTATTTTTTCTCTGCTCATACCCTGATTCTCCCTGTTCCCTATAAAATAAAATTTTCTATAAGATAAAAAGCCTTATATGCTGCATTTTTAATGTAGCACATAAGGCTCCCGCACTCTAAAACAATATTGTTTTTATCATGCCAATTATTGCGATTATTTCCGTGATTTTTTCAGAAGCTCCGCGGTAAAGTCGATGTAGTCAAGGCAGGTGTTGCACTTCGGAGCATAGTCTATCAAAAGCTTCTTTGCTTCCTGAGCTTCCTTTGTCTTTATACATTCACGGATAACAGTTTTAAAGAGCTTCGTATCCATCTTCTTCGCTGTCTTTTCTATATTGTCACGGGTTTCCTTTTCAAGGTTGGATCTCCCCGAATATCTGACAAGAAGAAGTCCGGCGATGGAAAGATTTCTGTTCTGTCTCTTTTTCACAGACATGATCGTGTCGTATAACTGACTGATTCCCTGCATCGCATAGGAGTCTGCAGTAACAGGGATTATCACTTTATCAGCTGCAATAAGGCAGTTATAAAGGATGATATTAAGTGATGGCGCTGTATCAATAACGATGTACTCATATCCATCGAGCTCGTCCAGTGCATCCTTAAGGCGATAGAAGCCTTCAAGGTCACCGTCAAGCATCTTCTCCGCTTTTACAAGAAGAGGGTCAGATGCAACGATATCACCGTTCTCTGTATGCTGGATAGCTTCCGCGATCGGCAATTTATCAGAATCGATTATTACATCATAAAGTGTAGCGACGTCCTCAATCTTGGCATCATAGGTGCTTGTGCTGTTGCACTGAGGATCAGCGTCTATCAAAAGTGTCTTTGCTTTTCTTCCAAGAATTCCCGCAAGATTGGTTGCAGTAGTACTTTTACCGATGCCGCCCTTCTGGTTGGCAACCACGAATATAGTAGACATTTTTCATCCCCTCCCTCAGAAATCAACGCAGCCGTTTACATTACCGTTAACAACATAGAAAACCTTGTGCTCCTCAGGCTTTATATAGACATCGATTTTCTGAAAATCCGCTTCCGATACTCCATGAGAAAGCGCATCCTCTTTGATTTTCTTTAAAATGTCATCGGTAGTGCGGTCACTGTTTTGATACTGAACGACGATGTTTTTCTGAGCAGTGGCAAAACTTCCGGTTGCTTCAAGTGCTCTCTTAACACTGCTTTGTCTGGCCATTTTTCATATCCCCCTTTGCAAGTCATTAGAAACTACAAAGATTATTTTATCAAATCCTTTGCCCTCTGACCACTTAGAAGAGGTTGTTTTTTCAGCAGGTCACCATAAATTTCATTATTTCCTTTATTCCGTTTGCGGCATCCCTCGCACTAACATCAAGAATGATCTCACCTTTTTGGGCTGTCGCACCGCTGGGATCTCCGCCTATACCGATAGGCTTTCCTTCATCGGTGGTGAAGTCCTCCCCCATCCAGGGAAGAGATGTGCTTCCGAAAAATGCAAGCTTTGCACCTTTTTCCGAGATTGAATAATGCCCCGTGCTTGAAGTCTTAAGGTCCACAAGGTTCTCATCCCTTGCCATCACCATGGCGGTTTCCATTTCTCCCCCGTGAAAATCGGCTTCATTTCCCGGAGTTATTGTCTTCTTTACTTCCGGATCCGAGAAAGAGCCCGATGAAATCAAGTAGACATATATCCCAAGATCACGCCTTATCTGACGACTGACTATCTCTGCTGTTGCGCGGTTCCCTCCGTGGCAGATGAGAAGAGCTATATGCTTAAAGCCATGCCTTGCCAGGCACTCTGCTATGTCATACAAAACACTGTAGTAAGTCTGCGGTTTGAAAGATATCGAACCGCAAAAAGAAAGGTGTTCAACACTGTATCCCACAGGAATTGTCGGAAAGAAAAGAACCGATCCCGAAAGGACTTCATCGCTTTTATCCAAAGAGAGCTTCCCCATTATTCTCTTTTTCATCTCATCCGCAATGATCGTATCGGTGCCAAGAGGCGCCTGGTTTCCATGCTGTTCCAGTGCGCCGAGCGGTACCACTACGAGAGTCTTTTCTTTATCCACCTGCTCCATCTGCAGCCTTGAAAGATTTTGGTATTCCTGTATCATCAAGCTGCCTCCTGCACCTGTTCATTATCTGATCTGAGTCCCCTTGCTGAAGGAACAGCTGCGAGAAGTCTGTCATATACTGCGTAGCCTATGAAACTGTTGATTGCCAGTTTTACTACATTGAAAGGTATTGTCGCATAGATGATAAATGTCTGAAGGTTCTGGATTCTTGCATTTACTCCACCGACCATTTTTACGACATCATCAAGAGATACTCCCATCGCTTTTGCATATAAAGGAAGTGAAATGCAGGCATTTAAGAAGCATGCTGCACCGGTTCTTATAACAACACTGACTATAAGTGCTACCATAGCGGCCTTTCTTGTCTGTCCCATCTTCTTATAAACAATCCAGGTGGGAATTATGAAAAGAATGATGGCCATAAGGTTTACAAGCTCTCCGACATACATTGAGTTAGTTCCCGTGAGAAGAAGCTTTACTACAAGCTTGATGATCTCAACCAGTGCGCCTTCCGCCGGTCCCATAAGGAAAAGAGCGATGATTGCAGGCACGTCGCTAAAGTCAAACTTATAGAACGGCGGCATCATCGGCACCGAGATCTCCAGTGACATGAGTACGCCTGCAAGTGCTGCGAGCATTCCTGTTAATACGATTTGCTTTGTTGTGAATTTGTTTTTGAACATTTGATTGTTCCTCCCCGTGTTCTTTAGATTTTTGAACCGAAGGATTCCCGAGGAATAACAGCCATATCCGCATTTTTATGCGCCTGAATCACGAAGAAAAATCGTGAAACAAAAAAGGCGAAACCTGCATGGGGGCTTCGCCTTAATACGCGCACAATAAAACAGCAAAATAACAGCTATTATAATGCATTACTTCTACCATCCAGACTTTACTGTCGGTTTTGGAATTTCACCAAATCAGTCGCTTTCGCGAGTCGCGGACTGTCACCGCCGGTCGGGAATTACACCCTGCCCCGAAGAATTATTCGATTTTCTTTTTATACCTTATCAAAACACCTATGTATCGTCAATAGGAAAAACAGCGCTTTTCAGGCTTTTCCTCTATAGATGAAGCTCAGCATCGTAATGTCGTCAAACTGCGGTGCTTCTCCTACAAATTCATCAATCTCCTTTTTAACCGCCGGCAAAAGCTCTGTCGGTGACGCATCCGGATTTCGGTTCAGCGCATCAATAAGCCTCTGCTCTCCGAACAGTTCCAGATTGGCATCCGTTGCTTCCGTAACTCCGTCCGTGTAGACAAACAGCCTGTCTCCGGGATCGAGATGGAACTCGCTCTGACGGAATTTAAGTCCTTCCATAGTGGCAACAGCCGGTGAATGTTTTGTCTTTATGAGTTCGTAGGAACCATTGCCTCTCCTAAACGCCGGATACTCATGACCTGCGTTGGCCTCGAGCGCATCACCTGTAGTAAGATCAATAACCACTGCCCATACTGTTACGAAGAGCTCAGCGTCGTTTCCCTCGCACAGCTGATTATTAACATTATATAGTGCCTCGCCCGGCTCTTCTCCCATCTGGAGGCGGTTCTTTATAAGTGTCTTTGCAATAACCATGAAAAGTGATGCCGGGACACCTTTTCCGGAAACATCTGCAATTACGAGCGCGATATGATTTTCATCCACCAGGAAAAAGTCGTAGAAATCACCGCCTACCTCTTTCGCAGGTGTCATGGTCGCATAAATATCAAGCTCTTTTCTGTCGGGGAACGGAGGAAAAATCTTGGGAAGCATGTCCGCCTGGATCTGACTTGCAATGCTCAAATCCGCATCAATTCTCTCTTTTTCCGCGGTGACCTTCTGAAGATTAACCATGTAATCTTCAAGTTCCGTAATCATCTCTCCAAAGCTCTTTGCAAGCATACCAATCTCATCCATGATTTTCACATGAGACAGAATATCCTTTGCTATCTCCGGATCTTTCTTTTCGGAGTACTCTCTTACCTCGCGCTCAATGCCGATGATACGATGCAAAACATTTTTACTAAGGAGCAGGTAAAGAATAGCTGTAAATATGATAAGCACAACCGCTGAAACCAGTCCCTGGATGATCACATTTTTCATGATCTCGGAATTAACAACCGCCACACTTATTTCAGAGCATAGAAGTCCGACCTTTTCACCATTTATAACCACCGGAGCACAATAATTATACTGTTGGCCAAATTCGTTATTCATGATATCAAAGCCGTTCTGAGCTCTTCCTGTAAACCAGGTATCCCACATGGTTTGATGTATCTCCGGATCCTCGTAAACAACTTCCCCAAGCTTTAGAATTTCACGTCCATCGGGCGCTGTTTTCGTTTCCATCGTAGGATCAAACATATAGTTCATCTTCAGATCATTTTCACTCTCAGGATAGATGAAATATGTATACATCAGATCAAAACTGTCCGTCGCCTCAAAAAAAAGAGTAAACCATCGTTCAAAGGCGTAGTTGACATATAATCGCTGTCCTTCAAGATCAAGGTCATTAAAGAAAAGCGTTGTCCCGTAATCTTTTCCCGGATAATTTTCAAGAATATAATCATCAAAAGCACTCTTACTGACCGGAAGATCACTTTTGAAATCCACCGGAACCTGCACCAGATCAGGATGTTCCTGAAACCAGGCTTTCAGATATATGAACTCATCGCCTTCACTTTGTATCTGATTTACCAGATGTGTCGTTATCCTACGCAAATCCGAGACACACTCACTGTGATAGGATTCTGTCTGCGCAATATATGTCATAGTCCCGTTTACCAGGATCGTTCCCAGTGCAAATAAGGCAAAAACAATTATGAACATTTTTACCAGACTTTTTTTCTTCATTTCGTTAAGCTTCTGAGTATTTTCCATATCCACCATTTGTCCTTTTCATCATATGAAAAACCACATGAACCCTACATTTATATTGTATAAATGCTGATTCGTATAGTCTACTAAGTTTAGAAAAACTTTATACTTAATTTCGTACTGCAAATGGCAACAAAGAAGGCTGTGCAATAATTTAATGCACAGCCTTCTTTTATAATATTGAAAAGGTTTTACTTGGTGTTATCTGTAAACGTACATGTTGTACTTGCCAAAATATTCAACATACTCTTTCCATGCTTTTTTATAAAAATCAACGATTCTCTTCATAATCATAATTCCTTTCCGGCATTATTACTATGCCTTCCGTATCGGTCAATTTCATATTACGTGATTATAATACCTCGGAGAAAAATATTAATCGCGTCATAACATGAATAAAAGTAGCCAAATCTTGCATTTGTTATCAGACAGGTTATACTAAAAGAAACGGTGTTTTTCAGAGAAGGAGCGCAATGAAGCCATTATTCGAGTCATTTGAGGATGATATAGAGATATATAAAAGAGCCAATATTCACACTCCGCCGCACCTCCACGGATTCATAGAATTCATCTACATTTCAAAGGGCACTATGGAGATCGGCGTGGGCCAGGAGCTCTACCACATGGAAAAGGGCGATATGGCTGTAATTTTCCCCGGTCAGATCCAGCACACCCAGGTATTTGATACGGAAAAAGGCACCGGACTGTACCTTATTGCATCGCCTTCCTACGCGGGATCAATCTCGGACACTCTGCTGAAAAAGGTCCCGGTCTGCCCGGTGATCAAAAGCAGTAATATACACAAAGAGATTCAGTTTGCCTTCAATGCTTTGTACGAAGAAATCGCAAAAAACAAGGAAAAAGGGCGTGACATAGATGCTTCAAGCAAGGTGCTTTACCAGTCCTACATCAGTATTATTCTGCTTAGGTCTCTTCCAGTTTTAAAGCTTACAGAGCGCGATGAAAAGGGAAACGGCGACCTTATCTACAGAACCGTTTCTTATATAGCCAGCAATTTCACAAAAGAGATATCCCTTACAAGCATGGCGAAGGATCTCTATGTCAGCCCGTTTGCCCTGTCGAGAGTTTTTTCCGGAACCTTCCACACCAACTTCAACAGATATCTAAACGAAACCAGATTCATCTATGCGCAGAGTCTGCTTCGCTACACCGACCAGACGATAACCGAAGTATATGAAAACGCCGGCTTCGAGAGCCAGCGAACCTTCAACAGAGTATTTACGGAGAAACTTCATATGTCTCCAAGGGAGTACAGGAAAATCATAAGACAGGACCTTGAAAACAGCACCGATGAGCTGTTTGTGTCAACCATGGGAACTAAAGACGACTAATTCTTAAAGTTGAATGAACTTTTTTACTTTATGATGAAATAATATTTGTGATGTGAGAAAATTGTAATTGGAAGATTTCTAAACAATCTAAGGAGGGCATACTATGAGTAAAACATTGGTAGCATATTTCAGTGCCAGCGGTGTAACCGGGAAAGTTGCCGAAAAAATTGCAAAAGTAGCGAATGCAGACCTTTTTGAAATTGTACCTGTGACACCTTATACCTCTGAAGATCTTGACTGGCAGAACAGCAAAAGCCGCAGTTCTGTCGAAATGAATGATGCCACCTGCAGGCCTGCCATAAGCATCAAAATCGGAAATATATCAGGTTACAATCATGTTTTCCTGGGATTCCCGATATGGTGGTACCGTGAGCCCTCCATCATAGACACCTTCCTTGAGAGCTATGATTTTTCGGGAATCATTATTGTACCTTTCTGCACCTCAGGCGGCAGTAATCTTGGGGACACGGTAAAGAACCTTCAAAAAATGGCTAAAGGTGCAATGGTTATAAACGGAAAACGATTCACTCCGGATACACCCGAAGAAGAATATAAAAAGTGGATAGACGAGATTATGGCATGATTATGCCTGTGTTCCTGTTTTTCCAATAATCTTCGCCGCAACTTCATTACCTTTTTTGCAGGCATCATCTATGCTCATATTGTTCATGAGTCCATAGGTAAAACCGGCAACGAAGCTGTCTCCCGCACCGGTGGTATCAACCACCTTAACCTTGCGGGTGCTTACCTCGCCCTTCTGGCCATCCGAGTAGTAAATACAACCTCTTTTGCCGCATTTGATAATAACGTTTTTCGCTCCGTTTTTGGCGAATATTTCAAGGCTCTCTTCAGGTGTCTTTCCGCCTGTTAAGAGAGCTGCTTCATGTTCATTTGGAATAATGTAATCTATGAATTCAAAAAGCGGTGCGATGTCTTTTATTGTCTCACCTTTTTTGGCTGTCGTCATATCGACGATAAGTATGCGCTCCGGTTTCTCTTTTATCTTTCTGAAAAGCTCACCCATTTTTTCTATATCAAGCATCGGTGATACGAACATACTCGCAAAGCAGACAATGTCCGCAGCATCGTCTATATGCGGAAGGATGTGCTCTAGTGACAGCTTCCGCAAACTGCTGTAAGGATTGGTGATAAAATAGCGCTCACCTTCATCATCGTTGAGGACGATATTCATACCTGTTGTAAGACCATCCTCAATCGTGATTTTCTCTGTCGAAACGTTGTTTTCTCGAAGATTTTTCAAAACGCTCTGACCGGTTTCATCTTTGCCGATAACTGATATGATCTCGGTTTTCACACCAAGTTCGGACAAAACCACTGCTTCGTTCAGCGCATCTCCCCCAAAGGATATGCACATCCTGTCCGCAGGAACAGAGCCTTTGGAAAACAGATCCCCCGGAACAGGACCTGCATGGATATCCATTATTGCCGCGCCTATGACGGTTACTTCTTTTTTCATAGCATCCTCTTTTATAGTAATTATTTGTTTCAGGCCTTCCACTACATGATGGTTATAACCCCATGACTTCTCCGTAGATCATAACTGCGTTTCTGACACAGTCCTCACAGGGGCATAAGGGCTTTCCGTTTGTTACGGCTTTTAAATCTTTACATTTTAATGCGCCGCATCTTTTCCCAAACTCTTCCTGAATCTGCTTCGTTACTGAAAGAGTTCCTTTTCCTTCTGTCTTAAGACCCGCTATCATGCCCGCACCGATAAGTGCACCGCAGGTGGCTTCCATGTTGCCCATACCTGCACAGAAGCCTGCAGATATCTGTTTAAGCTGCTCTTCGCTAAGTCCTGTCTGGTCTGCCAGAGCTGCCGTCACAGCCTGGGAACAGTTATACTGTCCGGAATTTTTTAAAGCCACTGCCTTTTCCGCTCTCTCACTTAATGTCATAATCTCTTACCTTTCCTTATTCTTCAATTTGCAGATTCCCTGAGTCATTGTTCCCATCGGACAAAATGAGCACCAGGTTCTCTCTTTATAAAGTGCCATTACTATAAGTCCTATCAGCGTTGATGTAAGCATCAGACTATAGAATCCAAATCCAAACTGCGCTACCCAGTCCGGGAATATACTTCCATTATAAGCCCATTTCCACGGCACTTTAAATGTCCAGAAAAGCTTTACCACTTTTCGAAGTGAACCCGCTCCTGAGAACACAAGATAGGTCTGGAAAATCATAGTTCCAAACATAGTAAGGAAAAATACAAGGAATCCATAGCGAAACCACTTGGAAGAGATCCACCTCGGAGCCTGTTTTCTTCTGGAACATTTAAGGTTCCTTCCGAGCACCCAGAAGAGCTGCCCTCTTCCGCACATGTGATTACAAAACCACTTATTGCCGCCGACTATTGCAAAAATCAGCGGCAATATGAAATCTATCATTCCGAGCCACGCAAAAAGGATATTAAAAAATCCCAGCGCAAAATAAACTATTGTCCATATCCACAGGTAATCATACCAGTGCTTTTTTCTGTTTGTTGCCATCATCCACCTCTTCAACCTTTATAGAGCCCGCCGGGCATGCTTTCTCGCATATGCCGCATCCCACGCATTTGTCGGTATCAACAACTGCGTAGCATCCCTTGAAAATATCTATCGCCTCTCTTGGGCACTGCGCGGCGCAGACTCCGCAGGCAACACATCTGTCTGTATCGTTTGCTGCCTTTCTCATCTGTAAAGTCCTTTCTAAATTCTTTTTTCAGCTGATGGTTTTATTATAGTTGGTATATTTTTTATATCAAGTACGCAGATTAATTATAGGTGGTACGGAAAAGTGTACCGGCTAGAATACTGCGTGATATGGTTAATTGTCCCTTTCATATCATGAATTTGACTTTTGGTACGATTTAACCCTATGATACAATAAATCTTTCTCTAATTCATATTTTTGTTGCACGCTCCCACGCTGGTTTACAACAAGTCTTGTTATTACCGGAATTATTGTTGTACACCAATTTTCAGAGTACAACAAATCTTAACCGACTCTTTGTATTTATTGTTTTTTAATCTCCGTCGTACAACAAATCCTAATTGCTATGTCATATTTATTGTTCCAATAGTTTTCGCATACAACAATCACCCTCTTCGTTACGATTTTTGTTGTTTACATATTTTCAGGTTACAACAATTCAGGGATATTTCTTCAAGCTTGTTGCATCATCCCTAAGATTTAGTGTATATCTGCTGCACCCAAATCAGCTACTATATCCCCTTGAATAATTCATTATTGCTTTTCATATCTTTCTATGCTATTTTATATGAGCATTATTCAGATGCACGGTAAGAACTTCGTTCTGACATTTTCCATTTTTTTCCATAGGGATTAATTTTTCCCAGGCACTGCAGGATGCATTAAAAGCCAGGCTCAACATGCAATAAAACGCCTCACACTTTTCGTGCTTGTAAAAAGTATCGATTCTTGTTAAAATGCATTATCTAAAATTGATTGTGCAAATTTTAATTTGTAATTTTTGAGATATAGGAGGAATAAAATAATGAGCGAACAACCTATCAGTTCAGATATGCTCGTGGGTGAGATCATCACAAAGCACCCTCTCGCAGCACAGTTTCTTATGGAATGCGGCATGGGCTGCATCCACTGCCCTGCTTCCCAGATGGAATCACTTTCCGAGGCTTGTGCAGTACATGGTATCGATGGTGACGAGATCGTAGATGCACTTAACGATTATCTCATTGAGCATAATTCATAATAATATATAAGGGCTGCCGCATAATTGCGACAGCCCTTATTTTAGGCCGCTTTGTCAGCATACTGTTCGTACAATTTCTCATACTCCCCGATTGCATTCTCGAACATTTTCATGATGTCATCATTTTTGTAGAGTCCATCACTGTTTTGTGATATCCCATCAAACTTCATATCATAAATCATGGGCTGTTTGTTTATGTCCAAAAGGGATGTATTTCTAAGCTGCTGCGTGGACTGGTATACCAGATTCACTCCCCAGAAGGTCTCGCCCTTGGAATCAGACCATTTTGAAAATACAAGCTTACAGCCAATCGGTGTCTTTTTCTCAATGGTTCCCGGAAGTTCATAGCTTGAGGCACCGAGAGCCGCAAGGACGCTGCCTACATTTGAGTCATGTCCGCAAAGGAAAGTGAACACTCTTCCATCAGTATTCATCTCGGAATAGATTTCCTCAAGAAGCGGATTTGCTACATTACATGCCACAAGCGGAGCTGTGAACAGGACATCACCATAGACATCCTTGATCTCCGAAATACTTTCCCACTGCTCCTGACTGAGGTCATTTCCAAAGCCAGCTTTTTTCGCATCGCTTTCCTCATAGTACTGAAGGACAAGTGCATCACTTACAGAGCAGGCCGTTTTCAGAGAGCCTGACATAGCGGGCTCTGCGCCGGTCTCCAGCTTAATCACGCTGTCACTTGTAACAAAATCTCCTACATCTCCGCTTTTATAGCTCTCGGACTCTTCCATATCTATGACATCGGTGATCAGCTCGTAGTTATCCTTCAGGTCTTCAATCGCAGGGCCGTACAGATCAAAAATCTGCTCCGTAGCATCGTCTGCATACTCATCGCTCGTAAAGGTAAGCTGCGGATTAAACACCGGATCCATCGTATCAAAATCGGCATGCCATTCAACGTCAAGACCTGCTGTCGGAAATGCCCCGCTTGAAAAGTACTTTGCCGTAGCTATTGTGCGCTGCTTGGAGTTAGCATATATTCTGCACTCTTCACCGGTTGGATGCCAGTTTTCCGGAATCAGGCTCTCCTCTTCCATCCATTTTCTGAAAAACTGCCCCATCTCTGTCTCGAGTACGCCGCCTCTTAGTGAAAGTTCACTGGGTGCTGATGACCACTCAAACCACTCGTGCGGAGTAATGGTTCCAAGCAGTGATCCGCCTCCGCTAAGCGGAGACCTGATATTGTGCCTGCTCAGAACAACAACCTTCTCAAGCTTGTAACCATCATGCGATAGTGTGCCGTTTTCCACAACATTAGTGACTGATTTCTGTTGTTGTCCCTTTGATTGCTCCTGCTTAGAGGCAGCTTGTTTCATAATTGCGGTACTTCCGACAGCGATCAATGTTGCCACTAAAGCAAAAACAGCAATGATCCCAACCAGTTCTTTAGCCGTATGATTCAGTATTTTTTTCAAGTTTCATCCCCCTCATTTTTTGGTTGAAACTAATTAACGTTTACTAATAATTTTTCGTCATTTTCTTGGCTGTTCTTTATACTCCTTATTATTCTTTTCTGCTCTTTACTATGCTTTTCTATTCTTTATTGCTATATCCTTTGCTGCTTCCTGCTAAAATTTTTGTATTCTGCTATTTTTATCTGTTTTTTGCACGGAATTTCGATAACCGTAAGTCTATTTGCTTACTTTTTGATTTTAGACTTATGCTTTTCGATGTTTTTGAGTCTATTTACGTTATATAGTTCATATTTGCTCAATATTGCATAAAAATATAGTGAGAATCCCCATTTTTCATTCTTAATATTGATAATTGGTAAGTCTATTTCAAGAAAATTGAGAAATAGACTTACGACCCAGTAAAATATTCTGTTAGAAGAATATTAATGAACTCAATAAAGTATAAAATCCCCTTCCCACAATATCAAGTATCTAACAGTAACTTATAACACTAACTTACAACATCAACTTATAGAAGCAACTGATAGCATTAACTCAAAACAACAGACCCTCACCACCGGCTCACAAGTCCTTAAGTTTATCTCTCTCCTCCTCTATAACAGCTTTGTCCAGGCGCTCAAACAGTATTGATATCTCCGGAAGTCTATAGCCTGAAGGAATCACCTTAAATTCCCAGGCCGTATTTATTCCAAACCAGCTGCAGACCTTATCCGATGAAAATGGCAGGAAAGGTGCAAGTACTACAGCCAGATTCGCAATGATCTGAACGCACTGATACAAAGTATTTCTGCAGGCTGCCTCGTCACTTGTTCTTGTTTTCCAGGGCTCCTGTTCGTCAAAATATTTGTTGGCTTTTCGCACCACTTCAAATACACCTTCTATGGCATCCTTGAAATTTCCTTTTTCGATCTGTTCACCTGTAGAGGTGTATAGCTGTTTCAGCGTATCATCCCAGTCTCCTGAGGAAGTGCCCTCCGGGATCACCCCGTCAAAATACTTAGTGATAAACGTAAGAGTTCTGTTTATGAAGTTTCCGTAGGCCCCTAGAAGTTCGCCGTTGTGATTATTGACATATTCTGACCAGGAAAAATCGGAGTCCTTTTTCTCGGGTCCGTTCGCCAGGAAATAATAGCGAAGAGAATCGGGATCATACTTATCCAGAAGGTCTTTTACCCAAATCGCATAATTTCTGCTTGTGGAAATCTTCTTTCCTTCCAATGTGAGATATTCACTTGATACTATCTGATCGGGAAGACGATATCCCGCGCCGTGGGTAATCAAAAGTGCAGGTAAAATAATAGTATGGAAGGGAATATTATCCTTACCATGGACATAGTAGTGCTTTGCATTTTCTCCGAAAAGCTCGTCAAAACTCTCACCTTTCCGGTCTGTTACCTGCTTAGCTGCAGACAAGTAACCAAGCACATTTTCTGCCCAGATATAAATTGTCTTTTTCTCATAGCCTTCCTTTGGAACAGGAATTCCCCATTCAAGGTCTCTGGTAAGTGCTCTGTCCCTAAGTCCCTCATCAATGTAGCGGTTTGTGAAAGATATGGCATTTTTTCTCCAGTTCACCCCATTATCAACAAGGTCGCGGAGCTGTTTTTCCAATTTACTTATAGCAATGTACAGATGAGTAGATGCCCGGAATGTCACCGGGTTCTTACAGACAGCACAGATAGGCTCTTTTAAAATTTCGGGATCAAGAACTGTTCCGCAGGCGTCACACTGATCTCCCCTTGCAGGCTCACCGCAAACAGGACAGATACCGGTTACAAATCTGTCCGCAAGGTAAGTATTGCAGCACTCGCAGTAGGCCTGAGGCGTCTCCTTTTCATAAACATAATCTCCGTCGTAGAGCTTTCTGTGGAATTCCTGCACAAATTCTTTATGCGCATCGTCGGAAGTTTTGGTGTAGCAGTCGTAGGTAAATCCAAGACGATTAAAGCAGTCCACAAATTCCTCATGATAATGATCACTGATTTCCCGGGGCGATTTTCCCTCAGACTTAGCCCTGATGGCTACAGGTGTTCCGTGACAATCACTTCCGGAAACAAAATACACTTTGTCCTTACAGGCTCTGTGATATCTTGCAAGCACGTCGCCGGGAAGAAGCCCCGCAATATGTCCGATGTGTAATGAACCGTTGGCGTAGGGCCAGGCACCACCTATCAATATATTTCTGTTCATCTCATTTCCTCCTTTGAATTAAGTTTGATAACAATCAGCAGTTTCTTAATTTTTTGTACAAAAAAAGCCCTCCTCTCTGAATTATTTTCAGGGACGAGAGCTTACGCTTCGTGTTACCACCCTAATTCACTCACACCTCACGATATGAGCCTTAGCAACTACGGATGGGAAATGATCCATCGATAGTCCGGCACTGTAACGGGCGCACCCGTCGTAGCCTAAGTTCAAAAGAACCTCGGTACGCGGCTCCAAGACCATGTTCGGTTGCTGCTTGCTCACCGGCTCTCACCAAACGCCGACTCTCTGTAAAGCTCCTAACAACTTACTCTTTCTCTTCACAGCTTTGCTATAGGTTAGTACAAACATATAGTTATGTCAACTAAAATAAAAATATAAACTCCCCGGAATCTGTTTATGATTTCCGGGGAGAAGAGAATTATCTACAATAAGTTTCACTCAGCGACCGGCTGGAAATTGATGATCTCTGCATTCATTGCTTCATCAAACATACGCTGAAGCTCTGTGTCATCATCCACCTTGTCTTCGCCGACATAATAGGTTGCATTTCCGTCGGTATCGAAGGTCTCGGAAGCTTCCTCAGCTACTGCAAGTTTTCCATCCTTGATTGTGTTCTTGGTAACAAAGTGG
The DNA here is from genome assembly GCF_900109475.1 of Butyrivibrio sp. ob235. Lineage (NCBI taxonomy): Bacteria > Bacillati > Bacillota > Clostridia > Lachnospirales > Lachnospiraceae > Butyrivibrio > Butyrivibrio sp. ob235. The sequence continues at coordinate 65,191 of NZ_FOBE01000007.1, forward strand.
TGACCTGCTGTGATAAGCTTGCCATCAGCCATTGCCAGGGGATTAGCTGTTCCCTGTGAAGTAACACTGCCAAGATACTTAACGGCACCGTTCTCATCATATATGAAAATTGATGAATCAATTGCTGCGTCTGTATCATCCCACTTGTAGCAGCCGCTTGCTACCAAAAGAGCATCCGTTCCATCGATAGTTACATTTGCGTAGCCCATTCCTGCTTTAAGACTATCAACGAGTTCAGTGAAGGTTGCATACTGTGACATATCAACTTTTGAAAAATCTACAGGTGCAATATCTGAAAGAGGCTTTAGTTCAACGTCTGATTCCTTCTGGTCCTCATAGTTCTTCATAGCTTCATCGTACTCTTCCTCAGAGATAGGAGTCCATTCCTCCATATCATAGGTAGCAAACCAGGGCTTTTCCTCGTCCTCGTAGCCATCGTACTTATAGCCGTACTGACAAACCATATCTGTGTCATTGTTCATAAGTGCATAAAGTGTAACGCCGCTTTCCTCTGCTCCGCCGGAGTATTCGTTGGAGATAAATGAATTGTCGTATACATAGTATCTGTCTCTTGCTCCGCCGCTTACTACGTGAGTTGCTTCTTTGTCTACCATTGTGAATACATCGTAGATCGCACCGCTCTCAATATCACCTATGAAAAGTTCATCAATACCGTCGTCGTTTACATCCTTGTATGCAAAGCCGATTTTTGAAAGGCCGTCCTCGCCCTCTGCCTGCATTATTGCATAGTAGTCAGGTGCATAGCCCATCTCCTCGAGCTTATTGGCATCTGCGCCTTCATTTAAAGCGTCAATGAAATCACTAAGTGTATAAGCGTAAAGGTCCTTGCCCTTCATGCCTGCGCCATAACTGAAGGTTCCGCCGTTTGTAGCAGTGATATTTTTGATAATGTCTTCAGCAGCATCATAGAGTTTTCTGAAATCCTCGGGCATGTCCTTGTTGTAGTCCCACTGGATCTCTGTTGCTTCGCCCTTTACCACATCGTAGCTAGCGCCATCCTTGTCAAACAGCTCGCCCTTCTTCATATAAGGTCCGCCGGCATATTCTGAAGGTGTCTCTCTTGCCCAGATTGAGAAAATAAGTCCGGGGAAGCCTTCCTCTCTTGTCTGCTTATGATAAATATCTACTCTGCCTTCGCTGACCTCTGCTTCAAAAATTCCTGAAAACTCATCAGGTATTGTTACTTCGAAAAGATCTGCTGTGATAACGTTGTCGGTTATAACCTCGGAATTCTCATCCTTCTCGCCTTCTTCAGAACTCTCCTCATCGGCTGCTTCTGTCTCCTCTGAAGCTTCAGCCTCTTCCGGTTCCTCTGTTGTCTCTGCCACTTCAGTTTCCTGCGCCGTTGTCTCTGCAGGCTGCGATGTTCCTACCTCTGTTCCGCCGGTCTGTCCGCATGCAGAAAGTACAAATACCAATCCAAGTGTTGCTGCTACAAGTCTCTTTTCCATAATTATCTCTCCCTCACAAAAAAGATTGTTTTTCGTTGTTTTCACCTTACACGCTTATTATATTTCCTTAATTATCACATTTCTATCACACGGAAAAATCAGTTCATTCAAATCCGTTATAGAACTACTCAAATAATATTTTTATCGTGTAAGTATCATCACTTGAATACCTTATCATCTCCAGTCCTACAAAATGTCGTCAACATTATTACATCATATAGAATCCCCATTATAAGCAGACCACATCTTTAAGTGTCTCCCTAACTGCGCCTTCGCCTTCAATCATGGCTGCAAAGTAGTCTGTTACCCTGTCTGCAAGACCTGTCTGCTCAAGGTCCACGCCAAATATCTTCTCATCTTTAAGAAGCGGAAGAACCTTCGCCTTCAGCTCATCTGCCGGGAGCTTATTTCCAAGTCGTATATCCTTAACATACTCCTGACACTTTGTAAGAAGCGGATCGGGACTGGGCTCAAAGGTCTTACCATCGTCTGTTACTCCCATAAGGTAGCGAAGCCAGCCTGCAAAAACCAGAGGAATACACTTAAGGTCCATCACATCAAGAGTATCCGAAGCCGCATAGGCTTTAATTGTCTCACCGAATCTGATCGGAAGCTTTTGCGATGTATCACAGGCGATTCTCTGCGGTGTATCCGGCATGAACTTATTAGGGATTCTGACGTTAACTACTGTGTCTATAAATTCCTGAGGTTTGATTACTCCGGGATCCGTAACAACGGGAAGTCCCTCTACATAGCCAACCTTCTTAACAAGTGCCACAAGGTCCTCATCCTTCATCTCTTCGGAAATCTTGTCATAGCCAAGGACGCATCCGAATACTGCAAGGGATGTGTGAAGCGGATTAAGGCAGGTGCAGACCTTCATTCTCTCAACTTTATCAACTGTCTCTTTTGTTGTGAAAATAACGCCGACCTTTTCAAGCGCGGGTCTGCCGTTCGGAAATTTATCCTCTATTACAAGGTACTCGCTCTCCTCTGCATTTACGAAGGGGGCTACCCAGGTGTTCTTACTTGTTACAACTGCTTCCAGTTCTTCTACTCCGTCATTTTTCAAAATCTCATTAACGGAGTCGTCGGGTCTTGGTGTGATCTTATCAATCATTGACCAGGGGAAGGAGACCTTGCTCTCATCCTTTATGTAAGAGAGAAAATCCTTGTCAGCCTTGCCATTCTTTACCCAGTTCTCCGCAAAGGAACTTATAGCTACGAAGAGTTTGTCGCCGTTGTGTGAGCAGTTGTCGGTACTTACCATGGCGATGGGCTTTTTACCTGATAAAAATCTCTCATATAAAAGTGCCGCCACTTTTCCGATATAACTCGCAGGCTTTTCGGGGCCGTTCTCAAAATCTGCTGCCACAGCCGGGAGGAGCTCCCCAGCGGGATTTGTAAGACAGTAACCCTTCTCCGTGATCGTAAATGTAGTGAGCTGCAGAGAGTCTGCTCTGAATATCTCCTTTAGTCTCTCGAATTCTTTGTCATTTTCCGAATCAAGAATACAGGACTCGGCGATGCTTTCAACTACTGTTTTCTCCACACTGCCATCAGCCTTGAGAGTAACAAGGATTGAGAGGTTGTCGTGCGGTCTGTACATCTTCTCTATTATTTCATAGTCGAAGCCCTCAACTACGGTGAGGCCCTTGGTAGCGTGGCCTTCTTCCAGCATTCTCTGGGCGAGATTTGCCTGGAATGCTCTGAAAATGTTACCTGCTCCAAAGTGAACCCACTGCGGTGCGGCTTTGGTTTCTTCTATCATTTTGTCTCTGTCGAAGGTAGGAAGGATGTAACCTTTCTCCTTCCAGGTTGTGTCGTTTTTTATGCTTGATGAATTTAGTTTCATGGTCTATTCTCCTGATTTGTTTTCTCGATTGCTTCCCAGAGGCCGTTTATGTAGGTTGCGCCGAGGGCTCTGTCGTAGAGGCCGTAGCCGGGCATTGCAACCTCGCCCCAGATCATTCTGCCGTGGTCGGGACGGATAGGGCCGTCGAAGCCGGTCTCGTAAAGGGCCTTGACGATCTCATACATATCGAAGGTTCCGTCTGAAGACAGATGTGCAGACTCCTCGAAGTTGGTGGGTGATATGAACTTGAGGTTACGGACATGTGCAAAATGAATTCTGCCCTCGAGAGCTCTTATCATGTGCGGAAGGTCGTTCTCAAGGCTTGTACCGTAGGAGCCTGAGCAGAAGGTCACGCCGTTGTGAACATCATCAACTGCCTTCATAAGCTTTAAGATATTCTTTTCATTGTTGATGATTCTGGGAAGTCCGAAGACAGACCACGCAGGATCGTCGGGATGGATTGCCATCTTGATGTCGTACTTATTGCAGACAGGCATGATAGCCTTAAGAAAATAGACAATATTTTCAAAGAGCTTGTCCTCATCCACATCCTTATAAATCTCAAAGAGTTCCTTTACATGAGCCATTCTCTCAGGCTCCCAGCCCGGCATTACAGAGCCGTTTGTATCACCTGCAAGAGATTCAAACATCTTCTCGGGATCGATGGCATCAACTGCTTCCTGGGTATAAGCAAGAACCGTTGAGCCGTCTGCTCTCTTTCTTGCAAGCTCGGTTCTGGTCCAGTCAAACACAGGCATGAAGTTGTAGCATACCATGTGGATGTCTTCTTTTCCGAGATTCTCAAGAGTCTTGATATAGTTGTCGATGTGCTCATCCCTGTCTGTGGTTGCGGCCTTGATGGCATCTGAGACATTTACGGACTCGATACCGGCGATCTTAAGTCCCTCTGCCTCGACATCCTTTTTCAGTGCCTGTATCTCACTCTGCTCCCAGAGTTCGCCCGCCTGTTTATTATAGAGAGTAGTGATTACTCCATGAACTCCGGGGATCTGTCTGATCTGCCAGAGCTTAACCGTATCGTAATTTGTGCCATACCAGCGAAGTGTCATTTCCATAAAAAGATTACCTCCAAAATTTTCCAAAATAACAACATCTATACCTTACTTTTTTGACCTTTGATTTAGAATAGAATTAGTTGTTGCGCACTTTGCAAAAATTGCCATATAATATTTTTCATGAAAAATAAGCTAAGATCATCCTTTAATACAAGACAATATATGCTCTCCTCGGATTTCGAGGTATTCTACTATTCGGACAGGAATTTCCCAACCCTCAGTCCTCACACCCACGATTACTATGAGTTCTACCTTTTTATCGAGGGTGATATTACAATGGAGATTTTCACCGGAAAGAGAGAATCCACTCTTCACAGGATGTCTCCCGGCGATCTGATGATTGTTCCTCCCGGAACGAGTCACCATGCCATCATGAATGATCCCACGCAGAATTACAGACGATTTGTCTTCTGGATCAGTAAAAAATGCTGTGAGAGCCTTACGGCAGAATCTGTTGATTACATGTATCTCATACAAAAAGCGGAAGCTTTTCACAAGTACATATATCACCTGTCTCCCTCTGAATATCATCAGGTTGAGCACAGGTTTTTAAGGCTTCTTGAGGAGATATCAGCGGAGCGCTACGGCAGCAGTACAGCAAGACATCTGTGCCTGTGCGATCTCATCATAACAATAAACCGCGTGATCTATGAAGAAGAGCATGCGGAATCCAAAAATGATGAGTTATCACTTTTCCAGAATGTCCTCTCCTATGTTGAAAATAATCTCGAAGAGACTCTCTCCCTTGATGATATCGCGGGGCAGTTTTTCGTAAGCAAGTATTATATATCACATATGTTCAAGGACACCCTGGGCATCTCACTCCACCAGTACATAATCAAAAAACGCCTTGCCGAGTGCCAGAGCGCCATCACAAACGGCGAGAGCATCAGCAAGACGTATGAACGTTTCGGCTTCAGAGATTATTCCAGCTTCTTCAAAGCCTTCAAAAAAGAATACGGCATGTCCCCCAAAGAGTACCAAACCCTCTACTCCCACGACCACACTTAAATGAATTTCGCCAAGATGACGATTTATCTGAGTATATGGTCCGGGGCTGGGGCCGGGGCCTGAGGGGCAGTTACGGAAGGCGCCGTTGGAGGCGAAGTCTCATATAAGGCATCACCCGAGGCTACTGTCTTCGTCTATCTTTTTGATGATGGTGTTGGTCAGGATAAGGAGGATACAGCCAACTGCACTCTGCAGAAAGGCCGCAGCGGATGAGAAGCTGAAGTTGGCCTGTTTCATCAAAGCCTTATAAACATACACATCCAGAGTCTGTGTCACAGGTTGCAGTGAATTAGAATCCAGCGGCACCTGATAGAATAAGCCAAAATCCGATGCCAGGAGACTTCCCGTCCGAAGGATCAGGATCGTTGCAATGGTTGGCTGAAGCAGCGGCAGGGTTATGTATTTCGCCCTGTCCATAAAGGTCGCTCCGTCGAGAGATGCACTTTCATAAAGCGAACGGTCTATCGCTGTAATCGAGCAAAGATAGATTATCATGGAATATCCGGTTGATTTCCAGAGCTCTGTAATTATCAAAATAAATCGCCAATACTGCGGAGACTGGTACCACTGCACCGAGGACAATCCCAAAAGACGGAGAACGTGGTTCAGTTGTCCCTCATCAGTTGCAAGGAATCCGTATACGCAGTAGCTCACTACTACAAAGGATAAAAAGTACGGCAGCACCGTGACCATCTGAACATAGCCGACAAAAACCTTATTATGTAATTCCGTCAGGCATATCGCCAAAATTACAGGTAATGCAATTCCCAGTATTAAAAAGATTATATTGTAAGACAGTGTGTTAAAAATTATCTTTGGCATGTCGGAGGATCTCAGCAAAAATGAAAAGTTCTTGAGCCCGACAAATCGGCTGTTAATAAACAGATTTCTAAACAGCGACTGCCCCGGCACCGGAGTAAACTGTTTGAAGGCAAAGGCCACACCAAACAACGGAAGATAGGAAAATAATAAAAACCAGATAATCGCCGGCAGTGCCATAAGAAGGAGATCTTTTGTATCCTTTCTTTTTTTCCTGTTAACCATTTATACAACCTCCGAAAATGCATTCAATATTGGCTTATGTCTCATTTTGCCTGGGATTCCCAAACCTGAAGCTGACTGTTTATATCATCCAAAAGCTCATCTATTCCTGCTGCTTCCATCCGCTTTTTTATCTCCGGAATAACCTTGTCCGGGTCGCTGGTTCCCGTGCACAGTTCAGTGGAATAATCACTGTAGACAGCTCTGACAGCGGTTATTATATCCTCATTATTTACAGGATCGTAGGCAAAGCCGCCGGCTCTGCTGTAAATGCCGTCCTCAACATATCCCTCATATACAAGCTTCCACTGATCGGGATCCGCCAAAATAGTCCGGCTTACAGATTCAACTGATGCACTTACTGCCGATCCCGTCTGATACAATCCCGTATGGTATCTGTCATTTCCTGCCGGAAGTCTAAGTATTGTTCCATTATCCAGATATTCAAAATGTGTTCCCTCAATCCCGTAAGCGAGAATATCTCTGAACTTTTGATCCGTATTAAGGAGCTCGAGATACTTAAGGCATGCCACCGCTTTTTCTTCCGGGCAGGCTGCACATATAGCAAACAAAGCCCCCTGCTCACTTGAGCGGGACAGATACGGTCCCTCATAGATTGAGGTCTTCACGTTAAATCCCCACTGATCCGGATTTGAATATCCCTTATATCCTCTCCAGGCAACACCGCCCCTTACAGGGATGGAAATGTCTGCTGCCGTCGACTGAATCGTAGCTGCATCCGGATGTATATATCCTTTGGAATACCACCTATGAAGTGTGCGGTACTTATTCACAAGTTCATCGCATTCCCAAAAAGGAATCGCCTTTACCGCTTCATCATCGCAGTCATAAGGGATCACAATTATGCCATCCACTATTCTCTCAACGCAGTTCAGATACCCGGGAACTCCACTCTTATCCATGGCCAGTGGATATTTATCAGGATAGTCATTTTTATAAGTTTCAAGGAAGGGTTCCAGTTCATCAAAGGTCATCTCTTCCGGAATTGTCATCCCCTTCTGCCCTTCAAAATAATCGGCATTTAATCTGAACATTTCTTCAGCGCCCATATCCTTAAGAGTGGGAACGCCGTATATCCTATCCTCCAGCTTTGCACAATCCCAGTATTTTCCGATGGTATCATAGAGCGCAGGGGTCTCTCTTTGCACGAGCTCAGTTATATCAAGGTAGCATCCAGCAGCCGCATTTTTATCAAAGCTGTTTAGCCATGAGCTGGTAAAAACCATGTCATAGTACTCACCGGAAGCCATCATCAAATTGATCTTTTCACTGGGCTGGAATTCCAGATCCACCTTCACTCCGATTTTTTCAGCTGATACTTTGTTAGCCTTTGCTATTACCTCTTTGGCATCCAGCGGGATGCTTCCGTTGTCATAGGTAACCCACCTGAGAGTAATTATGTCATCGTCTCCCTTAGCTGAATTTATACTGCAGCCTGTCAGGATCAGCATTAAGAGAAAAATTATGGAAAAATACAGATAAGCTTTCTTCATAATCATCCTTTCACAGCACCTACAGTCATTCCTGTGGTCAGAAACTTCTGGAAAAACGGAAACAGTATCATAACAGGAAGTACAACTATTACTACCATCGCCATACGTATAGTAGCAGCCGGAGCAACGCTCGCCTGCATTCCCGATAAGTACTGTGCATCCTTTGTTATGGCATCTATACTTCTCTCCATATTTACAAGTACATACTGAAGCGGATAAAGCTCGGTATGATTGCTGTCAATGTATAAAAGCGACGGATACCAGCTGTTCCAGAACAAAAACATCTGAAGGACGGCTACGGTCATTATTACAGGCTTTGCCACCGGAACAACAATAAAAAGAAATATCTGCGGATGACGACATCCGTCAAGACCTGCCGACTCAATAAGGGAATCCGGAATAGCGCTTTGAAAATAGTTCCTCAGAATCAGAATGTACCAGGTGGAACATAATCCCGGGAGGATCAGTGCAAAATAGGTATTGTTCAAATGCAGCACCTGTGTGTTGACCATATAGCTGGCAACCATTCCTCCGGAAAACAGCATCGGAATCATAAGAAATACCAGAAGAATTTGGCGATAACGAAATTCTTTTCTCGATATGACATACGCCATGGGACACATCAAAAAAAGTCCCAGGAGCGTTGCAGAGACGGTGATCAGGACAGAGTTAAAGAAGGCTCTTACCAGATAGCTCCCGGAATTCATAAGATACCGGTATGCATCAAGTGACAGCCCTTTCGGAAAAAAACTGTACCCAACTTCCGTGATACTGTCCATAGTTGAGAACGATACGATAAACACAAGCAATATTGGCAATAAAATCAAAACCGTCAAAATAAAGAAAAGTATTGTAGCAACAGCGTTAGCGCGCTTAGAATAAGCGCTGTCATTTGGACTGACTAAATTTTCCACCTGCTTATCTCCCCTTTATATCTACCTCATAAGTGTTTTCAATATCTGCGATATCTGCTTTTTATATTTAGATAAAAATGCAAGATGATCGTCATCAGGTCCGCCGATAATATATGCCTCTCCTTCTGTCTGTGAATATGAGCTCCATGGATCATTATCGCATTTAGCCGCATTCCCTTCGTTCATATCACCGTTTTCGCAAAGAACGACACTGTCTATCTCTGCCTTAACCTTCCCGCTAATATTGACGCTGTTCATCACGTTTGATGAATAAACCAGGTAGGTTTCAAATATAGCGTGAAGCAAAGCATCATTAGCATTATCTCCGAAGTTTTCTTTAAGATACTTTTCAAAAAATGTTCTCTCAGACAGGCTATCCTCTGCGCCGGGATCTGTGATTTTTGTCTCTGTCCTTCCCGCAAAGATTGCAGCTGCCGCAGACATTCTTTCATACTTACTTTCTTCATCGTATGTTTCACCTGGCTCCGGAGCTTCCAGCATAATAATCCTGTCTGCTTTAAAGCCTTCACTTTCAAGCCTTTGTGCTGCAAGAAACGCAGCCGGTCCACCCTGCGAATATCCGATAATAATGTCTCCGTCCTTAAACAGACCTTGCATGCTTTCGTAGTAATGCTCTATAGTTTTGCCCCACATGTCTGCACTTTCCGGCTCGTATGCCATAAGCTCCTCAAGCGTCATATCTGCAAATAGTGCATACTTATCATCCGTAAGGCCGTATACTCTTCCGTCGTAGTCAAGCTCTTTTATCAGCGGAAGATAACATAACGGCATTCCTCCCGAAGGTGGAATACAGAACAGTGCCGGCTTATCCTTGCTTCCTTCTTTAAGCAGAGCTACCTCATCTTTCCTTCGCTCCCATCCTCTGTATCTCTCAAGCAAGAGTTCACCGAAAAGTCTTGGCGTAGGCGCCTTGGCAACATCTGAAATACTTATGTTGTATCCGTTAAGTTCCGAGATAAGGCGCATCATATCAAGGGAACTTCCGCCAAGTTCGAAGAAGGAATCATCCCTTCCAACCTTCTCCATGCCCAGTATTTTTTCATACAGAGCTGCTATCATCTCTTCAAGATAGCCCTCAGGTTCTGCTTTATTCTCAGTAAATTCGGGAACGGGCAGTGCGTCAGTATCCAGTTTGTCACTGGCATTTCTTGGCAGGCTATCAAGTGTTACTATCGCTACAGGCACCATGTAGGCCGGGAGTTTTTTCTTAAGATAAGCCCTAAGCATATCCGTATCCACAGCCTCGTCGCAGGTGATATAAGCGGCAAGATATGCTTCCCTTCCGTTATCACTTCTGCTAATAACCGCGGCTTCCCTGACAGATCCGAACTCTCTTATGCGGCTTTCTATTTCTCCGGTCTCAATGCGGTATCCGCGAATCTTGACCTGGTCGTCATATCTTCCCTGGCAATATACGTCACCCTTCGCATCAAAATATCCAATATCACCCGTACGATAAATGCGCTCCTTTGTATAAGGATTTATTACAAAAGCCTTGGAATTAAGTTCCTCTCTGTTATGATAACCTCTTGCAAGACCCATTCCACCAATGCATATCTCACCCTTTTGCAAGGTTCCGCACAGCTTATCACCCTGAAGGATATATACCTTTTTATTTACATAAGGTCGTCCTATCGGTATAGCTCCCAGGTGACCCTCCTCATATTTATAGGAGAGCGCATTGACACAGGCTTCGGTCGGGCCGTAGTCATTTACCATAAGCCTTGCATGCGTTACCCATTTTGCGAAAATATCATTGTTTGCCGCATCTCCGCCTGCGCAGACAGCATCGATGGTTTCGAAGTCATCCGGATTAAGTGCCTGCAAAAAGGCATTTGTTGTCGCTATGCAAGTCACTTTGTTTTCCTTGCAATACCTCGCAATGGCTTCTGAGCTTCCAAGTTTTTCCTTCGAAATCATGCACACTGTGCCTCCGTACGCAAGGGGCACAAATATTTCATATACAGAGGCATCAAATACATAATTGGCCATCTGTAGTATTACATCTGTCGTATCACCGAAAAATTCCCTGTTGGACCTTACCATAACAGTAAGGGCCTCATGATCTATCTCAACCCCTTTGGGAATTCCCGTTGTTCCCGAAGTATAAATCATATATGCAAGAGTCCCCGCCACATCGCTTTCCGGCCTGGGCACGCTATAATCCGCATCTTCCTGACTAATAAGTTCCTCGGTGCAGACATCTATGATACGTAAATCTGCTTCATTAAAAAGCTCTGATCTATCCTGTGTTCCCGGTTTTATACTCCGAAGCACAGCCACAGGTTCACAGTCGGAAAGAATAAAGCTTATACGATCATCCGGATATTCGGGATCCAGCGGCACATACGCAGCACCTGCAATAAACGAGGCGATCAGCGCCACTATCATTCCGGGATTCCTGTCGGCATAAACTGCCACGAAACGTTCCTCTCCAAAGCCAAGTTTTGACGCAAGAGTACAGGCTCCTCTCCATAACTGCCCATAGCTTAGAGTATTGCCCTCCATTATTACCGCGGCTTTATCCGGATTTTTCTTTACATTCTCATATAACATGTGGATAAAGGTTTCAGAGCCAAACTCCTTACAGGTTCCAGATATATCCGAAAGCATGTAACTTATCTCGCTCTGAGGCACCCTTTCAAGCTCTGAGATTTTTATATCCTCGTTTGATATTATCTGAAGGATCAGGTTCTCATATCGTCCAAGAAGCCTGTCTATGTAAGCGCGTTCATATATTGTTTCATCATACTGAATTTCAACGCTGAAACCGTCCTGTTCCTCTATACCTATAGAGAAGGGATAATCAACCTCCTCATGTTCCATACTTATCCTGTATCTGTCATCACTGTCCTCAGCAGGATAATTTTCATAAACATAAAGAGTTTTTATAAGACCGGTGCCCGCCTTCTTTCTGGACATTATCTTATCAAGAGGCGCATTTTCATAAGGCTGCATACTAAGATAATCTTCCTGTCGCCCCTTCATAACGAGGGAAACAGGTGTATCAGCCTCCCATTTAATCCTTGTGGGTATTGTATTAATAAGCATGCCTACAGCATCTTCGATACCTTTGGCATTTATGTTTCTTCCCGATACCGTCTCTCCAAATACGATATCCTTCATATCATTTTCAAAACCGAGAAGAAGTCCGAAGACCGTTCCGAAAAAGGTGCTTAAGGTAATCGCTCTGTTCTTCGCATATTCCCTTATCTTCTTTTCTTTTTCACCTTGTATGAAAAGTTTCACATAAGCAGCTTCGCCCCCGCCCTCGCTTTCGGCGGATTCTCCGATTCCCGCTCCCTCATTTATTCCGCTGAGATATTCCTCCCACTTGGTGAGAGCGCTTTCGCTGTCTCTGTCGCCTGTAAGACGCAGATATTCCGCAAACCCGAGTCCCCCGGCAGCTCCTTTTAACGCTTCATTCCTAAGCTCGTCATAGGACTCGTCGCCGCATAATCTGAAATAATAATCCGTAACAGTATCTATAAGTATTCTGAAACTCCATCCGTCAAATATGCAGTGATGGGAAGTTATAAGAAGTTCTTTTAAATCCCTGTCCGCAGAATCCGCATTGAAGGTTACTCTTAGCATCACATCTTCTTCCGGATCAAAGCCTCTGCGTAAATCGTTTGCTGCAATATCCTCGATGCTAAGTCCGCTCATCTCACAGAATTCAGGAGAAGCTGTGCCTTCACTAAGTATTATCTGCCAGAGCTTCTCGTAACCGTTTATAGCAAAACGTATTCTGAGTGCATCAAAACGAACGGCTGCAAGACTCAAAGACGCGCAAAAAGCGTCCTTATTCCATTCACCCTTAAGAAGGAGCTTATCCTGTAGCATATATGCGCCTGTCCCGGGCTCAGCAGCAAGGCGGTATAGCATGCCCTTTTGAAGAGGTGTCGGAGTGCCTATTGCCACAATATCTTCAGGAGATATTGACATAGTAAGCCTGTTCCAGTCTCGCATGCTCATGATATCCGAGACGCATAGATCAGACGGCGAAATAACTTTTCCCTCGTCAGGTATGCTTTCTATCGAAGATTCAATAAATGATATGTATTTATTTATAAGCTCTTCGATTTTGTCAGCGGAATAGATATTGTCATATACGCACTCAATTTCAAAACCGCTGAAGGCCGCCCTGATATTAACGGATATTGTCCACGGATCAACATTCTCTGCATCCGATTCACGGCCAGCATATTCATCGGAGTATTCTATAAAAGCTCCGTGGCTGCTGCGAAGGCTTCCAAGATAGTTGAAAACAAATCCGCCGATATCGACCAGATCATCAAATAAAAGGCCGTATCCCAGGCCATAATTGGGCACAGCTGCCAGCTCTTCCTTGACCTGAACGATCTGCTCATCCGTGTCTTCAGTAGTGGAAATGAGCACAGGATATACAGCGGTAAACCATCCTACTGTTCTATCGCATCTGATATCCTTCCCCAGCTTCCCTCTGCCGTGACTTTCCATCTGGAATAAAACAGTTCTGTCGCCGTATAAGCCATTGATTGTCCTTACTAATCCTGCCAGCAATATTACAGCAGGGCTCGCCTTATACCTGCTGCCCGAAATCCTTATCAGCTTATCCGATATTTCCTTCCCTACAGACGCAGTTATATAGCCAGATCCCTTTGCCTGTGATCCGTCATTTTTCAAGAAGTTACTAAGAAGTTCTTTGTAACCCTCTCTGTATTCACTTATTCTTTCATGTATCCTGCCCCAGTAATTTTTCTCCGGGATGAAGCCCTGAGATTTGCTGTACATTGCCAGCTCCTCAGACCATTCACCAAATGACACTGTCATAGGAGGCAGAACATCTCCGCTTTTTGCACCGTAAAGTGAATTAAGATCCTGCGCTATAATCTCCCATGATACCTCATCAATTACATAGTGATGGAAGGTAAGGAATAACCTGTCACCTGCCTTTTCTCTGAAAAGAGCAGCATTCATAATCCTTCCGCTCTCAGGATCAATCGAAGCATTTAAGTCATTCATTACCTTTATTCTTTCCTGTTCATCGAGATCACTGTATACGGGAAGGTCTATCCTGCTAACTTCTTCCTTTTCACGAATCCTTATTGTGCCGTCCTTTTCCAGTACCATCCTGAGCATACCGTGATACCGGACAAGAGCATTAAGAGCCTGTTCAAGCGACGCAGCATCAGCACTTTCTTTGATAGTGAAAACTGCTGCCTGATCGTAGTACGACGGATTGCTCATCTTTGCCATATTGAGCATGCGCATTACAGGAGTAGGGATAACCTTTTCAAATTCCTTGTACTTCTTCTCCTCTTCCTTCTTAATATGCGCACTAAGTCCGCGCACCGTCTGGCTTCTTAAAATATCTGCCGCATCAACGTTGTAGCCCTTCTTACGAAGAAGCGATACAATCATTATTGCTTTTATGGAATCACCGCCGTATGAAAGAAATTCATCGGTGACACCCATATTCTTTATATCCAGAACTTCCTCAAATGCCTCAAGGAGGTCCCGTTCTTCCTGCGTTGCCGGAAGGACGCGATTACTTACATTTTTAAATTCTTCCCGATAATCTTGGGGATCCGGGAGCCTTCTTCTGTCAATCTTGCCGTTTATGGTGAGCTTAAACTCCTTAACGGGAATGATCACAGAAGGAATCATATAAACCGGAAGGCGCTTTTCAAGCTGTTTTCTTATATTTCGGATTTCCTCATCCGAATTTTCTGCGTTCTGTAAAATGCAATATCCAAGTAGCTGTCTCTCGCCTTTTTCATTCTTACGAATTATAACTACAGCGTCATTAACTTCGGGGAGCGAACGCATAGCTGCTTCTATTTCGCCTGTCTCAATTCTGTAGCCCCTTATCTTGACCTGGTCGTCAATGCGGCTTATAAACTCGATATTGCCATCCTTAAGCACCCTTACAAGGTCACCGGTCCTGTACATTCTGCCCTCACCAAAGGGATTATTTACATACTTCTCTTTAGTGAGTTCCGGTCTGTTGTGATATCCTCTGGTCACCTGCCTTCCGGATATGCAAAGCTCACCCTGCACACCGATTCCGCAAATACTGTCTCCCCTAAGGACATACGTCCTTGTTCCCGGGATAGCCCTTCCGATTGGAACATTTTCCTTTTCACCACGAGCTTCAAACAGTATTCTTCCCTTGTCCGCAAACTTAAAGCTCGTTGCATTTACTGTTGTCTCAGTAGGGCCATAGGTATTAAATACCGTCCTGTTCTTGCTCCATGCCGTAAGAAGCGATTTATCCGGTGCCTCACCTCCGACATCAAGGAGTCGCAATTTCGGTAGTCTCTCAGGATCCATAAGTCGTAAAAATCCCGGAGTGAGAGATGCGACGGTAACGCCCTTGTCCTCGCAGTATTCAGAGAGTCTTTCCGGATCCCTTACAATATTCTCAGGGATGGTACAAAGACATCCGCCCACGGTAAGTATATGAAAAATGTCCCACACTGACTGATCAAATACAAAATTTGCGAACTGAAGAACAGTGTCGTTGCAGTCAAGCTCATAAATATTCTTATATGCATCAAGAAGTGACGACAGCTGTGCATGCTCAACAACAACGCCCTTTGGCTCCCCGGTTGATCCTGATGTATATATCATGTAGGCATTCCGGTTCGGCATGACCCTTGGAAGCCTGCAGTTTTCATCAGCCTTCTCTTCAGTTCCGGTATCAAACTCTTTTTCCGATAACCTGATGACAGGCAGCTTATTCAAATTCTCTTCGATGTCATCGCAAATGTCCGAATCCGCATCGCATACCAGCACAAGATCAGCTCCCGAATCCTTTAGCATAAAGCTAATACGCTCATTTGGATATTCGGGTGATATCGGCACATATCCCGCACCTGAGCGCAGTATTCCAAAGATTGCCGCAATCATCGAAAAGCCGCGTCCGGCAATAAGGCCAACCCAGCGCTCCTTACTCTCCGTATCATTTTCAAGAGAGCCATATTCCTTCAAAAGTCTCCCGGCGATTCTGCCCGAAACCTCCCACAGCTGTTTATAGGTCATAACTGATTCGCCATATACAACCGCTTTCTTATCGGGATGCTCCTTTGCCTGCTGCCCCACTCTGTCTATGACAGTGTCCGATAAAAATACCTCATCGTTCCCGGCGCCATAATTCATAATAAGAGACTTCTCTTCCTCACCCAGCATGGAAACAGCACTTAGTGATTCCTCCTCTTTTCCTACACACGCTTTAAGAAGAGTATTAAAATGTCTGCTCATCCATCTGATGCTTTCCTCATCAAACAGATTCCTGTCATACTCGAAAACAAAATAGTATGAGTCCTTTTCTATTCCGCCTTCAAGTGTGAGGTCGTACATCGGCATCTCATCATAGGGCCAGTACATTTTCGAAGGTCGTCCGTCCATGTCAGGCAGCGCACTGTCAAAATCACGCATCACAAAAAAGACATCAAATAACTGGTGCCCGTGTGCAGTGCGCCTTGTGCCTCCAAGCTTTTCATAACCGGCTGATATATCCTCCAGTGAAGCCTGCCTGTTATCCAGCATGAAAAGTACCTTATCCCTGACACTGTCAAGGAGCTGTGAAAAGGTCATACCTTCCTTTACGTTCATGGCTATCGGCAATGTATTTGCGAACATTCCCTGAAGTTTTACCGTGCCTTGCTGCTGCCTTCCATCCACTGCCGTTCCGAGAATAAGCCTTTTCTTTCCTGTATACTTATGGAGCATAACCGCGAAAACCGTGACAAAAAACATGTAGGGCGTAACTCCGAGATCCCTGCAGTTTTTCTCAATTTCCTTTGATAGTCCATCACCGAGTTCAAGCTTTACATGCCCTGCTTTTGCCTTTTCGGACTCATTAAACACTCCATCATATGGAAGCCTTAATTCTCTGCTATCGGCATGATCTGATAGGAGCCCTATCCACTCATCTATACAATGCTTATAGGCATCAGATGACATCCATTCACGCTCCCACGAAGCGTATTCCTTCTGGTGAATAGCTGTATCTTCAAGCTCTTCTCCGTTATAGAGAGCAGCGAATTCCTGTCCAAACATAGCCATTCCGGTACCATCATTTATGATGTGATGCCAGTAGAATGTAAGTCCCTTATCTCCAATACTCCACATAAAAAGCGGAGCATCTTCAAGTTCAAAACATGCGGGAGCTTCCTCTGTATATGCCTTTTCTACAGCTTCCGTTATCCACTTGCTGTCAGCAGGCTGAATTCTCTGAACTATATCAGAGCCCTGCATATAAAATGAAGTTCTAAGGCTCTCATGACGTTCAAAAAGCTTATAAAGCACCGCTTCGGTTCTTTCTTTATCAGGCCTTTTTTCAGTCATTACAGACATGCTAAGAATATACGTGGAATCGTTATCATCAAGGAGCTTTTGGGCTGTATATATTCTCTCCTGCGCTTTACTTACAGGATAATAATCCTGCTCCGGCAGAAGTTTTTCATCGATAGGTCTAAAGCCCGAATCCGTATCTTCCAGACTCCTTTTTTCAATAAGGTTAGCAAGCTCGGAAACAATAGAATTCTCCATGATATCCCGCGTACTTAATCTGCATGAAAAATGTTTTTCGATTTCAAACAGGAGCCTTGCAGCAAGAAGTGAGTCGCCGCCTATCCGCATAAAATCGTCGTTTCTTCCGACTTTCGTAATGCCAAGAAGCGCTTCATAAATTAATGTCAGTTCCTTCTCCGTATCATTTGCCGGTGCTTCATATTCAGCCTTGTTAAGATCAAAATCCGGCACCTCAAGCTTTTCATAATCCACCTTTCCGTTTGTATTAAGGGGAATACTGTCTATTCGTATAAAAAAGGACGGAACCATATAAGAAGGCTTAAACCTGCGAACATAATCCTCAAGCTCATTGGTATCAAGTTCTGAATCCGCAAGATAATAAGCGGCTATAACTCTCTGTCCTCCTACCTCGGGAGTCGAGATTACCACATCATCAATTCCGTCATAGCCTCTTAAGAGTTCCTCTATCTCTGCAGGCTCTATTCTGATTCCGCGTATCTTGACCTGTCTGTCAGCCCTTCCCATAAATTCGAAGATTCCATCTTCATGCCTTATGACAAGATCTCCTGAGTGATACATCCTTTTATATTCGGGATCATCAGAAAAAGGATTGTCCGTAAATGACTTCTCTGTGAGCTCCGGACGATTTAAATATCCAAGTGCAACATGGGGACCTGCTATGCAAAGTTCGCCTATCTCTCCCGGTCCTTTCTCCTGTCCGTCCTCATCCACCACATATAATCTGACTTCGTCAACTGCTCTTCCTATGGGAGCCTTACCCGGATATCCCTTATCTATAGGAAAAATAGTCGTATACAGTGTGCACTCAGCCGGGCCGTAATCGTTAGTCAGTGTGTATCCGGTCGGAGGAGCCACTGATACAAGTGCTTCTCCGCCAACTGTCAGATGACGAAGACAGTGGTTTGAAACAGTCATTGCAAACTGTCTTCCAAGCTGCGTTGTCATGGTAAGATGAGTGATTTTATGCTTTTCAAGAAAGCTATTGAGCTCACCTAAATCTGTTCTTATCTCTTCGGGAATGATATAGATTGAAGCACCTGAAGTAAGCGGAAGCAAAAGTTCCACTATCGCAAGATCAAAGACAAAACTCGGATGCTGTGCCATACGGCAGCTATCATCCACTTCATAATATTTCAGATGCCATTTGCAGGCAGAATATATATTGCCATGTGTCAGGACGATACCCTTGGGAACACCGGTGGTACCTGATGTGTACAGTATTACAAAGCGGTCATCGCCGTTTACGTTTTCCCAAATAACTTCGGATGTATCCGGCAGCTTAGGGATATCCTCCATATAGAGTATTGTGCGCTGTTTTCCGCCTTCACACGCAAACGTTATCAGATGTTCAAGCTCTTTTGAAACTATAACGACAGGTGCATCCGCATCCTCTATCATAAAGCGCAGACGTTCTTCAGGGTAAGAGGGATCCAGCGGCTGATACGCTGCTCCCGCGCGAAGTATCCCAAGCGGAGCAATAGTCATATATTCGCAGCGGGGCACAAGAACGGAAATGACATCCCCCTTTACTATCCCCTGTTTCTTTAAAAAGGCTGCCAGTTTTCCGCTAAGCTTATCAAGCTCACCGTAGGTATATTTATTTTCCCCACAATAAAGCGCAGGCATATTTTCATATGCCCTTGCAGACTCCGCTATCAGCGGCAATATGGATTTTATTTCATAAGGTCTGACCGGTTCGTGCATCATCCATGTTCCCCATCACTTTTTATCATCTCTGTAGATATAGTCCACCAGCTGAAGGTTGCTAAATGAAATGTCAAAATCTACTTTCTGCGCCGTTGTATAGTTCACTCCTATCTTCGGCGTAGTTTCACATACCATATCCAATTGATCAAAGGGTACCCCCTCCTCGGCATATCTTCGAATCTGCTGTACCACATGATTTGCCGACTCACTGCAATCAGTCATGGTAATTCCGAAAAGGACACCGTTGACAACAGGCATAAGCTCATCCTGAGCCATGGTTTTAATCTTTTTCGGAATAATACAGTCATCAAGAAGCTCCTGCATTTTTTCCTCGTACTCAATGGAGGATATCGTAACAAGCAGACAGTCTATGCCTTTATCAGCGAGCTTCCTGTAGGCCTGTTTTAATTCCTCATAATATCTTTCATAATCATCATCCGTAACAGGCTCATCCACATTTTCATATACAACCTCGAAGCCGTATTCCTTTGCCTTTGCTTCTATCGTCGGGATTCCTGAATAGATATATGCATCCCGGGAATCCTCATATACAACTCCAAGCTTTTTAAACCCAATGAATTTGTAGCCGGCATCCAACTGTCTGATATAAGGCGTGGTATCCATAAGCGCAAATGACCTGTCATCGAACCGCTCCGTCTCGCTTTTTACAATGCCCGACTCAATGGGATCTGCCGCATACATATTTATGAACTTATTCTTTTTCTCGTTATTTTTAAGATAAACACCCGACGCTGTTCCCATCGACAGAATAATATCTACATCATCGCGGTTTGTGACGCTCTTATAATCCTCTTCATTCATATCATCAAGATTGAAAAATGCATCTCTTACAAATACATATTTTGCCCCGGCAACACCGGCATCGCAGATATCGTTCCATAATTTTAATGTATCACCCGATGATAATTTTTCTTCAAAGTTTACGTCCTTATACTTCCCGGCAAAAGATTC
This sequence comes from Butyrivibrio sp. ob235, assembly GCF_900109475.1. Classification (NCBI taxonomy): domain Bacteria; kingdom Bacillati; phylum Bacillota; class Clostridia; order Lachnospirales; family Lachnospiraceae; genus Butyrivibrio; species Butyrivibrio sp. ob235. The sequence continues at coordinate 85,315 of NZ_FOBE01000007.1, forward strand.
ATCAACGCTTCCTTCAGCGGTGAATTCAAGGGCTATATCCAAAAGGAGCTGGGTAAATGATCCGTATTCCTCGCTCTCAACATATCCGAATCTGATGGGTGTGCCGGGAGTTACATTTTCCGAAGCATTCGCTTCGCACACCTTAGTAAGGGAGGAGATGATCAAAATACAAATAATGCAGATAGTTGCAGTCAGTTTATTTCTTGTTTTCATTATCTGCCACCTCCTTCGCTCTATTATCCTTGCTTTTAAAATAGAGTATTGCCGCTCCGTAAACTACCAGGCCGATTACCAGAGCTACCACGATAATTCCGGTAGCATTAGCAGCGCCTTTGTTAAGACGCGAGGTTATTGCAATAGGTCCTATTCCTATCGCGATCTTACCAAACACCATCTGAAGAAGTGTACTCTGCTCCGTGACGGTTCCCTCGACATGATCCAGTCCCGAATCGATTACAACCATACCGAAGCAGTCCCACAGACTTGTAAAAATGATAGCCAGTATCGCAGCCCAGATACTTGATGTTAATACAAAAAGACCAATGCTCAGGGTCTGAAACAGCATATAAAGAAACATCGCCGGCCTTGTGCGCATCCTTTTCGTAACCCATTCCGAAATCGGATCTGTAAGGTATGCAATTATCATGAAATTGACCATCAGGAGTCCCGCCACCATTGAATTGGAGAAATTCATCTCATCTCCGAACAGCGGGAATGTATACTCCACAAACAGCGAAGCCATGTACAAAGGAATAACTACAAAGATCATGAATATGCTGACCTGGGGGATTCTGAGTTCCTTTACAGCTTCGAAAAATGAAATTCCTTTCTCGTTTTCCTGCTTTTCAGGGAAATGGGCGATGAATATAAGAAACAGACACAGACATCCGATAGCCGCACCTACCAGGAATACAACTGCATAGGATGCCACATCCGCTATAAGTCCGCCTATTACCACACCGCAGCATACACCGAGATTAATTGCCGCCATGTATTCCACAAGAAGTCTGTTATGCATCTCCTGATTTTTCTGGGATGCCGCATAGAGCCTTATGGCATTTACAATTATGCCGTCGCAAAAACCGAATATAAATCTGGATACGATAAGGAAAGGCAGATTAGGTGAAAAGGCGCACAATATATATCCGAGGATTCCGGCTACTATTCCGGCAATCAGCGTCTTCTTCATACCGAATCTGTTTATCAGAGTGCCGCAGCCAAACAGGCCGATTAGCACCGCAACCGAGAACATGGTATTGGGCATTCCGCCTAAAAAGGACATGGACTCGGGCAGATTCATCGCATCAAACATTTTATTACTGAACACCGAGAAAAAGCCGCTGTCCAGTGCAAAGGCAATTCCCTCGGCAAAGACAAACAGACGAAAGCCCGGGATATAGAGCTCTTTTTCCCGGCGGTTGTCCCTGTATTCGATGTGATTGGTAAGGAACTTTATTGTCTCCAAACTCATAAAGATTGCTATAAGAATCAATATGATAATATCTATGGCATTGTTAATTTTTTTTCTGTTTATATAATCAATGCTGTAATTACAATTAAGGTTAATTCCATCCTTGTTCTGAACATCAATATTTATACATTTATTCTCGTCGCCATCACTCCCGGCTTCCGTCATTATCTCCATACTTGATATTTCCGGAATGTTCAGTGACAGGTCCTCAAGGTATTCCTCAAGTCCTGTGAATTCATCATAATCCACTCCCTTGTTGATGACCTCGTTTATATCATTTTCCACCGAGCGCGCTGTCATTATCGCTATCTTATCCAGGGAAGTATCGAAAGCAGAACTCACCTTCATCATCGAAAATGTGCCAAGCAGACACTGGGATGCAACAAGTATTACGATAGCCGTAATGCGCATCCGCTTTACGGTAAGTTCCTCTCCTCCCAGGATGAAACAGGAGGCGAAAGCCGCTATGATTACTGTAAGCATGACAGCTAAGCTTACCCTTGCTATGTATTCCAGATATTCTCTCGTAGCAGCTTCTACTGATTCCTTATCAAACTTAAGAATCATCTCACCGCCATCGAAATCCACAAAAGCGTACAAACCATCAGACCTGATAACGTATTCCTCATCCGGAGTAGTTCTTCTTACCGGCTCATCAATGTCACCGATTGCCTCTACTCTCTCCCTTTTGCTGTCAGTGACCTCCACACCGATAATGTCTGCAGACAACGCGGCTATGCCCTCCATGATGTCCGTAAGACCATAGAACTTATTGATCGGTTTTCCAAAGCTCAGCGCATAGTTCATCTTCCTCACGGCACTTGTCGTATTAAGGACTCCGGAATGAACCACAGTGTCAGCCTGCAATTTGCGGTATGACATGGTATTCAGGGCAGCGGAAAAAAGCGTCATTACGACACCCAGGAGAATCATTGTAAGAATTACGCGATTTCTCTTTATCTTCATAATGTCTGTCCTTATCTGTTATAGATATACCGCTTTAGCATTTCCTTATTTTTTCCGACTATGCGTTTATTGACTTTGTTTTTTTCATCCAGTTCCGTGCTGAGCTGATTTATATGGCTCTGCATCAGCATCATCGTGCTCGCCATGCTCTTCATCATCTGCAGGATATTCACATGGTTTTCACGGATGAACTCATCTATCTTATCCTCTGTCACTCTGTATATGATGATGTCCGAATAGGCAATTACCGTATACGGAGACTTCTCGTGAAGCAGCAGTCCGAATTCCCCAAAGCAGGCACCTTTCCCAAGGAGTCCAAGAAGTGTCTCATTCTCCGTGCCATGTGCCAGATACACCTCGGCATTCCCTTTTAGTATCTTGAACATGTCCTTGCTGTCTTCTCCCTCACGAAGGATTATTTCGTCGGGATGAAAAGTTAAGATGCTATTGTTATCCACTAGCTTTCCCTTTCTGCGCCGGGGCAAATGGTTTCTGCACCAGGCAGAATGTTTTCTTTGCCGGGCAGAATGCTGAAAAAGTAAATACAGAAGCAAAATAGCACTTTTGGTACCCTTTTGGGGCGGATTTTCCTGCTTTTTCATTACCTATTGTAAATGAGCGCTCATTTTTGCCAGTTTGGTACCCCTATTTTCTCAAATCATGGGTACCAAAACCGAAAAAATCCACTTATATTTACTTTTTATTACTTTTATCCATTAATTTTACCATTTTCCATACAATGATTATCTAAAATAAGTATAAAAATATTCTCATGTAAAACAGTGTATAAATGATAGAATCTGACATTGTACCGGTTAAAGAGTCTCGTTATACTATTAGATATGGATAAGTACGCAGAAATAATTAATCATGAAAAACCGATCTCGAAGAAACATCCCCCTATGCCCCTCCAAAACAGGGCTGCACAGTTCATGCCCTTTGCTGCTCTTGTGGGTTATGATGACGAGGTGTCAGAAGCGGGAAGATTTACCCGCGAGAAGATCGAGCTGACTGAAGAAAAACAGTCAGAACTAAATGAAAAGCTCACGGAAATGATTAATTCCCATGAGCCCGGTGATACATTATCTGCGACTGTGACATATTTTGTTCCCGATGGATTAAAAGATGGTGGGGAATATGTCACGAAACAGGTTAATATTGGAAAAATCGATACCTTCAAAAGGTGTCTCGTACTGGATGATAAGTCCGTAATTCTGATAGAGGATATTATATCTATTGAGTAAGACTCTTTGTTCTTCCCCAAAATATTATAATTGCGGTCGCATTTTGTGACCACAAATGCAGGTTTCCTATATCAATCCTAATCTATTTTGTATTTTAACAATGAGAAATCTGGTAATCCTTCTTCCTACATATGCTAAAGCATAGCTACTTTTTCTTTTTCCTAAAAATAGACACAATGCTCAATACACCCAGTGCAAAGAATATCAGTGCAAAAATCGCTGAATATTGCACGCCACTATTTAAGGCTGATGACGAAAGCAAAAAGCATACGACTGCTGCTATGACTTTCGTCCATAAATCTGTACCATTGGAATTGCTTCGTACATTTACATCAACACCACCCGGTGCTTTATGTCCTCTGACATAATATGGACACTGCGTATACCTTCCGTATCCTTTGAGCACTCTTCCTCCACATCTTGCAGCCTCCTCCGTATTAGTAGGCATATGATATCCAGTAGTTCCTCCGTTAGTTTGAGGTCTTTTGGGGCTATAGCACCACGCTTCATATTGAGTCCATCCACCACCCTTGCCATATGAAGTCATCTTGGCACATGGACAAACCTTATAATGAGTCCCATCATAATTCCCTCTTCCTCTCGCCATACATTATCACTCCTTTAGCTTATATCAGTTCCTGTAATAAGTTCGTTCCATAGCAATGGTTTCTGGTTCCAGGAATCCCCTAAAACACTTTTTTCAGTATCCGACCACTCATTTGCATCCAATCCATCAAGCACAATAACACGGTCTGCCATCTCTTCATATTCGACCATATCATCATCCGTTACCCATTCTTTGGGTGATACAATAAGCAGTTTAGCTTTTTCCCCATCTACTTCAGGTTGCCAGACATCATGTAATGGTTCTGCTGCCATCATGTAAAATTCGCATGCAGGTGAATGCTGACCATGATACACAGTAAGAATCCCGCTTTCATAGATGCTTACATCATCACACCACGAAAGCCCCATAAATGTTTTAAATACTACTTTATCATCCTCACAAAATACCTGATATAAAGTTCCTTCTGTCGTTGCACATTGATTCAAAATGTATAAAATGCTTTTACCATCATGCTCCATCATGCAATAGAAGCATCCAAAATCTGATGGGATTTCTATAGAGTTATCATCCTGTTGTTCAATTCCCCCTTGATTATTTAAATACTTTCTTATATCTTCTGCCAAAAGTTCATAAATACTTATCTGTTCTCCACCATTTTCAGCCGTAATCTCTCCATGTAAAAAAGCTGAAAACATGCGAGCTGTTTCAGAATTTAAGTTTGAATCTGCCACAACATCATTAAGGATTAGATTGTAAGTATTATCACTCTTAGCAGTATCCTCTTCATTAAAGTTCTTAGCTGCTTCATTAAATGCTTCCAAAGGCGAAAATTCAGGTTCTCCGGCATAAAATTCATCTACGCTTAGCCCAAATTCTTCAATATATTTTTTTACCTCAGAATCATATTCCTGCTTTGGAATCCAGGGCATACCTCCTTCTGTAAGTATCTGCTCAACAGTAAGCGAGTCAATGCCACTATCAAAAATTTCATATGAATAGATGGTTTTACCATCATCCTGACCAAATGAAAATGTAGTTGAGTACAAATAAACCTTGTCTCCCCATTCATTCCACTTATCACTCATTGAAGATAGATCAATACCATTATCTCCACCACAATAGGTCGAAGGTATTGCCTCTGCATAACACTCATCTGTATAGAAAAGATCGCAACGCTTTCCATCTTTATCCACACCGACGCAATCCGTATCCATTCCACAGCCGGCATATGCCGTCATAGATCCAAAACTAATTCCATATTTGTTTATCGCCCCAGCATTTCTGTAATGCCATATTTCCTCAGTGCAAAACTGAAGTTTGCCATCAATATATTTGATAACAATTGCACAATCCGTATCACCCTCATATTCTGACATTTCAGTTGAATCAGAAAATGATATAAGTAGCTCTGGAATACCATCATTTCCACAATCTATATAGGCATATTGAAAGTCATGATAATTGTGTTCTTCAAATCCACCATTCTCAGAAATAGCCTTTATAACATCCCGGAAGACATACCCCTGACCAGCAACAAGTCCATCCATCGCGTAATTATCAAAATATAACTCTTCTTCCAAATGTAGAAATCTCTCGTATGCTGCCATGCTTTCATCACTTAGAAGTTGCTGTTTATCAAGGTTATTATTGTCAGAAGAATCAGCATTATCAGCAACCACGAGCTCAGAATCTGGATCTTTCTTAGCCTCTAATACTGTTTCTTCCACCGTAGACATATCCTCATTATTATTCTTTTCATCCACAATCGTGTTTTCTGTATCAATAGTTGTATATCGATTTGAACACGCCATCAAAAATACTAAATTAGCGCTTATTAATAACAGTATAATTTTTCTTTTTCTCATAATTTTGTTCTTTTTCTAATAAATTGATATACAATCGACACTAATTCCATTTATCTATTCCAACGCGCTCCTTTAATATCAATGTCGCTTGAGGATTAGTTCTTGCCAGCCCTTCAAAATCGTCAAAATTTCTAGGTAACTGTGATACACCATTTGCATCATAATCACAATAAACATATTTTGAAGAAACCAGAATTGACTCAGTGACACCATGTCCTCCACCAGACAGACAGTACTCTTTACCATTTCGTGCATATCTGCATAGTTTTGAATAGTGCGGAGCAACATAACAGTTTTCAAAGTCGAAATATAATAACTGGCTACTACATTCTGAAACAGGGAAAACAGCTGGCTTTCCACTTTGCTTAAATGTTGCAATTCGTTCAAGTCCAGGATTGTTGTACAAAGGTTTTAACACCCACCACTCCATTCCTTGCGGCGGTGACACAGGGATTGCAAAAGAACAATTAATGTTATCAATTACAGAAAGCTCTGTTATAGCGCATTTACGATTAAAATCAATTGTCTTTATACGAGACACGGATTTTATTTCGTCCTCCATGACTCCTGACGATTTTTGATAAATCCGACAGACAGATGATATTTGCACCCCCTGGGCCTTGTCATAGAAATCCGTGTTCATTACTACTGCATATTTATCCTGGCCACAAACAACCCTGCATATATGTGAACTGTCATCTTCATGGAGCGCCAGAGATAGAATTTTATGCTCTCCTCCTTCATTGACTCTATACGCTGTTTCTATGGTCTCTGATTCCCTGCAGAAATAGAAAAGTTCATCTCCATATATGTAAATATTCTTGAGTAACAGAACACCTTTCTTTTGATTAATCTTATATGCCTTTACTTTTTTATTTACTATATCGCAACATACTATACGATTAATCCATTCACTATCATCCCATGTATAACCTGTGCCATATTCAGCGAACCAAACTCCTTCATTATTAAATCCAAGCAGAAATGAATAATTATTGCAATCCGGCAGCTTTTCCTTAACCAGAAAATTTCCAGTTTCTGTCATAAATTGCAGCATATTTTTGTATGGATCCCAATACAAAATCCAATCTCTGTTTACTTGCATTCTCCCTACAAAGTCCTCGTGCCCAGAATTAAAATAAAACTCTTTATGAGCCGGTACGGAATCAAGGTCTGTAAAAATATCTTCCAACTCGCGTTTATGAATTGCATCCTGGTCTTCTTGCAACCTCCACCCGTAATCAAATTCTGATTTAGCTTTTTCCAAACTATCATATTGATAATTATTGTCTAAATCTACATTATCAAGAGATCCTTCTGATACAATATCGCCATCATATTCATTCCCACATTTCGTTATTATAATCAGCCTAGTATTCTCATCCCACTCTGCTGAAATAACATCGCCTTCACTAAAATTGGAATACTGATATAGTTTTGCAAGTCCATCAATTCTTCCTTTTGCTTTAGAATGCATTTTCGCCTGATACTGGTTGTGCTCATATTGTACCGTAACCGATGTACCCGCTCCTATATCAAAATCCTTTCCAAATGTCATAATTTTATATTGAACATCTGTATGTCCCAACTTTTTTATAGCTTTCATATTTCCCCCTTATTCCTCAGTTATTTTTTCAAACAACAAATGACCTTCGGCATAATCGTAAAACACATGTATGCGATCACCTTCATGTAAATCATTATCACTAAACAAAGCTCCAAGCCTATCTACTCTTCCTTTTATAGAATTGTGCATTTTAGCATTATAAATTTTTCCGTTGTATTCCACTTTCACATACTGTCCAAGTCCAATATTAAAATTCGTTCCTAATACACATATCTTATATTTTACATCAGTAGCACCTAAAACTTTTACTTTTTCCATGTTATGATCAAGCACTTTCTCACCTTGCATTTTGGAATCCTTTTCTCCTGATGCAGTAACTGTAGAAAGTGCTGTAGTCTCATGTAATAATTTTATTCGCTCTTCATCATTACCTGCACTTCCGTCTATCAATGAAACAAATACTTGAAAGAATGGTCTCCATTGTTTTAATTCCTCTTCATCAATAAACTCAGAAAAAACATCTGGTACTATTTCCTCAGTTGCCAGCGCTCGTATATCGTTCATCTCCAATCCTGATATTTGTCTTATAATAATATTATACAAATTCTCATCAGCATACTGCAGGCATAGTGTTGCAAAAAGAAGATTCCGTGTAGCTGTATTATCCCAAAGTGATTTTGGTGTTATGTACCGAAGAAGCAGATATGCATTAAACAGTCGCTTTATTGCCCTTGGATTTGCACCAATAGAACATTCAATCAAATTTTCACAATTTGATAGCTCATTATCATCACTTTGTATTCCTATCTCCTCCAAACAGTTTTTCACGTAACGAGTTATATTATAATTTGCTACAGGGAGTCTAAATGGTACCTGTATTATTTTATCAAAAAAGTTTTTTCCTTTATCTTCATCATCAAATCCATACTTAGCTTCCACTCCACTAACAACGACATCATAATCAATAGCCAGAATAAAAACGCAATTTGGACAATCCAAAAATAATTTCAAAACCTCAAGAAGTTCTACTGCTCTACGAGGTTCAAGCCGATCTAAATCATCAATAAAAATCACAATCCGACTTTTTTCTCTCTTTATCAGCGTTTCCTGTATATAACTTTCGAAACGTTCACGCATATTGCGCATTGCTTCTATCGGATTAAAGTTCTTCTCACCGCCGCTAAGTCCCCGTTCCAAATTATCCGCAATTCTTCCCCCAAGCTGAGAGTCCACTATAGACAGTAATATTTCCTTTGATGCAGATGTAACTTTCCTAAAACCTTGTGTAAGTCGTGATATCTCATCTTTATCAGATTCAGACAACTCGAGCTCTGAGCATAAATACTCCAAAAATGACAACGCCAGCTCATCATCCATATGGAACTGAGAAAATTGCCAGGTGTTAAACCAAATCATTTGTATATCATCGCACTGTTTTAAGGAATCCCTAACAATATTCATCACTGTAGTTTTCCCTGTCCCCCATGCCCCCTGTATAGAAATTGTCATTGGCGTACGGCATGCGGATATAAACTCGGTAAGCCCTTTAGTATATTGGCCAATATCAAACAAATCCTCTACAGATGCCACATCAGTAAAACCAATATTACTTTTTTTCATCGTCTAGCTCCTTGAAAAATCAACAATTATTGTTTCTGTCTCACAACTTAGATAATCTTAAACACATCTGAATAGCAATCTTACATACCTTCATGCCTTATGCCCGCCGATTTGCTTTCCTCTCTCCAATCCGGTGGCACCTTCCTGAAGCGAAGTGCCTTTTACTATGGCGTTTTTCCCGAATTTCTTCTGAATCTCAAGAGTTGCCTTCTGAAGGGCAAGCTGCTTCTCATCGGACTTGGCAAGCTGCTTCTCATCGGACTTGGCAAGCTGCTTTTCGTCGGACTTAGTCTGCTCATTTTCACCGTCTCTGCCCTGCTGCCGGGCATCAGCTTTTTGCGGATTCATAACATCAAAAAGTGAAAGCTGTTCGTAAGATTCCTCTGCCATCTTTTGTGAAGCGGTTTCATCAAGTACATGCGATGCGACGATTGTCACTCTTCTTATCAAAAGTTCGGGAGCCACTTTTTCATCATAAATCTTTAATGCTGCATCTATGATATGTCCGGAGAGGGCCGTGAATTCGTCAAGGTTACAACTTCCGTGCGCATGCTCCGGAACCTCTCTTCCATAATAGTCCTTCTTGATTTTCCCCTTGTATTTCTTAGCTATTCCGGGAAGCTTAAGACTTTCCATGTCATAACCTATGGTCAGAACTATCTGGTCGGTGACCTTTTTCTCCTCCAAAAGCTGCATGGCAAGGGCATCCGCCATTTCCCTTACAATTATGCGTGCCTTATCAAAATCATAGGGACAATGCAGAACCTGTCCCTGACTTAGGCTGTTGTTCTCGGGCTTGTAGGCCTTTATCATCTCCATCGTACAGGGCTCGTATCCCCATGCATGATCAATGAGGAGCTCCGCGTTAATTCCGAAAAGCTTGTAAAGAAGCTCTTCATTATGAAATTCCATGTCCTTTCCGAGACTGCATCTTGCGATATCTCCCATCGTATAAAGTCCGACCTCGGAGAGTTTTTTCACGTAGCCTCTTCCGACTCTCCAAAAGTCAGTGAGAGGAGTATGATTCCACAGTTTTTCCCTATAGCTCATCTCATCCAGCTGCGCAATTCGGACTCCGTTTTCATCGGGTTCAACATGCTTGGCGACAATATCCATCGCCACCTTTGCAAGGTAGAGATTCGTGCCAATTCCGGCTGTTGCCGTAATTCCGGTGGCCTCCTGGACATCCTTTATCATGTCCATTGCAAGCTCCTTCGGAGTTCTGTTATAGGTTCCAAGGTAGCCCGTGGCATCTATGAAAACCTCGTCAATCGAGTAGACATGTATATCCTCAGGAGAAATATACTTCAGGTAGATTTTATAGATCTCAGTGCTTATCTCCATGTATCTTGCCATCCTCGGCACGGCGGCAATGAAATCCAGCTTAAGAGATGGATTTGAAGAAAGCGCGTTGTCATCATCAGATTCTCCGGTAAAAGTTCTTCCCGGAGCGTTCATCAGCCTCTTCGCATTTATCTCCTTAACCTTCTGCTCAACCTCAAAAAGTCTGGCCCTCCCGGGGATCCCATATTTTTTGAGAGCGGGAGAAACAGCCAGACAAATTGTTTTTGAAGTTCTGCTTCTGTCCGCAACTACGAGATTTGTAGTCAGCGGATTTCTGCCTATATCATGGCATTCGACAGAAGCATAAAAAGACTTCAGATCTATAGCGATATATGCTTTTTGTTTTTCTTTTTGAGACATAGACTTAAGTATCAGTGTATATTGTCAAATACCTTAATTTTTATTTCAGTAGTCGGCATCGCTTCGATGTCATTTGAAATATTAACATTTCCCTCATACATTGATGAAACAAGTGCCTTGTAGTCATCAATGGTAAAGTTTTTCATGGACCAGGTATCCATCGGAAGCTGTACATAATTTGCTTCAGGGTCATCGCCCGAAACAATTCCCATACTCATAATTTTGCCTGCGTAGTTGTCCCAGTTTCCGTCGAACAGATCTGTAAGCGCTGCCTTTATTGACGGAGCAATTCCCTTCATGGCAGAAGTCACACAGATTCCGTCTCCGTAAAGACCGTCCAGAGATACAGACTGATCGACATCAACACCTATGATCTTGCCGCCTGCCTTCTTTGCAGCTTCTCCTGCTGATGTGAAAATTCCGCCGCCGCAAGAAAATACTATCTCTGTGCCATTCTGGTACCAGGTATCCATAACTGCGGTAATCGACTCATCGCCGAAGAACTGCCCTCCGTATACATAGTTTACTTCAACTTCCGAGGTATTTCCAAGTTCCTTTGCCGCATCGTCGGCGCCCTGGATGAAACCGTAACCGAATCTGATAACCGCAGGAACTGCCATTCCACCGAGAAATCCAAGCTTTTTGTATCCTTCCTTAACTACAGCATAGCCCGCCATATATCCCGCGAGCCCTTCGTTATATGTCAGAGAGCAGGTGTTCTGAGGAAGCTCGTAGACTCCTGCGCTTTCGAAATCGCCCTGACTGCAGTCAACCACGATAACATGAACATCTTCGTTACTGCCGGCCCAGTTTGCAAGGACTTCTGCAAACAGATACCCGGGCACTACTATTACATTAAAGCCATCAGCTACCGCATTATCAATAGCAGCAATTCTGGCATCATCAGTGTCCTCGGTGGGTTTGTAGTACTGGAAATCCACACCTCTTTCCTCCGCAAACTCTTTTGATGCCTCATAGGTCGTCTGGTTAAAGGACATGTCCGTGATGTCACCGGAGGTAGTGATCATCGCTATCTTGTAATCTCCGCTATCGCCGCCCTTGCTCTTCGAAGATGCGCCGCAGGCAGTCACGCTGATTAAAAGTGATAGAGTAAGTAACATTGCTAATATTTTTTTCATCTTGCGCCTCCTATTCTCAAAGCTCTACAGCAGTCTGAAGTGCAATTTCAATCATATCCGTGAGAGTTGTCTGCCTCTCCTCCGGAGTTATATTATCCTTTCTAAAAAGATGATCCGAGACGGAAAGAATAGAGAGCGCATTTTTCCCGGCATCAGCAGCATTCATGTAAAGCCCTGAAGTCTCCATTTCTGCTGCAAGTGTGCCAAAATCTCTGTAGCGCGCATACCTGTCCAGAGTGTCCGAGTAGAAAATGTCAGTCGAAAAGACATTTCCTACATGATATCTTACGCCTCTTTCTCTAGCTTTGTTCACGGCTCTCTCTAAGATGCTGTAGGAAGCTGTAGGGCAAAAGCACCCCACCAGTCCATATTGTTGTCCGTATGTGGAATCGTAATGAGCTCCCACCGCAAATATCAGATCTCGGGCTCTTATGTTATCCTGCAGTGCTCCCGCAGTACCGATTCTTATGATGTTATCAACATCAAAGAAATTGTAGAGTTCATAGGTATAAATACAAATTGAAGGGATTCCCATTCCATGCCCCATCACGGACACTTCCTTGCCTTCATATTTTCCTGTGTAGCCAAGCATCCCTCTGATCTCATTTACACACTTTACATCCGTAAGATAATTCTCCGCCACGAATTTTGCCCTGAGTGGGTCTCCCGACATTAGAACTGTCTTCGCGAAATCACCTGGTTCTGCGCCTATATGCGGTGTTGCCATAGTTACTGCCTCCTCATTAGTAAATCTCCTTTCATTTTACTATATTTCGTCCCAGGATAATCTTAAACAAGTATAAAATATGAAAAGGGACTCATGCCCCAAACAGGCAAAAGTCCCTTGAAATCATATACCCTTCAGAATCTCCTTAAGGTAATCCATATATTTTTATAATTGTGTTTATCCCTTGGGCCAGTTATCGGGGTCTTTGTAATAAAGCTGTCCAGCGTAATCCATCATGTATCCGAAATCATCAACCGGTGCAAATTCAAAGTCCTTGTAAAATGTGCCGTCGGAATAAAAGAGTCTGTAAATCTCGCCGTCTTCCAAGATGGGATCCTTATCCCTGAATTCGACGTAGCCTGTAGCCTCCACAAAGCCATCCGCATCATGTGCAGTGAAGGTTCCCACCGTATCGAATTCCATCCATGTTGGTGCAATGCCGTCATCGTAGTAGAGATACCAGATTCCGGGAATAGCTGCGGCGTGTTTTCCTTCAAAAGTAACTTCGCCTTCTTTTAAATAGGAGTCGTCAATTATCGGTGCTCCAACCGGTGTTAAACCTGTAGGGGCAGCGCTTTTCATATGTGCCAAAGTGCTCTCAAAATCCTTGACCTCATTCAGCCTCATGCCCTGAATATCGGGAGACTTCAGGAACCTTGTTGCATCCTTATCTAAGTCATAAGGTTTCGTCTTGTCACTTCCAAATATGTTTATTTCCGCATTTCCTGCCGGTATATAATAATTTGGAAGTATCTCTCCCGTTTTTGGTGAGTAATACATCAGTCCGTACATTGAGTACTCTCCGACCTGCTTCACTTCTCCTTCTTCAACTGTGAAAAGGTGCACAGGATTCCAGGGACAGTCCCCATTTGCAAGCACAAGGTCCGGAATATCATCATCGTTTACATAGATGAGTTCGAAAACCACATCGCTAGCGTCTACAGGTCTGTCTTCCTCCCCAAAACCTTCTTCATACATAGTAGATATAACCGGATGCTGCATGTAATTTTCCAGAAAATCGGCGTAGGCTTTTATGCTATCTGCAGTGCCTAAGAAACAGCTAAAGGTTCCGCCGTAATCCGATTCAAAAAATCCTGCCTTCTCATTGTCCCAGGGATTGTCGTATTCGCTTGTTCTGGAATCATAGGTGGCGTTTCTGTACTCAATTGATTTAGAACCGTCTACATTCTCTGTTGTCTTTGAGTAATTTATGTTTACTATGCCATTGTCTCTTTCGATTATGCTATCCAGTGTATATCCCTGACTCTTCAGTTCTTTTTCCGCATTGATTCCGTACTTTTCATCCAAGGTATCCTCATCTATAAACCTTGCTTCGTATTCGGTGAAATCGCCTTCACTTCTTGAGTAATAATAGTAATACGGCTTCCAGGTGTGACCTGTCCACATGGGTTTGTCTGAGCCCTTTTCATAATCACAGTAATTATCATAGGCATCGATGGTTATTATCAGATCGCCTGTGCTTTGATCCACTTCTGCATAACCCATTCTTGAAACAGATGACTCGTTTAATTTATCCCCGTCAACATAGTAGAGATTCGTCACCCTGCTTGTCACATAGACATCGCTGAATGCAATAAATCTCTTATCAGCGCCTTCGATAATTCCAAAGACATTTTCATTATCAGCTGCAAAGCCAAATTCATCATGAATCTGTCTGCATTCGTTCTCGTTTACAAACCAGATGGTTCCTTCACAGGCGCCAAGTTCATCCATGACTCCATCACCAACATAAAAGAAGCCCTCGATTTTTCCATCGGTATCGAAATCGTCCACAAGATAATACTTGGATGCCTTTTCCGGCGACACGCCTACTGCCTTGGCAACCTTAGCAGTGAAGGTGTCTGTCATCTTTGCAATTTCAATCTGCGACACTACCGGTGCCTTCAGGCCGTCTGAATCCGGCTCGTCTTTGTCGGAAGATGTGGATTCATCGATGTCGTTCTTTTCTGTATCGTTTGTTCCGGTGCCTGTTTCTTCGATGTCGTCACCTTGTCCATCGCCGGCTTTGCCGGTGCTGTCCACATCTTCGCTGGCCTTGTCCTTATTTGCTTCGTTGGTATTGTCCTTTTGAGCCCCGTTCGTATTTTCTTCATTTGCCACGTCATCTTGCTCAGCCTGCGCGGAATCTACTTCTCCACCGTTGCTATTGCTATCTGAACCGGGATTATTACTATTTCCGCATGCTGTTGTAGCAAGTGATAAAGTGACTATTGTTATCGATAGTAGTGACAACAAAGATTTCTTTTTCATGCTATCTCCCTCATATCATGTTGTGCCAAGATATATCATGTTTCAACCTTATCTTGGCAATGAAATAGTTCTCATGAACCAAGATATTTCTTGTTTTGACTTTATCTTGGTAACAAAATCTTCCTCCTGTACCAAGATTTTTCTTGTTTTAACTATATCTTGGTAATAAAAATGTTTTCCTATACCAAGATTTTTCACGTTTCGCCTTTATCTTGGTAATGGAACAACTTCCCTGTACCAAGATTTTCTTGTTTCAACTTTATATTGGTAATGAAATGGTTTTCCCGTACCAAGATATAAGTGATTCTCCTAATATCTTGGCGGTGCCTATACTTAGCCATGCCAAGACACCTCTTGTATCAACAACTATTTTAGATAGGAATCTGTGTTTTAGCGCAATTCTTCTATTCCACAGATTCCCGCCAATCTACTCATCTGTGCTTTCACACAAATCTTTCATTCCATAGAAAAGAAATCGAACTTACTTCTTAATCTTCTTCTCATACTTACTGATAAAGTCCAGATTTTCCTTTTCATATACGTTCAAAAGGCTCTCATCAAAATCGTCCGGCTCGGTCATAGGGAAATACCATTCCATTGTCTCAAAGTATTCCTGAAGCTTCTTATCTTTGAACTTTCTTCCCCAGCGGGCGTAAATCTCATTTCTTGCAATCCTGAGTTCTTCCTCACTGAAGCCCTTTAAGTCATCCTCGGTTAAGTATCTCTGGTCGCTGTCGGGAATGAGCTGTCCCTCTGTGATCGTACTCTGATCAATATCCGGCTCGTATGACGGATTCTTTGCAATATAGTCAGGAAGATTGGATTTAAAACGATATGTGCCATTTTCCTCGGTGAAAGTCACACCATACTCCTCACCTTCATAATTGGTGTAGATAATAGTGTACTCACCATCCTCCAGCATTCCTTCGTTAACTGTGACAAAGGCCATATTGGTATCGCCATGCTCAGAAATGAAAAGATCATATTTCTCAAGATAAACCCAGTCGAGGTCGTTTACCATCTCATCGTAGTCAAAGCCGGTAGTCTTCTTCACATAATCCCTGACGTCCTTACCGGAAACAACCGTGAGATCAGTGTATATCTCATCATCACCGGTTGCCTTCAAAAATGCATCCCTGACCTCCTTCGTAGCTCCGTGCTGATCAAATCCGGCGCCTGTATAGAACACTTCATTCCAGTCAATGTAGTGAGGATCCGTGAAAGACCTTAGCAGGAAACCATAGTAACCGATACTGTTCAGCTTTTTCTCAATTACCCTAAGCTCGGCCGCTGACATATTGTTCTTAAATACCTTCGTGAGCTCCCCACTATCTGCCTCCACGCCATCGCCACTGTCTTTGAAAAGTGTAAGTGGAAGCTCTTCCTTTACCAAACTGTCTTCCTCATTTGAAAAATCCATATCGGTGATGTCCAGTTTTTCTGATTTATCCACATCATCCGTTCCTAATGTATTATGGTAATAGGAGGCGGTTCCGTCATGATTATCTTCTGAAAAATAGAAATCCTCCCATACTTCCTTTGTGCCATCATCGCTTAGATGGCATAACCCAAAGTACTGGTACATAATGCCGCCTGAACCCAGATAGCTGAACTTTCCGTCGCCTGCCCAGTAATAGCAGCTTCGATTAAAGCCATCAAAGACTAAAACAGGCTTATTATCCTTGCAGGTATAGCAGCAATAGACAATTCCTTCATTCCCGGGTCCTATAAAATCTTTTTGTCTGTTTCTTCCAACCACAAGCTCCGGCACGCCATCACCGCTGAGGTCTTTTATCAGATAACCGACGGTATCATTCATGATATCTTTTTCAACATAATTCACGTCTTCCAGCATTCCCATCGCAATATAGTCGGAAAGCGGACCTTCGTAGTCGTAGCCGTTTTTCAGAATGTCACGATAGGCATCGAGAACAGGCGCGTAAACTTCTTCGTAAGCTGCTATAGAAATCGCATCTGTTCCGGCATCGTTTTTAGCAGAATCAAGTGTGGACAATGAATCATCGCTGTTATTCTCGGATTCTGCATTGGTCTCCTCTTGGGAATTTGTATCAGCTTCGTTCTGAGCGTCTGCGACATCTTCGCTTTGGGAATCCGCATCAGCTTGCGCATCTGCATTATCTTTATCTGTGTCATCCTTGCCTTCGGAAACAGCACTGTCTTCTTGAGCTGTTTCCTGAGTACTGCTATTCTCATCCTGCGTGTTTGAAGCCTTGTCGTCACCCGCTTTTCCGCAAGCAGTCATATTCAACGCAATCACTGCCGCAAGTGTTAATGAAAATGCCTTTATATAATGATTTTTCATATTCCCTCCATGTGAGCAGTATTAGTATATTTTCATAGTGCAACAAATCTTCTTATCATTTCTGGATTTGTTGTACCTAAGAATTCTCTAAACAATAAATTGTGTTGGTATCAGCCGGTTTGTTGCACCTTAGAATTCTCTATGCAATAAATTGAGCTGCTATCAGCCGGTTTGTTGTTTACAAAAATAGTCGCAACAACAAATCTAACTATTCTTTACGGATTTATTGTACAGGTGCCTTTTCCCTTACAACAAATATATCCATAGCTGCTCCATTTATTGTATTGCTCATTTTTCCTTACAATAAATTCAAGCAACACTACTTCTTTTGTTGTTTCCCTTATTAATCATAATACATTTCTTATTCTTCACTACCGCCATAAGTAGGTAATTTCCGATTTTCTGCTGATTCCAAGATAATAAACAAGACTTCCGTAACCTATCACTTCACCTTAAATCCCATATCTACAAGATCATCAAGTTCTTCCAGGAAAGGATACCCATAAGGAATATTGTCGAATTGTCCGCTGTCGGTGACCCTGGTTCCGTCTGACAGCCAGTATTCCAAATAGAAATCCATGCCATCCAGTACGAAGTCATCACTCTTAATTTCTTTGATCTTATAGATATTGTACTTATCCAGAATATTGAGAAAAAGCTTGACCTCAGCATCACTCGCCTTGTAATATTTCTCCCAATCATTCGAGAAGTAATATCCGTCAGCCAGCTTTACCACTTGAATCTTGTAGCTATTCGGCACAGCAGCCATCCCACCACCGGCAGAAAAGACAAAGTTCGTTAATTCCGGATCTTCTTCGCTATCCAGCACCACGGTGTAGCTTTCTTTCTGCAATTTCAGCATTTCATCATGAGAGATTGTTTTCTTGCTCCCGCATCCTATAAGCGAAAAAAGCATAAGTAAAGTTATAGAAACTGCGACAAATAATTTCATAAATTTCATTATGGCTCCCCTCATAACAAGTCCCATGCAACTATATTTAATCATATAAAAAAAGTGGAATCGATTCTATATAAACCTTCTTTTGAAAATACGGAGGAATCTATATATGGACTCCCCCGTATTTTTTATCTTTTTATTCACTTCATCAGCTTGCTATCCTTCGCACAGTAAGCTTACTGATTTCTTAGATATTTTGTATTTAGCCAGCCCTTTACTTCGTAATCTTCTGTTCCTTGCCGTTTAAGCCTTTGCCCGGAAGGAATTTCTTGTAAGCTTTAAGTACCTTCTTCGGAACTTTTGCTTTTGCCTTGGCATTTACGCCCTTGAAAGCATTCTTGCCAACTGTCTTCTTGGTAAGAAGAACTGTCTTGAACTTTATGTTCTTAAGATTCTTGCAACCAAAGAAAGCATTTGCTCCGATCTTATTTATGTTCTTACCGATAGTTATCTTCTTAAGCTTCTTATTGTTTTTGAATGCATTTGCTGCAATCTCAGTGACCTTATATTCCTTGTTATCGATGTTTATAGTGTCCGGAATTGTAGCGCTTGCAACCTTATTGGACTCAGGCTTAGCATATGTAACCGCTTCTTTCCCTTCATCTACTGATGAGATTGTGTAGGAAGCTCCGCCGTTCTCTATGGCTTCGCCTACAGTATGGGCAGGTGCGGGTTCTTCTACCTTTACCGCTTTTTCTTCCTTTTCTACTTTTCCTGTCTCTTCTTTCTTACCTTCTTCCGGTGGTGTGGATGGCTTTTCATCAGGGAAAGCAAATGTAGCTTCTCCATAATATGCGTATTTTGCCTTATCTAATTCTTGCCTCTTTGACTCACTTAGACTCTTGGTAATACTAGTCTTAATGCTGCTTGTAGGAAGTGCTGTAATAGTCATATCAACAAACTTATAGGCCGAATCTAAAGTCAAAACAATAGTTATATCCCACGTACCGTTTTTATCCAAATCAACATCTACCTCGGTAAGTGATTTTTCGACTGCATTAACACTTCCCTCCTCAACACACGCTTCATAATAAGCACAAAAGTAACCTATATTTTTTGTATCGTTTGAAAAATAGCTGCCCTTGGATAAATCCATAGTAGGTGCACCTTGATTTAAACTTGGTGTTTCAGAAATCTCAGGAAGCTTTATTGTAATTGCACTATAATAACGAGTTTTGTTGTTATCAAAGCGATCCCTTGACAAAATACTTAGATAAAGCTTTTTCTGGTCTTTGACAGAATTATCAACATAAGGACCAAATATGTAATTTCCGTCAGAATCCCTGTCACAATACATGTCACAGGATTCATCCTTATCCAAATCATATCCTAGCAGAGGTTCATCAACTCCTTCAACATGCGCTTTTTTATTGTATATACTACCATCCCATTCTCTTAAAGCCCTTAAAGTGTCATAGACAATGTCTCCCGACAGGGTATCCATCTTCACACTACCTTTTGACAGATCAAGTGTATATTCTCCCATATCGTAAGGAGGCTTAAAACTCGCCTTAACATACCCTTCAAACATAATTGTATGTGCACCTTTGTAAGTACTATTTACTGTTCCGGCCTGCCATACTACGCGGTCTTTATTATGCTCACTATCGATTGTAAAATCGCTCAGGTCTTCTTTAGGCGCATATACTACAACTTCATAGTGATAATAATGCCCTCCTTTAAAAGTATCATTATTTCCAAAATAGAGTGACGACCCTTGCTCAATCCAGCTTTCCTGAAAAGTAATCGTATTTTTGGTATCCAAATAATGCGTATATTTTACGATTCCGACATCACCCATTTTATTGCCTTCAACAGGCTGATTAATTTGAAGAGTTATCTCTTTTTCTTTCACCGATACAACAGGGGTGAAATCTTCAGCCGCCTTCGCCTTAATCCCCGAAACCGGCAGCGCCGAAATAAAAAGTGCCACAGCCATAATTAAAGGCATAATGTTTTTAAATATTCTCTTTGTCTTCATTAAAATTTCTCCCTTTCCAAAACATAAAGTATGAACACAAAAAACACACCCCAAGTAAACTTAGGATGTGTCATATACTAAGTAGATGCGAAACCGTATTTGACTATTACTCTGCCTTCGTAGTCCAGTCTCCAGTTTCATATTTTGTATCCCTCAAAGAAAATCGTTTCCCATACCCATGACGCTGTCTGGATTTGCAGAAAAGAAAGTACCAATAGTATTATACACGAAATCCTTGAGGGTTTGCCTACGAATTATGAATAAGTCAGTTCATATTTCGTACTTGACTTATGCGAATTTTTATCTTTTGAATCAGAATTCTTCATCTAATATCTGAAATATCAATCCATCACCGGTTCAGCTCTCTGAATACTGTAGGAATCAAGCGCCATGTCCCAATACTTCTCAGGAATCTTCCCCCACTGGGCAAAGCCTTCTGCCTTTTCGCAAAGTTCGAAAGCCTTCTTCAGGATCTTGCCCTGAGAGACATCGCCACCGAGGATTATGGATCTTGTGACCTGATACCAGGCGGGTGCGTGCTTCCACAATTTTTCCTCGTCCATCTCTCTTATGACCTCTTCCACCTCATAGGGGAGCGATATGAACTCAGGCTCCCATCTTTCGTCATTTCCGTGAAGCATCATGAACTGGGCCTTTCCGCCGCACCTGAAGGACAGGCCTACGGAGCCGGGATTTATTACGCGCTTTCCGTTTCTTACATACTGCATCTGAATATGAAAATGGGCGCAGATTGTAAGCTCGTTCTCAAGCTTTTCCGTAAGTTCATCAATATAATCGTTGCCTTCCCTCATGCTCTCTGTGGCACTGAAGGGTGAGCCGTGGCATATGGTAAAAGGCGGCATCCCTTCTCGCTCTATCACCATGGAAATCGGCATCTTTTCAAACTCATCTATCTGACTGTCCGTGATCCTGTCAAAGCCGTACCTGAGCATTCCTGTGTTTGAGGTCCCCGGCTTCCACTCCCACTCGTCATGATCTGCCTGTCGGTAGTCTATCCAGTAATCCTCCTTATTCCCTCTGATAAATGTACAGGGAACTTCAGAGCGCAGCTTTTCAAGATACTTAAGTGTTTTCTGAGGATAGGCAAGGTCTCCGACATAATCTCCAAGGAAAAGGAACTCATCTGCTCCGAGCCTTTGCGCCTGCCTGACACACTTATCCAGTGCTATATGATTGCTGTGAATATCAGCCATTACCGCTATCTTCATACCTTTTCCTCCTGACTTTATCATCTGAAAAGAATTATAAAGTTTGCCCCAAGGGCGAGGTCAAGACATAGAAACACCCTCCGGAGAATTTCCGAAGGGTGCGAAAAATCATACGACAATATCACAGCGCAGCTTCACAGATAACTTCATTAATTTTGCGATACTCCTCCATCATAGCCTCGTGATTAGCCTTGATGTAATCGGCATCACCTTCCTTGGCCGCTTTTTCCAGAGCAAAGGCCTTCTCTGCAAGCTCCTGCATTCCGATTGCACGAAGATTACCCTTAAGTGCATGGATCAGAATGTCATAATCATGCCAGTTTTCACTCTCATAATAAGACTTAAAATTGCTGCTCTTCGATTCATAATCACTTGTGAAAACAGAGAGCACTTCAAAGAAGGTGTCGGGATCACCTGCACAATAGGCAAGGCCTGTCTCGGTGTCCATACCTGCCTCCTTCAGTCTTTCTATATCATAGACAGGTGCATCATCATCGAATACTATCGGCTTATATTCAGGCTTCTCGGGCTGCTTGTTTTTTTCAGTATTCACCGTTACAGCTTCGGTTTCGCGCACATGTTCATATGCGGTTTTCGGAAGATACTTTTTAAGCTGCTCCACAAGATTTTTGAGCTCTATGGGCTTGGACAGATAATCATCAAAGCCCTCCCTCAAATAGTTTTCCTTAGCTCCCACAACCGCATTGGCAGTTAGGACTATCATCTTCGTCCCGGTAGGAATGAGGCTGCATTCCTCAAGTTCATGCAAAGTCTCGATTCCATCCATACCCGGCATCATATGATCAAGGAAAACAATGTCATAAGACTTCTTCCCCATGAGGTTTATTGCCTCTCTTCCGGAAGCCACTGCATCAGGAAAAATATTGCACAGCTTCAGAAGGCTCTTGGCAACCATGAGGTTCAGGTTATTGTCGTCCACCACAAGGACCCGGGCGCCAGGCGCGCTTATCAGGTCCTCGTTCGTGCGCTCTTTTTTCCTGTTCTCCAGATTCTTTGCAAAATCGCCTATAGGCGTTCTGTCCACAATTCCCTGTTCAATAACAAAATAGAAATTTGAGCCTTCGCCATAGGTACTTTGAACGCAGATCCTACTGCCCATGAGATTCAGAAGGTTTGTAACGATAGACATTCCAAGGCCCGTTCCCTCGATGTTTCGGTTTTTCTTTTCATCAAATCTCTGGAACGAAAGGCTGAGTCTGTCTATATCTTCAGGCTTGATACCAATACCGGTATCCCGCACGGAGACGTAGAGCTTCAACTTGTCACCGTCAATAATAACATTTTTCATGGTGAGCCAGACAGATCCGGTCTCAGTATACTTCACGGCATTAGTAAGAAGATTAACTATAACCTGCTTAAGGCGCACGTCATCACCGAAAAGCTTGCAGGGAATGCTCTCGTCTATCTCCGGAATGAGCTCCAATCCCTTTGTCTCCGCTCTTCTCTTGATGGAATTTATCAGATCAAGAATGAATGATGATGTATCATAATTTACAGGAATTATATCCATCTTACCGTCCTCGATCTTTGAAAAATCCAGGATGGTATTGATAAGCGCAAGCAGAATATTTCCGGCAGAATCAATGTTATTGGCATATTCAAGAGTCTGTTCATCCTTCGAGGTGCGGAGGATCATCTCGTTCATACCAAGCACTGCATTGATAGGCGTTCTTATCTCATGAGACATCTGTGCAAGGAACTGACTCTTTGCCTTGTTAGCCTCATTCGCAGCTGTCTCTTTTTGCTTGAGCACCTGGGCCTCATACTCATGGCGCATATCCGCGCTTCGCATATCCTCCATCTTTCTGGCATTCAGCTGTTCATTCTTATAACCCAGATAGTAGAAGAAGGAAATCAGCAGGAAAATCAGCAGTGACACAACTATATTCACTGCCAGCTGTCCGTTGGATTCCGCAAAGAGCTCGTTATCACTTATGGCAATCACCACATACCACTGATTTATGACGGAATCTATGAAAAGAGTACAATCACGGTTCTCCAGTCTTGCTTTCACAGAGCTGTTGCAGTTTTCGGTAATAGTTTCTATGAGTCCGGTTCCGTATATATCCTCTATATTGCTGCCGTTTAAGGAGCGATCGGGGTGGGCTATTATCATCCCGTCTTTGTTTACAACGAACCCGAAGCCCTTGCCGCCGATATTGATATCCTCGGTAACCTCCTGAACATGATTGACGACAAGATCCAGTGCAACGACATCGCGTTTTTCATAATTTCCGGGTTCATCTCTGTTATCAATCAGTTTACAAATGGTTATAACCAGCGATCCCGTCTGCATATCAACATAGGGATTAACAATGATGGTGTTGCCGTTCGCATCCACCGCATTCTTATACCAGTCACGCACTTCCACGTCGTAATCCGCAGGCGGAACCCATCCGGAGCCGTCCAAATACTCTCCGTTCACATAGGCGTAGAGACCGGTGAAGTTCTCATCAAACTGCTCAGACTGATTCTTTGTCTGATCCGTGATGTAATCAAGGACATTTTGCTGTGAAGAGCCTGTTTCCAGCATGATATCTACCGTATCCGCCGTAACCCATAGAATCGACCTCGCAACACCTATATAATTCTCGAGTTCTTCCGAGGTGGAATAAACCCTGTTCTGCCCGTTTTCTATTACACCCGTAACAGCCACTTTGTAAAACAGCCTTGATGTATAAATAACGGAAATGATCATCAGCGACAACGTGATCACAATAGTCAGCACAAAGTTGAAGCGTCCGCGCTTTATAGCAGCATCTTCGGGCATATTGCGCTCTATGGCCTTATAGCGCATGGCTGTCATCGTGATTATCATCATTATGAAAAGTACAAGAACAATTGAAATGACAAAGAGAGTAATTGCGATATTTTTATAGTTTCCGGGATCCGATGCCCCTTTAGGCAGAGCATTTTTCATCATAACACCGACAGAGTAGCCACCGACACCGCCGAAGAAGATAATTACTGCTATCGTTGCCTGCAAGAGAATTGTAAACCGAGTCTCCTGAACGCTTCTCTCAGGCTTTACACAGCCCCTCTGGGCATATTCCTTGTCAGTGGCAGGCGCCAGAAGGAGCAATGATCCACACTCAAGGAAGCTGAATACATAATAGGGATCTACCGGTGCCCAGCTCCAATCGTAACATGAGGAGGTCCACATGCCATATTCGAATAGTATAAAAAGAGCCAAAGCAACATGGAAATACGGGAAAGCTACATTCTCCGCCCTGTGCATGAAATAATGCAGAATCACCTGCAGACATATGCACGCGATACCGGTAGCCAGGACTCCCTCCCAGATATTGTTGAATATTCCGCCGTACTGAATATATATGAAAAACTGCCAGATATTGAGCGGAATCGGAAGCAGCATCAGAAGATTAAAGGACCCTTTTACATAATCCGGCCTCATTTTAATTGCCATGAGCAGCATAACAAGATAGCCTACATTCCAGCCGAAGTAAGCCATCAGAGCCGAGACATCAGGGTCCTCACCGATTACGAGAAAATATGTGGTCCAATAATAATCGCTGAGAAGATGTGTCAGGAAAAAGATGGAAATGTAAAGCCACCCACGAAGCGGCGTCTTGACGTATTTAAAAAGCGAATACAACGTCCCGAAAATAACGACCAGCAGGGTGCATACGTTTTCAATGATATCGATGCCCATAACACAGGTTCCTCTATAAGAAAAAAAGGTACAATTTAACCTTTATGCATCTATTTTACTATGGTATTTCATCCAAAAATCTTAAATAAACATAAAAAATCACAGACCCGTTTGATTGGATCTGTGATTTGTCTATGTTTCTTATAATTCAGGCATGAAGCTCTATGGCTTTGTGCCAAAACTATATGATCATTCTTTGGATGTCATAAACTTCTCTTTGATCTGAGGGCCTGCAACCTGGATAAGAATTACAAGGATAAGGATTATTCCCTTGATTGCGTTGTTAATGAGTGAATCCATCTTAAGAGCGATGATGATTTTGTCGATTACGGTGTAGGAAAGTGATCCGAAAAGTACACCGATCATTTTTCCCTTACCGCCTGACATTGCGATGCCACCGAGTACTACTGCTGCGATTGCATACATCTCATAGCTGTTACCTGTTGTTGCGGGATCTGATGAACCGTTCATGCAGATCCAGAGGAAAGCTGCTGCACCGATCATAACTCCCATGATCACGAAGGACATCATTTTCATGAGTCTTACGTTGATACCGCTCATAAACGCACCCTTTTCACTGGAACCAACGGCATATATCTTTTTACCGAACTTTGTATCGTTTGTGATGTATACGAAAAGAACAGTGAAAAGGATAAGCACGATTCCCACGATGGGAAGTGTTGCAAGCTTGCCGTTACCAAAGCCGTACATTGAATCGTAGCCCGCAAGGCCGGAGGTCATCTTGTATACTGAGCTTCCTCCGCCGATAAGCTTCTTTGAAATGTGCTGGCAAAAATACTGTGCAAAGGATCTGTAGATAAGCATGGTTGCAAGAGTAACAATAAAGGAAGGCATTTTCACAACCCCGACCAGTATTCCATTGATGAGTCCGAGAAGCGCACCCATTACCAGGGAAAAGATGAGGGTTGCTGCGATGTTGCCATTTGTCATATTAAAAATGACTACCGAAAAACCGCTGACGAAAGCCAGTGTTGAGCCGGCTGACAGATCTATCTCTCCCGTGAGGCACACAAGGCCCATGCCAAGTGCTACTATTCCGATAACTGCTGAGTGACGGAAAATATTCATGGTCGCACTCCAGGTAAAGCCGCTGCTAGTCAGAGCGTAAACCAGAAAAATTATGAAAAATACAAATATGAAGCTGTAGCCTCGCCATATTTTTCCTATCATATTTGTTTTTGACTTGTTGTTCATTTCACTGTTACCTCGTTATCGTTTTTCTTTGCTCCGGTTTCCGTAAGTCCTGTGGACATCATCATCACTGTGTGCTCTTCTATCTCCTCGTGACTAAGAGTCCCTGCTATTTGTCCCTCATAGAAAATCAGACATTTGTCCGCTACCTTCTGAAGCTCAGGTATTTCGAGCGTGTTTACAAGTACTGTCTTGCCCTCATTTGCAAGAGACAGGATCAGCTTGTATATCTCTTCCTTTGCGCCGACGTCTATACCCTGAGTCGGGTTGTCGAATAAAAGGATATTAGCATCTGTGTTAAGCCATCTTGCTATGAACACCTTCTGCTGATTACCGCCGCTCAGCGATACAATAGGCGAATTCCCCGATTCCGCCTTGATGTTAAGCTGCTTCTGGTAGCGGTTGTATTTCTCTGTTTCAGCCTTTTTATTTATGTGGAATTTTCCTGCGGACAGCGTCTGCTCTGCAAGATACATATTCTCCACAAGGCTCATATCCGGTATTACCGATGTTTCTTTTCTGTTTGCGGGAAGAAGTCCTACTCCCGCTTTCATAGCTTTGTGAACGCTACCGCTTTTTACAGGCTTTCCGTTTATCTCCAAAGTTCCCTCTATTGGCGCTGTTATTCCGAAAAGACACTGTAAAAGTTCACTGCTGCCGCACCCCTGAAGTCCGGTCAGCCCTATAATCTCCCCTTTTTTTACCTCAAAAGAAATGTTTTTAAAGCCCTTACCCGACACGTTTTCGAGCTTCAAAACCGTATCTCCGGTCTTTCTCTTTTTGTAGCTTCCTGCCTCCTCGGCGTGACCAACCATAAGCTTTGTCACCTCCGGAGGAGTAGTGTCCGCGATCTTACCGCTTCCAATCAGTTCTCCGTTTCTGAAAACGGTATAAGAGTCGCAGTAGGCAAAAATCTCAGGCATCTTGTGTGAAATGAAGATGAAGGATATTCCTTTATTTTTCAGGTCCTTTACCATACCGAAAAGGTGCTCAACCTCATCATTGTTAAGTGAGGTGGTGGGCTCATCAAGTATGAGGAGCTTTGCCCCTGTAAGAAGAGCCTTACTGATCTCAAGAAGCTGCTTGTCTCCTGTCCTTAGGTCGGACACCATAGCCTTCGGATCCATTTTTATTCCCAGTCTCTCAAAGAGCTCCTCGGACTGTCTGATCATTTCTTTTTTATTCAGTTTTCCAAAAGCTCCGGTGATCTCTCTGTTTATGAAAACATTTTCAAAAACCCGAAGATCGTTAAAGAGATTAAGTTCCTGGTGAACGAAGGCTATTCCAAGCTGTTCACTTTTTCTTACTGTGATGTTCTTAAGGTCCTGCCCGTCAAATCTGATGCTGCCGCCGTCACACGGTATTGTTCCGGTAAGTACGTTCATAAGTGTGGATTTTCCTGCACCGTTCTCACCGAGAAGGGCATGAATCTCACCCTTCTCAACTGTAAGATCCACGCCCTTTAATACCGGCACACCACTGAAGGACTTTCGTATACCTTTCATTTCAAGAAGTGCCATGATTTTTACCTATCCTACATTTGTGTTTATTGACCCCTCATCCGGCAGCTTCGCTGCCACCTTCCCCCCAAGGGGAAGGCTTTAATTGAATCCTACGAAGTCAGCTACGTTGTCAGAAGTTACGTTCTGGCACTCGATTACGTGGTCCTGAGTAACCTCTTTGCCATCAAGTGAATCAACCATATCCTGGATTGCTGTCTGGATCATGCTGGGGCTGTATGTTACAGACATGATGCCGCCAAGCTTCTCTGTGATGTCTGTGTAGTCCTCACCGCGAAGAACACCGTAAAGCTCATCAAGACCGCCGCAGCCTGTGATAACGGGCTGGTTTCCAAGGAAAGCTTCCTTAGCTGCATCCTCGATTCCGCCACCCTTAAGTGCCTCAAGGATACCCATTGCAAGTTCATCATCCTCAGCGTAGAACCACTTGATATCTGTGTTTGAAGAATCACCCATAAGTGTCTCGAAAGCAGCCTTGGTATCGGAACGACTCCAGTTCATAGCGCCTGAATATGTGATGTTTGCATCAATCTGATCCTGTGTCCACTTTGCATCATCAGCGATCTTCTGTCCGTCGAATTCGATCTCGCCAAGAAGATACTCTGTGAATCCCTGGTCACGAAGAGTTGTAACTGAAGAAGTGTCGCCCTCGTATACATATACCTTTTCACCGGGCTTCATTCCAAGTGATACGAAGTATGCTGCAGAACCTGCGCCGATACCTTCGTTGTCACCCTTAACGTTTGAAACTGCGCTTGATGCAACGCCGTCGATGATTCTGTCAAATGCTACGTAAGGAATTCCTGCATCTACAAGTTCCTGAATAGCTGACTGTACTGTGTCATCGATAGGCTGAACAACTACTGTGATGTCCTTCTCGCCCTTAGCGATGATGTCCTCGATCTGTGTGATCTGGTAAGCAGCGTCCTCACAGGTGATAACCTCTGCTGAGTACTTTCCGCCACCGTTCACTTCTGCAACCTTCTCCTTTGCAAATGTTGCAACGGAACCTGTCCAGCCGTGATCCTCGGGTGCTGTAAGAACATAGATGTGTGATGTGCCTTCAGCTGCAGCTGCCTCTGTGCTCTGTGCTGTATCTGCTGATTCTGATGTAGACTCTGTAGATGAGCCACCGCATGCTGTAAGTGATAATGCCATAACGCCTGCAAGAAGTCCTGCTAATAGTTTCTTTTTCATTTTGATAATCCTCCCTAAAGTGAAAAAAATTATGCTCGTCACAAGTGCTGTGCACATGTGCGTGTTTCATTTGATGTACATATGATATCGCGAGGAGGAGTGTGCCCGCTTTTCCCTCTATTGAATATAGCCACCCTTTTATTGCAAAAGTTTGAAGGCATAAAAAAAGCATGCAACAGAAGTCAAATATCCGTTGCATGCATTGCCTTCCCCCTCAGAGGGAAGGTGCCCGAAGGGCGGATGAGGGGACATGATTACTTAAGGTATAGTCTCACCTTCCCGCAAATACCTGTCGGGTCTGTGGTTTCATGATTAAAGTCAAAAGGTGCAGAGGGGTAGTTTCTCTGGTCTCTGGCGGGTGTTGTTGCAACCTCGCAGAGAATCTCGTTTTCACCCTCTTTCAGAAGTTCACCGATGCTTACCGTGTAGGGCGGAGTGAGTCTTACTTCAGACTCCTTTCCGTTTACAAAAAGCTTAACCACATCATAAACCTGTTCCATCTCAAGGTAAGCTTCCTTTACAGGACGGCCTATGGTGACATTTTTCCTGTATCGAAGGACACCTGCGAAATCCGGGTGCGCATCGCTATAGGGCTCCAGATCTCTGTAGGTCTCTTCCTCCGAAAAAGTGGGATAATCTTTTGCTTTTGTTGCAGAGACCTTCCACTCGTGGGAGATATCTTCTATCTTATCCGCAGCGCGAAGTCTTCCGGAAAGTGAGCAATAGGGCTTTAGCCCCTCTCCGTCCTCTTCTATTAATAGACAGCTCTCTCCTGCAGGTACTTCGATCCTTACTCTGCCATCTGCCATCCTGCTAAGCGCCCATTTTTTCTGTCTGAATGCGTCGACATATACTGCACTTCCCTCGAACGGAAGATTTATCACACCGTTAAAATCTTCCTCGGGAGACTCGTTCATAAGCATAATAATCTGCTTACCTTCTTTTTCATAATGGTAGAGTGTGAGCTCCAAAAACTCCTCATCAAGGAAAGGCTTGCTCCAGTCGTTGCACTCAAGTTCTCCCGACACCTCATCAAGGCTGACCATGCTGAAAAGCTTCTTCCATTCCTCTTTCGCAGGCGCTTTTCTCACTTCATCCATAAGCATGGACTTCGGGTAGCCGCCGACAAAGTAAACGGGGAAGGTAGGATTTTCCTTCTTAAACTCATAGAGCCTCTCGGGGAGATACTCCGCATAGGGCACAAGAAGCACATCAAAGGTCTCACCGTTAATGCAAATTTTGTTTCCGTCCGCATAGCCGTTGTAGGCCTTGAGATTACACAACATATCGAGGCATACGATGTCGAACTCTATCTGATTCGTTGTGAGCGCGCGGCACACTCTCTGCATCGGCATGCATGAACCGCTCCAGTCGCCCTCGCCGTCATAGAGCACAGCTATTCTCGCCTTGTGAACACCGCCGTTTAAGAGGTCGCACATTCTGTTTGCATACTTCATGAGTTCTGCAAAATATGGAAATTCCGGGTTGTTTCCACCTGCATAGAAATGCGGCGGGCAGTCGAAATCCGGATACTGTGCCATGGAAAATGCATGCGGAACAAGATGGTTGATACCTCTCACAAGAAGGTGATCAAGAAGTCTCTTCTGATCGCGCACTCCGAAGTTCCATCCGTAGGCTCCGAAAAGCTCACACATAGTGCGGCCTTTTTTCTTCGGATCAAGGTGACCCGCTGAGGCACCCATTTTTCCTAAGGCATAATGATAGAACTCGCCATCGAGAACAAGCGGTCCCATGCCCTTTCTCTCCTGAACCGGCGCGCCGAATACCACCTGGCCTCCGATTACGTCAATACCTGCCATGTCCTGGCCGCTGATTGCGCGGAACCAGTGGGCATCTCCCAGGCCAAGTCTTGAATGAACTCCGTTATCCTCAACCACGTGTCCGATATATTCGACCCCATGCTCATGGCACCATCTGCCGATGGGCTCTGAAAAGTTTTTCTGATAAAGTCTGGACACACAGTCCATGTAATCGTAGCGGATCTGAGGCTCGTCCTTTTTCTCCTCACCCTCTGCAAAGAGGAAGGCAAGGAGTCTCTGATAGTCTTCACCGCAGCGCTCCTTTATCATCTGTGCAAGTTCTTCGCTCCAGGGAAGCTGCATACCGGGCTTACCTAGCTTTGTATCGTAGCCCTGCTCCATTGTATTGCCAAGCTGCGGTTCATCTGAAAAGAAGCCCGCGATCACATTTCCGAAAAGATCACCGTAGTGCTTATAGTGCTCCTCGTAGACACCCTCTATCTGAGTGTGCGCGGAAACGCTGTCTATCATGTTGATGTAGCTCTCGTTGCCACCGTCGGTGCAGGTTGTGTAAAGCACATGTATCCTCCACTGTCCCTTGGGGAGAGTGAAGGTTATCTCATCCTGTCCATGGTACTGGCCCATGAGATTTATCTCTTTTTCATGAAAACGGTTGCCCTCCGCGAAGGGCACAGCCACGATCGAGAGTATCTTATTCTTTTCTCTCTCCGCATCGTTTGCAGGCTGTCCTATCTGCCAGAAGCCTATGGTAGGTTTCATCATGCGGCGGACGTTAAGTGTGCGCGGTCTCACAGAACCGAATACATCGCAGGCAGTACATGCAAGGTACTGCTTTTTCCTTTCGGGATACTTTTCCTCGATAAGTCCGTTGGCATAGCCTGTGGGAAAGTGTTTATCGTCCAGTATCCATATTTTCATGTCACGCTTCTTTGCTTCGTCAATGACAATGTCCATGTCATGCCACCAGCCTGGCCCGCAGAAATCCTTGTGCGGTCTTGCTTCCACGCAGACGGCCTTTATGCCGCATTCGTCTATTTTTTCCATTTCCTTGCGGATTGTGGCTTCGTCCTCGCCGCGCATCCACAGGAAAGGGAAGATGTAGTTATTCATGATTGTTCTCCTTATTCAACAGGATAATCCGGCTCCTTCTCGACGCTTTCAAATCCTACTCTTATTTCTTCGCACAGTTCTGTAGCTGAGTCTGCACCTGCATAGATTCTGAAGAGTCCGTCCTCTAAGCAGTACTTACCCTGATTGTTCCAGAAGCCCATATGCTTCTTTAAAAGTTTTACCTCTACAGTTTTTTCCTCGCCTGAAGCCAGCGTGGCCTTTTCAAAACACTTAAGCTCCTTAACGGGTCTTACGATTGATGCGGCGACATCCTGCATATAAAACTGTACAGTCTCGGTACCTTCCCTGTCACCGGTGTTCTTAACCTTAACAGAGATTTTAAGTGCATCATTGTCCTCGGTTACTGCAAGGTCTGAATACTCGAAGCTTGTGTAGGAAAGTCCGTATCCAAACGGATAGAGCGCGGTGAACGGTGCATCGAGATATCTCGAGGTGAACTTAAAGTTGCCCGCAGGTCTTCCCGTGTTTGGATGATTGTAGTAGATCGGGCACTGTCCCGTAACTGCAGGGAATGAAGATGAGAGTCTTCCCTCAGGATTCTTTTTTCCCGAAAGAATATGTGCTATTGCATTACCCATCTGAATTCCAAGATGCCAGCCCTCAAGGATTGCAGTAACATTTTCTGCTTCCCACTGAAGGGCAAGGGGTCTTCCGTTCATAAGAACAAGAACCACAGGCTTTCCGGAAGCAATGAGCTTTTGCAGAAGCTCTCTTTGTTTTCCGGGCAGTGTGATGTCCGCTCTTGAGGAAGCCTCACCGGACATAGCAACAGTTTCTCCGAGAACAGCAACAATCACATCCCCGTTATTGCAGGCATCCTTGATCTCATTTTCATTTAAGTCACCCTCGGGGCCACCGCAGGGATAATAATTTACATTTGAAAATTCCTGCTTCATTCCATCTAAAATAGAAACGCAGTCCTTTTCCTTCCAGCTTATTGCCCAGGCTCCAACTACCTCAGACCTGTTGTCGGCAAGACTTCCCACAAGACTGATTTTGGTGTCCTTTTTAAGGGGCAGTATACCACCTTCATTTTTCAGCAGAACTGCAGACTTCTCTGCAGAAGCAAGTGCAAGCTCTTTGTGCTCTTCCGGAATCTCTTCGTATCTCTTCATCACCTCTTCGGACACATAGGGATGATCAAAGAGACCAAGCCACATCTTTACGGACAGAACTCTGCGGCAGGCATCGTCTATAGCATCCATTGAAACCTTGCCTTCCTCTACGGACTTCTCAAGGTTCTGAATATATATTTCCGTCCCCATGTCCATGTCGAGTCCGGCATTTGCTGACTTTTCGCCTGCATCCTTCTCGTCCTCGGCGATGCCGTGAACCACACATTCTTTTATTGCATTAGCATCACTTACGACAAATCCCGGAAGTCCCATGTTGTCCTTAAGGATGTCACGGAGCGCCCACTTATTCACGGTACTGGGAACACCATTCAAATCGTTGAAGGACGCCATAGCTGTCTGCGCGCCTTCCTCCACTGCTGCCCTGAAGGGCACGAGATAATTGTTATATAAAATGTGGTTAGCCATGCTTACAGTGTTGTAGTCCTTGCCGGCCTCTGCCGCTCCGTATCCCACAAAGTGTTTAAGACATGCTGCCACGTAGTTTTCATTTTCAGAGTGGTCATTCTGAAGTCCTCTCACCTTCGCCCTTGCAAAGCATGAGCCAAGATACGGGTCTTCTCCCGGTCCCTCGGATACTCTTCCCCATCTTGCATCCCTTGCGACATCGAGCATAGGCGCAAAGTGCCAGGCAACGCCTGAGCATCTGGATTCCTTAGCCGCCATCGCAGCAGTTTTCTCCATAAGCTCTGTGTCAAAGGAGCCTGCCTCCGCTATTGCAATCGGATAAACCGATCTGAATCCGTGAATTACATCAAGTCCGAAGATAAGCGGAATTCCGAGTCGTGTCTCCTCCACCGCAATTTTCTGAAGTTCGTTGCACTTCTCGGGATCCTGCACCATGAGTGATCCCACTTTTCCTTCTCTGATTGCATCCTCATGGTAGTCGGTCTTTGCGGTTTTCATGATGTTTTCAAACTCTTCTTTCGAGAGTCTTCCGTCAGTCATCATCTCGATTAGCTGTTCAAAAGGCACATCAAAGCCTCCCACAATCGAAACGGACTCCTGATTCATCTGTCCGATCTTTTCAGTTAATGTCATTTTTGAGAGCAACTCTTCCACCCTATTTGTCTGCTCTTTTGTTAATGCTATACCCATTTTTACCCTCTCTTATTATGCCTTTTTTTATCTGCCTGTATATTCAGCGTAGTCAAACTTTGCAACGTTATCGGATTCACTTCCGTTACCGGATGCAAACATTCCCAGCATGGTTCCGACCATGCCGCCAACCTCTTCGGGGTTTATCTTCTTTCCGTCTGCATGTGCGTAGAACTCTTCCAGGTTATCCGCAGTCTGTCCCATGTAGAAAGTGTAGTCCTGTCCCTTTGCTTCAAGCCTTAGAATTACAGGTCCGTCAAATTCCACCTCGCATTCCTTTAAGATAGTCTCAGTTGACTCGCTCTCATATCCGGGCATGAAAGGAAGTCCCTTCTGCTTTGTAGTCACGAGTACAAGTGCAATAATCTGTTTTCCGTCCTTGCTTTTTTTCTCGAAGCGGTACTGGTGATTGCACTGCTGCATTATCACCATGCCTGCGCTTTCACTTATCCCTTCATTTGTGCCTGCCTTGAAATCCATGCTGATTTCGAATGAAAAGTCTATGTGTCTCTGTCTTCTGCCTACAAAGGCTACGTTCTCATCCTTTTCGGTTTTCGGTGCAAAGCTCACAGGCTGAAGCTTTCTTATCATATCTCTCTTAAGGCACTTAAGCTGTAATGCGCTGTCTTCTATTTTGTAGTAGTCCTCCGAAGGAGTTCCCCAGAAGCTCCAATCTATGCCAAGTGTTTTTCCATCAAAATCATCTCTGTCTGCGGATATTTCATCCCCATCCTCGCACCACGGAAGATCCGGATCCGCAGGATAGCTCAGCTCAACTTTTCCTGTCTCCTTGCTGAAAACCGGCCATCCTCTCTGCCATTCCACAGGGCAGATGAAGGACTCTCGTCCCATGTTCATATGCTGACCATCGATTATTCTGACCCCCAGCATAACGGCGTACCATTTCCCCTGAGGTGTCTCCACAAGATCTGCATGGCCTACATTTTCAATAGGATAATCCCATCCAAGGTGTCTGTGTGTGAGTACCGGATTCGCGGGGTTTCCCTCATACCAGCCGTCTATGGTCTTGCTTCTTGCAATCATTACGGAATGGTTGTGCTCTGTGCCGCCCTCAGCGATCATCAGATAGTAGTAATCGCCAACATGATAGATATGAGGAGCTTCAGGAGCCCAGGCTCCTCTCATCGCACTGTTCCAAATTTTCTTTCTCTCACCGCAGACCTTGAAGTTCTCAATATCATAAGGTGTTAAATAGAAAGCCCTGTTGTTATCCTGCTCTTTATCCTCACCGGGACTGACCAGGTAACACTTGTCATCGTCGTCGAAGAATATGGAGCAGTCAATATCCTGAATGTCTGTAATGTAATGAGGCTGTGACCACGGTCCCTTGGGATCCTTCGCTGTTACTATAAAGTTGCCCTTATCCCCAAAGTTACAATTTATAATATAGAATGTTCCCTTGTGATAGCGTATTGTAGGTGCCATAACTCCGCCGGAAAACAGGTTGGCGTCAGTATAGAAGCCGTTCTCCGGTGTCATTGCATAGCCTATTTGCTTCCAGTGCGCAAGGTCCTTACTGTGAAAAATCGGTATTCCCGGGCACAGCTCGAAGCTTGAATTTGCTATATAAAAATCATCTCCCACTCTGCATATGGAAGGATCGGGATAAAATCCCGGAATTATTGGATTTCTGATTAAATGCTCCATAGTAACTACTCCCATCAAATATTAGGTATCTTGGAAAGCTTCTCATCCATCTCGTCAAACTTATCAACATCGATATTTCTTTCAGCGAGAAGATCTCTCATCTTCATTTTTCCAAGGACTCCCATCATCATGTCGTCAAAGGTGAGATCAGGTGCAAAGGGAGGTATCTCCTTTCGCATTCTGTCGATAGTGTCAGAGAGCACTTTAACGGCCTCGGGATTACCAAAGATTCTCTGAAGTGTGCAGTCAAGTGAGAGCCACTGTTCACCGTCGTCTGTCACATGCGCCTTGCATACAGGCTTTACAATACCGGTCTCATCAAAATCCCCAAGAACATCGCGGAGCCAACCGATACTGTCATCAACCCAGTTCTTTGCTCTCTCAGTGATAAGCACATTCTTAAATACCAAACTTGAATCGCAGGTTGAAAAGCCGTGCGGACCATAGTCGTAGACATGACACTCAAAGGATGTGTTGTACTTGTTCAGCGCACTCATCATGTCTATAGTATTCTGGATTGGCACCACATTGTCAGTCCTTGTTGCAAACAAGAAACAGGGGCAGGTCTTCTCATCAACAGCATCCACAATTGAAGGACCGTCTGTAATCTCATGTGCAGTATCTTCTCTTAAAACTGCATATCCAAGAATTGCTGCTGCGGGACGGTTCTTTGACATTGTCGCTGCTGCGCCCGCGAGGTGTCCGCCTGCTGAAAAGCCGATAACCGCAATCTTATCTGTCATTACGTTCCACTCATCAGCTTTTTCCTTGATATAATCCATAGCCTGATCGTAGTCATTCAAAGGATTGGGCCAAGCTGAATCCTCTTTAACAGAATATCTCAAAATAAAGGCATCATATCCAGCCTTGAGATACGGAAGTGCCACCGGATCTGCTTCCCTGTCGGAGCAGAACATATAGCCGCCGCCGGGGATTACAAATACTGCAGGGCGCTTGGTCACTCCTCTGAATTCTCCGCCTACATCCTGGATCATTGCGGTTAAAGTTACGTTTCTTTCTTTATTAAGTGTTATTGTTTCTATTTTCATAATGATTCCTTTTATTATGTCGGAAAGTAAGTAAAAAGCGCCGGCATGTCTTTTCACATACCGGCGCGATTACATACCAAAAATCGTTACCATTAGTTTTTTGAAAAATTACTTGTTCTTTCTTGCATCAAGCTCAGCGTAGATCTGCTTCATCTTCTTAGGTGTAAGATCATAGAAGAGAACAGAGATACCTGAAAGTGCAATTACTGCTGCAGGGAAGAGGTTAACAAGTGCGTTGATACCAACCTTAACTGCTTCAGTCTGCTCTGCATTGGGAACATAACCGATAGCTGAAAGAAGTGATACTGTTACAACACCTGTAACTGCTGTAGCAAGCTTAACTGAGAAGCTTACAAGTGAGAATGTAAGACCAACCTCACGTACGCCATACTTCCAGTCGCCATACTCGATAGAGTCGCACATCATACCGGGTGCAATGTTTGCGTTAGCCATTGTAAGACCGATAACTGCTGAAACTGCAAGAATGAATGCCATGTTGTTTACAGGTACAAGGAAGAGCAATACAAGTGCTGCAACCTGGATGAATGTTGTAAGAAGCATGTAGCCCTTCTTAGAGAATGTCTTTGTTCCCCAAGGAAGTGTCAGGTTACCAAGAAGCTGGCAAACTGTCATTGTTGTGAAGATAGGTGAAATCATCATCGGGTTTCCAATTACATAGATTACATAGAATGTAAGCATTGACATACGAGCCATACATCCCATAGCACCTGAGAATGTAGAGAAAACTGTGATCATGATGTTCTTGTTCTTAATAACATAAGGAAGAGCTTCCTTGATAGGTGTAGGCTTTACGTTCTCTTCCTTCGGAACTGCAACTTCCTTACACTTCCATGCGCAAAGGAGGCAAACAGGGATAAGAAGCAGTGAGAAAAGAACTGTTGTCTTGAAATAACCCTGAGCTGTAGGCGTTGCGCTGTGGCCGAAGTAAAGGATAAGAGGCATTGCAACAGCTGAAAGAATCATGCTGATAGCACCTGAACCGATACCTCTGCAAGAAGCATAGTCCATACGAACCTGTGAATCTCTTGCGATAAAGTTTACAAGTCCCTGGTAAGGGATGCAAAGTGCTGTGTAAGCCATACCTGCGCCGATGTAGCAGATCAGGCATACAAGAACTTTCATAGCGCCCTGAAGCGGGAATACTGTAAATGTCAGTATGTTAAAGATTGCCAGGAAAATAGGTGAGAACATGATGTAAGGACGGAACTTACCGAAGCGTGTCTTTGTCTTATCACATATAGCACCCATCATAGGATCGTTGATAGCATCCCATACACGAGCTATTACGAAGATCAGTGATATAGCTGATGCTGATAATCCAACGATATCTGTGTAGAAAATTGTGAGGTAGGTATTGATCATATACCATGAAAGCTGGCAGCCAACCTCACCCATTGCGTAGAAACCACCGGTGACCCAGTTAGTCTTTTCTTTTTTTTCATTGTTCGAAGCATTGTTTACCGGTGTTAACACCCTCTCATCAGATGCCTCTGTCGTAGCATGATTTACCATTTTGTCGTTTCCTCCCAAGTCATGGGATGTAAATTTCGATCCCATACCTTTATACCTTCCTAAAAATATAGTATTGCGTTAAAAGTTTTTTCTTTGCCTAACCCTTAAGGACGGGTTAAACACGTGCACGTTTGTTATGTATATACTTTATCTTTTATATGCAATTCTCTCTTGCTATACATTCCACGATTTACTGCAAACGTTTCATATTTTGGGCCAAAAAATAAGAGTGATGCAACAAATGATAAACATCGTTGCATCACCCTTTTAATCCATTGAAAAGATATGAATCATGCACACTTCGTGCGGCTCAAGTCTTGCATTAACCAAAATCGAATGATCCGAATCCTCAAGCTCCGCCTTCTCCAAAGTGAGCTTCGGAACGCTTATTGACTCAAGGTATTTCACATCGCTCCTTGTAAGTCTTGTCTCATACTGGAACTTCTGCCACTCATCAAGTATGCTTCCATGATTTCTGTTAAGAATGCGCCTTTTTATATACCAGTTACCGGTACCCTGCAAATGCCTGATGGTTACTGAAAGCTCCAGCGCCTGTCCTACCGTATATGATCCGGAACCCATCCTTTCAAGTGGCACCTCCTCCGGTCCGAGGAAATATCCCGCAGAAAACCAGGAATCATTGAAAAGCAGCATCCTTATACTGCCGTTATCTGTTTTCGTAATAATGTAATGATCACCGTGTGCCAAAAGCTTGTGTCCCAGCGCATTCAGAAAAGCAAAGGAATAATAAGCAGGTTTCAGAATTCTGTCAGTGGATATAAGTCCGATACTTCCGTTTAAAAGTCCGGTGGTATCCATATAATTACTGATCCAGTCCGTAGAGCTCATTATTGAAAGCGCATCAACATGTCCGAGAAGCTTCTCAGCTCTGCCCGCTATATATGAAGCTCTGAAGCAGCTGTCATTTACATAGTTTCTGTTAGAAATAGAAATATTCCACTCGGTTATGAAAAGCTTGCTGTCCGATAATCCGGACTGTTCCATCAACTCTCTTATCTGGCGTACCTGCCGCAGTTCATTCTCAGGATCCTTGCATACACGTCTGTCATAGTTCCCTTCGTCATCAACTGAATTCACATAGGGGAACAGCAGGAAGGACACAAAATCCGGCGTCTCATCCTTTGCAACGAGACTCAAATACAGTGATCGAAGCTGCTCCCAGTCATCCTCAACCGTTCCACCGAAACCGCCGACCATTGCATCCGGTATCTTCCTTTTAACAGTCTTATACAGAAAATCGTATGCCTCTTGTACGGAATAGGAATCCCCCTGCCATAATCTGATATTTTCCTCCTGAAGAATCGGTATGGAAGATAGCTCGAAAATCCAATCAGATACTTCCTTAAGTCCGTATCTGTCGACTATATGATTGAAGAATTCCGAAACGGCTGTCTCCCAGGCCTTCCTGGACACAAAAGGAATATAGTCGTCCATTTTATATATCTCACCCGTGGACATAGCCGCCATATCAGGCTTTCTGCCAAGACTGAGGAACACTTTGATGTGATTTCTTACAAGGAAGTCGAGTGCAATATCCACCATGTTAAAGTTGCAGGCTTTCCTTCCGCTGCCATCCGTTATCATCAGTTTTGTTGAAAAAAGTGTCCAGATACGAGCCATATCAAAATGGAGCTTGTCATGCAGATATTCCGTGTGATACTGCATGTTTGCACGTGTAAGATCATTGACACTTCCTATATTAAGCATGCGGTTCCAGATTTTTTCATAATCCTCACCGTCATTTTCGGTCAAATCCACCGAAATGCTGTCTGACACTCCGACGCCTCCGTGAATAGCAACGTTGTTCTCAAGCTTTTCCCTGATCTCAACGTCAATTTTCTTCTTCTCGTCCTCCTCCTTCTTCGCATCCTCGCTGTGAAGCTCACGGTACTGTGAAGGAGACATATTCATCTCTTTTCTGAAGGCGCGGTTAAAGGATGAAGAGTTGGTAAAACCGCAGGACAGCGCTATCTGCGTCATGTTCTGATCGGTTGATGATAGCAAAAGAAGTGACTGCTGAAGTCTTAATCTTGTTACATAGTCAGCAAAGTACACACCTGTATTTTTCTTGAAAATTCTGGAAAGAGTGGATGCAGATACATACATGCTCTCCGCAAGCTCGGTGAGGTTAACTTCCTGATCCAGATTGCCGATGATATACTGCATCATCTGCTGCATACGCACATCGTTGTCAGGATTACCCTGCGCCTCATTGAGGTTCTGTGTCTGATAATTCTCTATAAGAGTATCAAGAATCAGGTACAGGTTGCTGTCAATACGGCAGTCCGACTGGCGCGATCCGTAGAGATACTCCTCCGTCATATGGTAAAAGATGTTCCTCAAATCCTCATAGGACTTACTCTTATCAGCCACCGAGTTGCAGTAAAAGAGCACATTTTTGCCCTTCATTACACTTCCAATCATCTTCATGGAAAAAAGAGCACGTCCCACAATGGACTCGCCCACATCTCCAAAACTGTACTCAACACCGGGATTAATCATGACAACATCACCCTCGTTAAGGACGAAGCTATCCTCAAGCACATTGACGGTAGCACTTCCCTCAATTGCAAAAAGAAGCGTCAGGCTCATAATAATGTGTTTTTCATTCTTTTCCGGTCTTACTATTTCATAAGAGCATGTATCAAAATTCATAGAAACATCCTTTTTTATTTATTGGTGAATATTAATTGTAACATTTTGAAGATTTTTACGCAAAAAACGCCCCGATAAAGCTTACTGTAAGCTCTATCGAAGCGCTCAAAATATTACAGATTAAACAATAAGAAGACGTCTCTCATTTACGTGATGACCGAACTCGGGCATGTAAACCATGGGCTCCTTGTCAGGATCAAGTCCGTCCTGGATGATGGGCGGCATATAAGATGATGTCCAGCAGAAACCGTACTTGAGGTCGTGATAACCCTGTGCAAGGCCGCCTTCCTTCTTAACCTTCAGAACAGCGGGAACTGTTGTCATCCAATGTGTATGGAAGTCTGAAGCCATCTCTTCGTTTGTGAAATCCTCACCCTTGATGTTCCAGGTGATGTTTTCCTTCTCGATCTTCTCACCGTCAACGAAAAGTGTGCCGGGACGAAGCTGTGAAAGGAAAATTCCTCTGTAATAGGGCAGTCTTACCTTGAACTGGAAGCCTGTAACATTGCCCTCTGCGTCTTTTATATTTCTGAATCCAACTGACTGGATTACCTGTTTCTCCATTGTATTTCTCTCCTTCTCTGAAAATCGGTATTAGTCACCAAGCACATCCTTAAGTAAGATGTGGTGTTTTCTGAGTGTCTGGCCTACTTCGTAGCCATCGTCATACTTGTCAGCACCTTCATACTCACTAAGGAGATATCCTTCGTAGCCGTTTTCTGCCATTACCTTGATAACCTCGCGGTAAGGAATTGTTGTCTCCTCAAAGTCATCACTCATGTTGATGAACTTAGCGTGGCAGCAGTAAATGTAAGGAAGAAGCGGGATGATATCCTCAGGCTTGTTGGGTGTGAAGTTGGGATCTACCCACTCACCGGGCTTGAACTCTGTACGGAAAACAGAGAAGTCAATGTTAAGTCCGAAGTTCTTGGTTCCTGTCTCCTTTATGAAATCAACGAAATCTGTCACAAGCTTGCCCTTCAGGTTGGAAGGTGTGTGAATCTCAGGGCACATCTGGATTCCGAGTTCCTCAGCAAGCGGAAGTGCTCCCTTGATGATCTCTCTCCAGTTATCAACAGGCTCAAGAAGGTCGTTGATAACGGGCATCTTGGTTCTCATAACTGTAAAACCAAGGCGGTGTGCGAGACGGATGTCTCTCTTAAGCATCTCAACAGACTCTTCTGTTGTAAGATCTCTGTCACCGAGAACGTGGCTGTCGATCCAGTTACCGTACTCAACAGGAACGATCTCATACTTCTCGCAGAGATGATGCCATTTCTCAACCCACTCATCTGTGGGATAAGGATA
The DNA here is from genome assembly GCF_900109475.1 of Butyrivibrio sp. ob235. Classification (NCBI taxonomy): domain Bacteria; kingdom Bacillati; phylum Bacillota; class Clostridia; order Lachnospirales; family Lachnospiraceae; genus Butyrivibrio; species Butyrivibrio sp. ob235. Next base: position 127,948 of record NZ_FOBE01000007.1, read on the forward strand.
GTTTTCGATATGTGTATTTGCAAGAATCTCAATACCATGAGCTCCCATGTCATAGAGATCTTCGAAGCAATCTTCAAGTGTTTTGGTAAGGCCAAACTCTGCTGAATAGCTGTAAAGAGCTACGCCGCGCTTGGGGCCTTTTTTGTTATACTGATACATTTTGAATATTCCTTTCTTTAATGTTATATCCCCTCATCCGGCACTTCGTGCCACCTTCTCCCTTGGGGAGAAGGCTTAAGGTGTTTTTATTCGGGCTTGTACTCGTCGAAGTCGTATGTGATTACGCCGAAGTCTGTCTTCTGCTCACGAAGAGCTATGGACTTGGACATCTTCTTGATCTCTTCAGCTGTTACGCTGCGGCCAAGTTCATTTGAAAGCATAACACCCTCTGACAGGAATGCTGTCTGCATTGCGATATAGGGTGAGTCAATTCTTGTCTCATCTGTGAGATCTCCGCGGAGGTATGAATACCACTGAAGCTGGTTGTCGTTGTACATAGCCATCTCAGGGTGAAGAGCGAGCTCCTGCATACCTGTAACGTCGTCGATTGCACACTCAAGCTTTGTATCAAAGAGGCGACCCTTTTCATCAACACCGAAGTACTGAAGTCTGGGCTTCTGAAGAGCACCGCCGCCTACGATCTGTCCGCCTTCCGGAACAGCCATGGGGCCACCTGTCTGGTCAACGTCTGTAAACTTAAGTCCGCCGAGTGAACCAGCGATGAAGCTTGTTCCGATCTCATCCATGTGAATAGCCCAGTCTTCATAGATATCCATTGAAAGGCCGTTCTTGAAGCGAGCGATTGCAACTGAAAGATCTTCAACAGGTGTGTGGCAGTCTACTGCATCGTCGATTGCCTTATCTCTCCAGTAATCACAGGTTGTTGTGCCGTATACGCTCTCGAGCTCAGGCATGCCCATTACATAGAGCATCTGTGCGATGTGATATATACCAAGGTCGAAAAGAGGTCCGTGTACGCCTACGTTAGGATCTACGAAATCACGGCTGAAGAAAGGCATATCATAGCCGGGTCGTCCCTGACGTCTGTGTCCAACTGATCTGCAGTGGTAAATCTTACCAAGCTTTCCGTCAGCGATCATTTCCTTAGCAATTCTTGTCTGAGGGTTGTAGATTGAGCTGATCTGGATAGCGAGCTTCTTACCATACTTCTTCTGTGCATCGTAGAGAATCTTTGCATCAGCATAGCTTGCTGACATGGGCTTCTCTGAATAGCAGTCAAAGCCTGCTGCCATAACAGCTGTTGCAACAGATGTGTGAAGGTTGTTGTGTACACAAACTTCTACTTCATCGATGTCGTCTCTCTTAAGCATTTCTCTGAAATCCTGGTAGAGGCAATCCTCTGAAAGGCCATACTTTTTGCCCCAAGCCATAAGCTTGTCCTTGTCAATTTCAGCAGCAGCTACTACGCGAAGATTCTGTCCTCTCTTGTTGAGGTTCTCGATAACTGTCATGTGACGGTGTGAAATCATTCCGCAACCGATGATTGCAATTCTTAATTCCTTAGGTGTGTTCATTGTTTTCCTCCCTTATTTAAATGGAAATTATTTTTCCGTGAATGTACTGTTTATTGTTTTATATAATTCGATTTACCATCCGAAGATCTTGAGGTACTCGCGGCTTCTTCTTGCACACTCAAGTACGTCTGCATCGTAGTGCTCATCCTGCTCAACGATTACCCATTTTGCATTAGCCTTAACTGATGCCTCGAGAACGGGCTCCCAGATCATCTGGCCGAATCCAACGGGGCGGAATCCGAAGTATCCTGTATCTCCCTCTGACTCCTCTTCCTCGATTCCGATGAGCTTGTACATGTTCTTAACTTCACCCTTCTTGATGTAGTCCTTAAGGTGTACGATCGGGATTCTGTTTGAATACTTCTCGATGAACTCAGGTGCCTGGCCTGTTGCAACATCGCACCAGCAAGTGTCAAGCTCACACATGAGATTGTCGTGGTCAATTGCTTCGAACATTGCATCGTATCCGTATCTTCCATCAGGAAGCTTTACAAACTCGAAGTCGTGATTGTGATAAAGGAATGTCATTCCTGCATCGTGGATTTTCTTTCCTACTTCATTAAGAAGGGGAAGGAACTTTTCAAATCCTTCGGGATTAACCGGTCTGTACTCCTCAGCCATGTAAGGCATTACAAGGTACTGAACTCCGATCTCCTTGTAGTCTGCGATAACCTTATCAAGATCATCCATCATGTCAGCGAATGCAACGTGTGCACTTACGGGTGTAAGACCAACCTCTTTAAGTGTCTCTCTTACGAAAGCGGGCTCAAGTCCGTAAAGACCTGCCAGCTCAACGCCGTCATAACCGAACTCCTTGATCTTTGTCATTACGTTCTTGAAGTTCTCAGGTGTGTTCTCCAGAAGATCACGAAGACCGTATACCTGGATTGCAACAGGAAGTTTGCTCATTTTTATATCCTCTCTTTTCTTATAAAATACTCTCCCGGTACCGCCTCGATGCGGTATCTTATGTGTTACATGCAAGGCTTTGTTCCTTGCGTTTTTGTTATCTTATGGTCTATATATTATCGTTTTGAAAAGAGCTCCTCTTTGTTCAGATTTCTAAAAAAGGCACAAATATTGCAATAAAAAAGTGCATGCAAAAAATGCATGCAACAAATGAGCAACATATGTTTCATTTAATAACAGGGATAAGACTCAGCAATCAGAGCAGCGGCTCACGAACTCTTTGAATATCCGTCTGCTGTTGTCATCCTTTTTATATGAAAATTCCGGGTGCCACTGCAATGCCCACACAAAGCGTTTTCCCGGTAGTTCCACAGCTTCTGTCAGGCCATCCTCTGATACTGCCATTACTTTTAAGGCATCGGCAACTTCTTTTACCGCCTGATGATGATAGCTGTTTACGCTGATTCTATCTGACTGAATCAACTTATGCAGCCCGGATCCTTCTATAATATTTACTTCGTGAACAGGCACATCATAAGGTGGTTTCTGGTGATGCTCTGTCTCTGAAGGATGCTGTTTCCCCAAATCCTGATAGAGCGACCCTCCCAGATATGCATTCAGAAACTGAATACCTCTGCAAATTCCGAGAACAGGGATATCTTTTTCCAGTGCCTGCCCCAACAGCTCTTTTTCCATGCTGTCTCTTGCCTCGTAGCAGACAACAGAATTATCAAGCTTCTCTTCTCCATAAATCTCCGGGGACACATCCTGTCCGCCCGTCAGAAGAATTCCATCCACGGTATCAAGAAGCTGACGAATCGTCTCTTTATCTGAAGTTAACGGCAGCATTATCGATATTCCGCCTGCCTGCGTTATTCCATCCATGTACCCCGGAAGCATCCATAAGCTATCTTTTTCATCATCAAAAAGCGGCGATACGCCAATTATTGGTTTTCTCTTATCTATCATCTCATTATCCCCTTTATCAATCCGTCCTGTCTTACTTCCTATTATAAATAACAAAAGGCAAAGACCACGTTCGTTCTGAAAGCGTCTTTGCCTCTTTTCATAATAATATCATATTTTTTGCATTGTTTGCATTTTCTTCACACGTCTACTTCACAGATAGTTTTTTATCGGGCATCTGTGTTCTTGACTTTTTCACTTATTCCACAGATGATTTTATTCCCGGATTCTGCGTTTTGTGCTCATTTACATATTCCACAGATGACTTTAACTACCACTATCTGTGCTTTTGGCCTCTTTACATATTCCGCAGATTCTTGTTATCATGCACATCTGTGTTTTCAATGAAAGACATCCTTTCACAGATATCTAAGAATAATTCATCTGTGAGAATAGACAAATTATCCATTCCACAGATTCCTAATATTTTTTCATCTGTGAAATAATCAAAGTATTCATTAACACAGATTTCCTACCAAAAATACATCTGTGAAATCCGACCAATAAGCTTTTCCGCAGATTTCCACATAACAATGCCACACAAAAAGGACCAGGCATCTATAATTTGCAAATCATAAATACCAAGTCCTTAAGATAATTCATGTATTACACAGCTACGATCCCCAATCCCCATTAAGCTTTAATCATAAAATGTCACTGTATTTCCTGCAGGAACATATACATTTTTCTCGCCATAGGAGAACCACAGTGCCTTGGAGGTCGGATTCTTGCACATAGTCATATCAGTGTTGAAAATAAGCTGACTGAATGCATGGCAGTAATCATATGCTTCGATGTTGGTACAATACCAGATATCGTCGCGGCCGCCAATATACTCAGCGAACTCCTCGATCACGTTCCAGTTGTCGAACTGTTCGAACTCATAGGTGTGTCCCCAGAGATAGAAGAACATCGGATCCCACCAGTCCTTGGTCTCGACAAACCTCTTTGCAAGATTCATAAGCTCCGGATCAGCGTGGTGGCAGGTTGCAGGCAGTCTCATCCAATCCTTGGGAAGATGGAAATCATGTGTTGCCTCCACCGTTCTCGCATAGCAAATACCGCAATTCTTAAGAATCTCCACACTTGTATCATCATAAGCACCATAAGGATAAGCGAAGCCTCTTACGAAGGTTCCGAAAATCTCCTCAAGTTCCTTTCTGTCCTTTGCAATCTCCTCGGTCGCAATATTCCCGGGAAGTCCCACAAGCGATGCGTGAGTGTAGGCATGCGCTGCAATCTCCCATTTACTCTTAGCATAAACCTGCTTCGCACGGTTAAGAGGCATGCGTCTGTGAATTGTGCCGGGCTCGTACTTCACATCCTCCGGAGGAAAACAACCGCTGTTAAGGTTAAAGGTTCCCTTCAATCCGTTCTTTTCTACTATTTCAATAAACTTTTCATCCTGCTCTACACCATCGTCATAGCTTAAAGTAAGCACCTTCGGAAGGCCTCCGGGAAAGCGCATTATCATATTTGCCATAGTTCCTTCTCCTTTTTTCTATATAATAGCAGCATATTCCAAATAAGAAAGAATGCCGCTTGCGGCATTCTCGCGCCGAGCGCGGTTGCATTTATGCAACATATTCCTTTCGCGCGAGTGCGCATCCTCACGGAGTGTTTTTATATCATAGGAAAGCAATTTCCTATGATATAAAAAAGCCATATATGCTACATATTAATGTAACATATACGGCTACTGTGTTCTTGGGCATTATTGTTATGATAATGCCAATTATTGCTTTTAAACTCCTTACTCTGCGAGCATCAGAACAAGCATCAGCATAACGCCGAAATACGTCATCATAGTTGCAGTCATAAGTATCGGAGCGAAGTATAGAATGCGATTGTGTTTCATGATATCCCCCTACTATTAACACTTTTTTCAAGCATCGCTACCCTTATAATTTATCACCCCGTGTCCTACAAAAAGTCGTCAAGACAATTACTTAAATTCTTTAACCCCAAAGGATGAAAAGACGCATTGTCTGAAGGCATTAAGATCAGCAAAAGTGCGGTCTGAGAGCATCTGCGCTCCGATGTTACCGATGGCTGTTGCTTCCGAAGGGCCTGCATAAATCGTCTTGCCGGTTGCCCCCGCTGTCAGCTTATTCAGATACTCTGCGTTTGATCCGCCGCCTACTATATTTATGGAGTCAAAATGCTTCCCCGTAATCTCTTCGATTTCTTCTGCTGCCTGTTTGTAGCACGCTGCGAGAGATCTGTAAATCACGCGCGAAATCTCCCATGGCGTGACAGGCACCGGTTGACCAGTTCTGTAACACTCATCCTGAATCGCCCTTATCATGGACTTAGGCGCAAGGAAAAGTTCGGAGTTGGCATCAACTATGGAATCGATTGTCTCCTTTTCAGCTCTTGCACAGAGATTTGCAAAGGAATAATCTGCTGCCTCCGCGTTATCACTGCAACCATCCCCGGAAGTATAGTTGTAGCCTGCCTCAAACTCCTTCTTCACGGACTGTATCATCCAAAGGCCCATGATATTTTTTAGGAATCTGTATCTGTGATCGTATCCTCCCTCATTAGTAAAATTAGCACTGCGCGCTGTTTCCGAAGTGTTCGCTTTTTCCAGCTCACACCCAAAGAGCGACCACGTTCCGGAGGAGATGTATAGAACATCCTCCGAGGTATTCGGAACACTCATGACTGCGGCGCCTGTGTCATGCGTCGCAGGTAGGATGACCTTGCAGTTAAAGCCCACTTTTTCCTGAATCTCTTTTGAGAGGTCACCCACTTCAGTTCCGGGCATGGAGAGCTTTCCGAATAATTTTTTAGGAAAACCGAGTTTTTCAATAAGTTCGATGTCCCACTCGTTGGTTTCCGGATTTACAAGCTGCGTGGTGGTTGCATTGGTGTACTCCTGCCTTTTAACCCCTGTCAGCAGGAAGTGCAGATAGTCGGGAATCATCAAAAGTGATTCTGCCTTTTCAAGATTCTCGGGCTCCTTGGTTTTGCAAGCCATAAGCTGGTAAATTGTGTTGAAAATAGCCTTCTGAATTCCGGTGCGCGCATAAAGATCTTTTTCGGAAATAATCTTATAGACCTCACCGTCCATTTCTTCGGTTCGGCTATCTCTGTAGGCATAAGTGCTGCCAATGATGTTGTCGTTTTTATCAAGGAGAACGTAATCAACGCCCCAGGTATCGATTCCCATGGAGGCGGGTGCTTTGCCCATCTCATGACACTTCTTCATGCCGGTAAGGATCTCTTCAAAAAGCCTCCCTGTGTCCCAAACCTTGTGACCGCCTTCGTCATCCATACCGTTGTAGAATCTGTGTATTTCTTCATATTGAATTTTGCCGTCTTCGATCCATGAAAGGATATGGCGTCCCGAGGAGGCGCCTATATCGACGGCTAAGTAATATTTTATATTCATGTTGCTATACCCTTTGTTTAATGCCCTCATCCGGCGCTTCGCACCACCTTCTCCACTGGAGAAGGCTCTTATATGTTAGCGCTCCCCGATTATGTTGCTCTTTTTCTCGTAGAGGCAGTCTTCGTTTACCTTGATTCCGAAGGGTTCATTGAGAGCCCTGAAATCATCGGGTTCGATAGTCTGACGCTTTGTGTTTGTCATGGACATAACCTTGACGAGGACCTCTGCTGCCTTCTCTACTGTGTGCATAAGTCCGAAGGTGATGTCGAAATCAGTTCCGCAGGCGAACATGCCGTGGTGTGCCCAGATAGCTACGTCCTGCTTTTTCATGATGTCGGAGGTTGCAACCGCGATGTCGCGTCCGCCGGGTACCATCCACGGTACAACGCCGATTCCGTCAGGGAATACAACGGGGCACTCTGTAGCCATCTCCCATATCTCTCTTGTGAAAACTTCACCGTCAAGAGGGAGTACATAAGTAAGTGCAATGGTATTTGCAGGATGGCAGTGGTAAACAACTCTGATATCTGCGTTTCTCTTCTTGCACACTTCGAGATTCATGAGGTGTGAAGGAAGTTCGGAAGTAGGTCTTCCACCGTTCACAAGTCCCCACTGGATCTGGTATTTCTCGCCCTTGTCGTCCACTTTGATGATGCAAATATTTGCTGCGGGATCGATCTCCACGTTTCTGAAATATTTGCCTGAGCCTGTGACCATGAAGTATTCGCCTGCAAGATCAGGTACGGTGGTTCCGATTTCTTTCCACTCTCCGTCTTCCTTAAGGTCTTCCTTTACTGATGCGATTTCTTCATCTTTTATTCTGTAGCTAAGGTTACCGCCGTTTCTCTCGTGCCAGCCCTGGTAGAAGCCGTCTACACACATGCGGCAGAAACCTTTTGCAAATTCTGAATTAAGTACTTTCATGATATATTTCCTTTCTTTATGCTCTTTTCGTGAGCACTTCGTCCTCGTATTTCTTGCAGGCGTCGAACCACTCGTCTTCTGTGGGAACGCCCATCTTCTCGCAGTAGTAATCCCAGACATCTCCGACAGGCATCATTTTGATGCGCTCCTGAAGTGACATGAGCTCTGTGAAGTTGCGCTCATTCTGAAGTGCACACAGCTTTTCATTAGGCTGAAGCTCTGCGTTCAAAAGTGCCTTCAGGAAGTTTCTCATACCATTTGTCCATGCAGATACGCGGTTTATGCTGGCATCGAAATAATCCATTCCGATAAAGAAACGGTCGGGGCCGTTCTTAACGATCTCCTGCGCGATTTCCTTCGCGTCGTCATTGTATATAACAACGTGATCGGAATCCCAGCGAACAGGTCGTGTTACGTGAAGTGCCATCTTTTCATTGAATAGAAGCATTGATGAAAGCTTGTCTGCAACATTCTCTGTGGGATGGAAATGGCCTGAATCGATGAGGCACATGATTCCGTTCTTAGCTGCATAGCTTAAATAGAACTCCTGTGAACCTACTGTTACTGATTCCATGCCGATTCCAAATACCTTGGACTCAACTGCAACATATACCTTACTCTTGTCATAAGGAGTAGCAAGAATCTGATCAAGTGAATCCTTCAGGCGCTTTCTCGGTGAGATTCGATCCGGAATCACATCCTTGAAACCATCGGGAATCCAGATATTCATCATGCAGGGTACGCCGGTTTCTGTTGCAAAGTACTCTGATATCTTAAGGCATGCAATGCAGTGATCTACCCAGAATTTTCTAACAGTCTCATCCTCGGATGAAAGTGTTGCATTCTCTGCCATAGGATGAGAGAACATTGTGGGATTGAAATCAAGGCCAATGCCATGCTTCTTTGCAAAATCTACCCAGGCCTTGAAGTGCTTAGGCTCTAATTTATCTCTGTCTACCCATTCATCACCTTCAAATACTGCGTAGCAGGCATGAAGATTGAGCTTATGTTTTCCGGGTACAAGTGTGAATACCTCATCTATATCCTGCATGAGCTGCTCAGGTGTTGTAGCCTTATACGGATAATTTCCTGTTGTCTGAATTCCTCCGCTAAGAGGTCCCTTCTGATCAAAACCGACTACATCATCACCCTGCCAGCAGTGCATTGAGAGACTGATTTTTTCAAGTTCGCTGATAGCCTTATCTGTATCAACGCCAAGCTTTGCATAACGCTCTTTTGCTGCTTCATATCTTTCCTTAACTATCATTTTTTATAACCTTCCCTTTCTTCCTATCCTTTTACAACCCGAATAATTATTTAGAGAATGCTAAAAACTCTCGTCTTTAGCATCTTGGAATTATATTAAAACTCCCATACGTAATTTTTAAGGTCCAGGTGTGAAGAAAAATGCGTCCTTTGTTGCAGATAGCAATCATTCATGATAAGTTAGCAATATAGAAACGCAAGGAGACCTGTCATGAACAAAGAACTACTAGACAAACTCAGCGTTATCACTGATGAAGAACAATCAATTTTAGATGGTAACGAGTATATAAACCGCGACCTGTATTACGCGCCAGAAACGTCCAAACACGCAGATGAGATTGACTCAGCGAGGGTATTAAAAAACGGACGCCTTATAGATATGCGTCCGCATGTGCGCTTTATTCACTTTCCGAAGCATACTCACAACTATGTTGAGTTCATTTATATGTGCAATGGTACTACAAGACATATCGTGGATGGTCAGGAAATTATTCTGAAAGAAGGCGATCTTCTTTTCCTGAATCAGCATGCCACTCAGGAAATATATCCGGCAGGTGAGAATGATATTGCAGTTAATTTCATGATACTTCCGGAATTTTTTGATGTGGTGCTTCCTATGATGGGAGCTCAGCCAAGCGCCCTTAGAGACTTCATAATAAGCTGCCTCACCAGAAAGGATTTGACCAGCAACTACATGTATTTTAATGTTTCGGATGTTCTTCCCATTCAGAATTTAATGGAAAACCTGATATGGAATATGCTGAACTCCGACAAAAACAACAGAACCATAAACCAGGCCACTGTGGGACTTCTTTTCCTTAATCTCACAAATCATTCTGAGCTTATTCATATTGCTTCGAATTCCTATGAACAGGAGATAACGCTTAAGCTCCTCTCCTATATTGATACATCCTACAAAACCGCATCTCTTAAGGATTTTGCAGCAACAGAAAAAGCAGATGTATACACAATTAGTCGCATAATAAAAAAAGAAACAGGCCACACCTTCAAGGATTTCCTTCAGGAGAAGCGCCTTGAAAGGGCCTGCTCTCTTCTTGTTCGTTCAAATGCACCTATTGCCGATATCGCTATCTCTGTAGGCTATGACAACACCAGCTTTTTCCATCGTCTGTTCCGCAGAATATATGGCTGCAGTCCCAGAGACTACCGACTGGCTAATCACAGTTTTATACAGTGATTAAATATCCCCTCTACTATCTTAGTGCCGATCTGCTGGTCACCGCCAAGTGGGCCTGAATTATAACCGCGTACAGGAAGATTTGTTGCATCAGTTATCATACGAGCCGTTGTACCTGTTCCGCATAAAAAGTGCTTTGAAAGAATATCTGCATTATTTTTTCAAAAGAATTTTAGTATGTTATGATATAGCCATGAAAAAATATACGACTTATGGAAAATTCCAAAATGAAATGAATTCATATTACAAGCGCACAGGTATGAAGATTCAGTTTACCGAAATGATGCAGCGCATGAATGAAAAGGGGCTTCTTAGTACATCGCCATCTTTTTTCAGGCTTCCTGCAGATGCCCTGTCAGTAAGTGATGATGAATTTGATAAGCTTGTGGATAATATACCTCTTCATTATGATGTAGAGCATGCAATAAATTCCTATGTAGGTGAGGAAAAAATCATTCCTCAGTTTTATGATGTCTTCACTATTCGTCATCCGCGATTTACCAGAAATTATGCTCACAGGCATAATTATTTTGAGCTGGATTTTGTGATAAAGGGTGCGGGCACTCTGTATTTTGAGGGAACTGCCCATAAGATGCACGAAGGTGAAGTATGTATAGTTGCTCCGGGCTCCAATCATGACTACATCATAGATGATGAAACCAGCATAGTTTATACCGTTTGCATCAGGAAAAGTACCTTCGAAAGTACCTTCACTTCACTTATGCTTCATCAGGATCTTTTGTCAGGATTTTTCAGGCACATCCTTAGAAATGAGGATAGGCCCAATTACCTTATGCTCTTTACTGAAAACAATATGGAATGCAGAATTTTCCTTCGAAAGCTTCTGATCGAATCAGAGGCTCCTGACGGGTATAGTAACAACTGCTGTATTAACATAATCAATTTATTTTTTGCTAATCTTCTCCGAAACTACAGCAAGACAATATCCTTTTACAACTATGATATTGATTCTGATTTTTCACTTGTACTGCAATATATTCAGCACAACTATCAGACACTTTCGTTGTCCTCTCTTGCCGAGTTTTTTCACTATTCGGAGCCGCATCTTTGCACACTCATAAAGCAGAATACCGGAAAAAACTTCACGGATCTTATTAAGAATCTTCGTATGCGTGATGCAGTAAATCTGCTTATAAATACCGACCAGAAGGTAAATGAAATAGCTGAAGAAATAGGGTATAACAGCGCCGATCATTTTTCCAGGGTATTCAGAAAAACCTATGGCTGCTCACCGGCCGATTTCAGAAAGTCCAATAAAAAGGACAGCCCCTTCATTCCATTCTCACATGAGTAATGTAAATCAAACTTCACACACTGAAAAAGGAACCGAGACCGTATGCGGACTCAGTTCCCTTTTTTCTTATCAAACAGCCTTCTTCAGACTATTCTCACTGTCCTCAGCATGCATTTTGGACTTCATCTCTTCTATCTCTTTCTTGTAGTGCTTGATTGGTCCAAATACTACACAGAGAATAACAATGCTTCCTGTAATGCTGGGTGCTCCGAACTTGATGAAGTTAAGAGCAAACATAGCTGATTCGGGCTGTTGTCCAATGGCACCTGCCACATACCCTGAAGCTGCAAGGATTGCCAGTATACCTGAATTAGTAACCGTGTTACCACATTTCTGTGCAAATCCCTTGATTGATGAAACAAGTCCGTTTGCTGTTTTTCCTTCCTTGTACATGATGAAATCAATAGTATCATTTACAAGAATGTTAACCAGTGCGTTCTGCATAGCTCCTGTTACAGATGCGAGGAAGGTAAGCACGCAGAGGAAGATAAAGTTTGTCTTTCCAAAGAAGAAAAGAACTACATATAATGCTATTGTTGTCACCTGAGAGAAGCAAAGTGCTCTCTGTCCGGTCTTAAATACCTTAAGAACGATAGGCATTGCAACTACCATTGAAATAAGTGCGCCGATTGAAATAACACCCATGTATGCACCTATAAGGTCAGGTCTCTGGTAATAATACATCATGTAGTAAACTGATGATGAAAACATAAGTCCATATCCCATTGAAGCCATTACCCAGGCAATGATGTTAGGATATACTTCCTTGTGCTTTAATACCATTCCAATTCCCTTAAGAGGATTCTTTTCAGGCTTTGCAAGATATCTCTCCTGTCCCTTTGAAGCCTTAAAAAGTCCCCAGAAGGAAATAAATGAAAGAATACCGCAAATGATCATGTAGGGCACATAGCCATTTGAAAATCCAAGGCTGTTAAAGAAGCCTGTGATGTTTGGAGTAAAGGTGTTACCTACTGTAAATGCTGCGGCACAACATCCTGCTCCCATTGTGATTATCTTATTTCTCTCGCCGTCATTCTTAACAGCTGCAGGAAGAATTGCCATCTGAGGCATTGTGTACATAGTAACTGTCATTCCGTAGCCGATGTACATAATAAGAATGTATGCAGCCTTAGCCGTAGTATTTGTAAAGCCCCAGTCTACCCAGACCATAGTTGCAAAGAATGTAAGCAGAACCGGTGCAAACAGGAAGTAAGGCCTGTAACGTCCCATCTTTGTATGTGTACTGTCAGCGATCACACCCATCATCGGATCGTTTATCGCATCCCAGAGAGTTGCTATAAACATTATTACTGAGCATATAGCTGCCGGAATCCCTAATGTATCCGTCATATAAACAGACAGATAACTTGCCAGTACTGCAGCTACCATCATCGCGCCGCCGTTTACGGAAGTAGCATGGAACCATCTAAAGGCACCACCGACTTCTGCTTTATTTGTAGAATTACTATTGTTCCCCATTGTCCTTCTCCTTTTCATGTTTTTTAAATGTGGTAAACAATGTTTTTTGCTTTGTGAGATTATAATAGCAAGGTAATACTTCCTGCTCCATGTAATATGTTTATCTATATCCGACATTTTTTAATATGCATAAATATAAATAAAAATCCCCAATAATAATCCGGCCTAATATTTTAGATTCCGGACAGTTATCGGGGAAACTCCATTATATTACATGATATCTCGAATTATTTAATTTTCTATCACAGTACTATTTCAGTTTTAATACCTGAATCTATACCTGCCTTGAGAACGACTTTTTTTCCCGGTGTCTTACGGACAATAGCCAGAGCACGTCCATTCCAGGTATTTGAAGTATTGCTACTATAAGGCTCCTGCTCTTTGGGATTACCTGATCCAAAGCCTAAAAGCTCAGCGTCACCTTCAAGCTCAAGCGTAATACTCTGATCAGAGTTTATGAAAACATCTCCATCAGAGTCCTGAAGAGAAAGATTCACGTATACTATCTCACTATCTTCCAATATATTTCCATCTACCTCAGCAAAAAGCTTCATATCTCCCACTGCAGTAGTTAGCTCATATTCGCCTATGTTCTCGCCATCTTTGTATGCCACAGCTTTTAAGGTTCCCGGCTGATAAGTTGTTTCAAAAAGAGTTCTGCAGTTATCCCCTTCCACAACCTTTTTCTTTCCTATGGATTTTTCATCAAGGAATAATTCCACCTCATCCCCTGAAGAATAAACCTCAACCACAACCGGCTTATTTTCATATCCGCTAAAGGTCCATCCTGAAACAGTATCACTCATTACCCAGGGTGTCTTTATCAGTTTCTCGCCATAGTGTGCGGGATCCTGAACTGCTATATAAGGAGCTTTTCTTAGTCCGAAAACAATCTCCCTGTAATATGATAAAGGTCTTCTAAAGCCTGTGATATCAATATCTCCTGTATAAGCAAGCTTAGCAGGGAACTGTGCGCCAAAGCCGCCCTCACCGAATTTATATGCAGGAATTCCTACGCCTGCTTCTCCCAGGTAGTCCCAGCCTGTCCAGGTGAAATCTCCGATAACCTGAGGGTATTTTGTAACCTCTCTCCAGTTTACAGCAATCTCAGGAGGATAGGTTTCACTACCGACAATAACACGGTTAGGAGCCTTTTTGGCATCAAGGCTGTAACGTGCTGTCATGTAGTTATAACCTGCTATGTCAGTTGCTGCACAGGCCTTGTCCAGACGCTTTGTGATCTCAGGATGTACGACAATTTTATCCATGTACTTATCCATGATAGTCATGAAATCATTTACGTTTATGGAATCATCACCATCTTCTACAGATGCAGCAACATCTGCAGTAATCTTAGGCACAGCATCTCCTGCCGCAAACACTCCGTTTATTGAAGCAAGGGTATATCTGTTAGGATCCAGCTTGTGGCAAAGTCCGCTGATTTCTGCAGCAAGCCTTGCGCCTTCATCTGTTCCGATCTCAGGAATTTCATTACCGATTGAATACAGAATAACGGAAGGATGGTTGTAGTCCTTCATGACCATCGCTTCCACATCACGCTCCCACCAGTCCATGAAATACAGATTATAGTCATAGTCTGATTTTGCCCTGGTCCACATATCAAAGGCTTCATCCATGATATACATTCCGAGTTCATCACAGGCCTTTACAAGTGCAGGTGCCGCAGGGTGATGAGACATTCTTATGGCATTAAAGCCGGCTTTTTTTAATATAGCAACTCTTCTGTATTCAGCTTCATAAAAGGTCTTTGCCCCTAAGATTCCACTGTCGTGGTGAATGCAGGCTCCACGAAGCTTAACACTTTTTCCGTTCACTCTAAGGCCATGCTTTGCATCAAGTCTCAGCTTTCTGATACCGAAGATCTCCGTTTCATCATCCAGAGATTCTCCGCAGCCTGTCTGCCCGTCATTCTCTTCCTCTGCTTCGAACACCGTAACTTCAGCCTTATAAAGTGCGGGATTTTCATCAGACCAAAGTGATGGCTTGTCTACATATAATCTTGAAAAAACAGTCATCTCAGAATTAGCCTTAGCGCTGATTACCTTTTGATCGGAAGCAATAAGCTCTCCATTCCTGTCCAAAATTCCAAAGCTGATAACAAGGTCTTTTGGCGCTATATCCGCATTCCTTACAGATGCCTTAAGATGTACTGTTGCCTCTTCTTCATTACATTCTTCAGTAGTTATCAGGAAGCTGTTTTCCTTTATATAAGTATTATCCGCTTCAAGAAGGTATACGTCTCTGTAGATTCCGGAGCCTGTGTACCAGCGGCTGTTCTGACATGCATTGTTTCTCACCTGAACGCGAATTTCATTCTCGCCCTCTTCCTTTAAAAACTGAGAAATCGGAACTGTGAACTCTGAATATCCATAAGGTCTGTTAGCAGCAAGCTGACCGTTAACATAGACAAAGGTATTCATGTAAACACCCTCAAATAAGAGCATTATATTCCTGCTTCTGTCACCCTTTTTTGATTCAAAAAACTTCACATAAGTATAGGAACCACCATCATAGAATCCTGTATTGCCGCCATTAAGCGAATCAGCATGGGTCTCTGTCTCTATCATCGCATCATGGGGAAGTGTAATTTTTCTCGCATTTTCAGGAATGCTCCACACTAGAGCAAAGGCATTCTTGCTGTTCCAGAAAAGCCAGTTATCGTTCCATTTTGTTTTTTTCATTATGTTCCACCTCTTAAATACTGCGTTATGCACAAATTAGTCTGTTCATAAGTAATTCTATAATTTGAGGTTTAGATGGAACACTTCTTAATTTGCGGAGAATCCGACATTTATTAATATAAAAATAACAAATAATTAATACACGATTTATCCCCATTACGCTATATCGCTTAAAATATAATCATGTTACTACAATCTACAATGGAGGATTATACTATGGCGAATAACGGACTACAGCAGGAAGCAAAAAAAAATGCGTCCGACATCTCCGGAATGATGGAGGGTATTGTTTCCTATTACAATGCGTATGCCGATACACTTCAGGTTTCAGACTACGCAGATGATGCTGCAATCTTAAAATCCTTGGAACCCGGAATGAAAGCCTATCCCGGAGTAGTCAGCGATGTATACCTTGCCTTTGGTAAAGATTACTTCTATGATGGCGGCGGTTGGGTTCCTGACGAAGGCTCTCTCAGGAGAAGCGAATAATTCCAAGAGTGCATCAAGCGACCTGAATTACCAGGCCGATGAACAGTCAAAGGCCATGCAACAGATACAGGGTGCTATGGATGATATGGCAGACGCTGTGACAGAACTTGCCAATCAGGCAACAACCCTTGCCCAGGAGGTATCAGACCTCACAGGCAAGAGCCAGCGGACAAGAGATGTCATGGATTCTCTTGTTACTAAGGCAAAAGACGGACAGCGAGACATGGAAATTGTCCAGAATGGTATGACAGGAATATCACAATCAATGTCAGATATGAACGAGGTTGTTTCGGTAGTTGGAGAGTCCGCCCAGAAGATTAACTCAATCGTAGATATGATCAATTCCATCTCCAGCCAGACTAATCTCCTGTCACTTAATGCATCCATTGAAGCTGCAAGAGCAGGTGAAGCAGGAAAAGGTTTTGCCGTTGTTGCACAGGAAATTGGACAGCTTGCGCAGAACTCTGCTGATTCAACCCAACAGATATCTTCCATCATAAAGGATATCACTATTCAGATTGAGGAGCTTTCACGCAAATCTCAATCCAACATGGATGAGATTCGCTCTAACATGGATGCTGTTGATACTGCAGGCGCTACCTTTGAAGAAATCTTCAAGAATCTTGACGAAACCAGCGATATTGTTGGAGAAATGATATCCAAAGTCGGCAGTGTAGATGAAATTGCAACCTCTATGGCAGCCATTTCAGAGGAACAGTCAGCAAGTACTCAGGAAGTAAGTGCTACCGCAACACACCTCACATCCAGCGCTGAGATGGTTGCAGAGAATTCTAAAGGTGTTGATCACAGTGCTACCGCTGTAAGTGATTCTTCAGAAGAAATAGAAAACCTTATAAATGTATTTAAAGTATGAAAATGATGTAGGTGTCAAAAGTACCTTTTGACACCATATGATATACGAATTGCTCCATGACTAAAGTCATTTTCGCAATTCTGCAAATATTCGGAAACCGCTAATTTACTGCGTAAATTGCTTATTCCTCATATTTGTTCGGGTCATAAAGTCAAAATGCTTAACATGCAAGCATGTACGCATTTTTGACTTTTGACACCCATATCATAAAAATAATTTATATCCTATTTAACATAAAAGTGCCTCGTTACCAGAATACTTTTAAGGGTGACGAGGCACTTTATACTATAACTCACTAACAACCTGGTTTTTGCCATTTCGTTTACCATAGTAGAGCTTTGCATCTGCCTCCTCCATCATGTCAGAGATTGATTTGCCCTCTTCGCCCCATCTGAAAACATGAACTACCTCCACCGACTCTGCGTCGGAAGAGGTTTCTGTTATGCCGCAGAGCGGCATGAACCTTTGGGATGCTTAACGCATCCCAAAGAACAGGGCATGTCCACTATGCCTCTATCCCATTGGGTTACCTTTGGGAATACTTTTCTTAAGATATTGGCAGCTCCATTTATATCTGCATTTGTTATTGTTCCATCGTAGTGCCTGTACAGTCCTCTTTTTATCCTTCTTCCTGAAAAAGAGTATTCTTTATTCTTCCCTTTTTCATACATGGGAATCGGATCCATGGCAAGAAAATCAGCCTTCGATGTATAGCTCTCCTCGGTCAGGGCAAATCTTATACCGTATTCAGCAAGCTTATATCTTAGCATATCTGCAAATATCAGCATTGGTATCTGCACAAAATTCTGGTTACTGATATGCCCCATATCCGCTTCCTGTTTCTGAAATACGTTATGCCCCATCACTACTGCATCTACGTGGTTATCCCTCGCATAGTCTGCTAGCTGTCTGCTTATCTTATGGAACTCATCCTTTATGCGCCTGTTGCGCTTTTCAGTGAGTATGTTCATTTTCCTGGTGCGGTATCTGTTATTGCACTTCATGGCACATGATGAGAGCCGCCCCATTTCTTTGTTGTAGAACTGGTTTACTGACTTTATCAGTCCGCCCTTTACCACAAACGGTTCTGCTCCAAAGTTGTTCGCTACAGCTGCTATATTGTCCGTACCCGGATCTATCGACATGACCCTGATATCGGAAATGTCATCTTTTGATGAAAGAGATCTGAGAACACCCTTGTCATCCAAAGGCTCTATACCCACTGTTAAGACATCGATCACCACATCCATCACAAAGTCCTTACCATGTGGTTTTATCCGTACTTCCTTAAGTTTCCCCTCGGGGAAGTCCCTGCCAAGTCTTAAAGTCTTAGCTGTCCCGGGGAAACGTATATAGGAATCTTCCTTTATCCTGCATATCTGATTCGTAAGGATGGCAGTCTTGTATTTTCCCTGGCGTACATAACCCGGCATACGGGGACGCCCCGTAAATGCAGATGGTGTCTTGGCGTACGCCTTCACTGCTTCAAAAAACGACTTGTAATCCCTAAGAAGGAGCTTAAGTATCTGCTGGTTAGCCTGAGATGGAATACCATAGTACGCCTTATCCCTGGTACTCTTCAGAAGATAATCAAGGGCATTATAAGAAAGCCATGAACCAGCTGCATGATATTTTGTCCCTTCAAGGGTTTCACTTACAAGTTTATACACCTGCATCTGATTGGGAAAAAGAGGCCTGTAAGAGTCAAATGCCTCTATGGCAGAAGCATACTGTCGGATGATGAAATTCGCCCTGTT
>NZ_FOBE01000023.1:0-76430 GCF_900109475.1 Butyrivibrio sp. ob235
CATATCCATACTTTTAGCAATAACCGGTGTTTTCCTGTTAACAACACATGGTGATCTAAAGCACATCTCATTACCACTTCCTGCACTTATTGCCGGTATCGGCAGTGCTTTCTGCGTAATGATATACAACGTACTTGCACCGAAGATTACAAATATCATTCCTGTCATCGTGGCTCAGGGATGGTCATTTTTACTTGGCGGTGCACTCTTGGGGATAGCTTTTAGAACCTGGAAAATACACTACATTCCAAACCTTATGGGAATATTGGGAATACTCTTTGTTGTCGTTATCGGTAATATTTGTGCATTTACCCTATACATAAGCGGAGTCTCAAAGATCGGTCCGCAAAAGGCTATTCTTTACAGTTTTGCTGAACCAATAACAGCCGCCCTTATCTCAACATTTGTTTTAAAGAGTAGATTCACCATCTACGATGCCATAGGTTTTGGACTCATCTTTATGATGTTATTCTTCATTACCTTTGGTTCAAAAGAAAATACCGTTACATCAAAAGAGACTGCGAAGAATGCTGTATAAGCATTCTTCACAGTCTTTCTTTAAATTCCGGTATAATGTTCATTCCAACAAACTGGAACTGTTAGCACTCTGTCTTATTGCACCGGAGGCATAAAGCATAAAATGCAATCGCCAGAAACTGTGATACCACAGACACAGTGACAAGATACACAGGATTCAAATCATACAGGGCACCGAGAAGCCAACTTCCCAGAAACCACGCAATACCAAATCCTGTCTCAAATATTCCGAAACCGGTGCTTCGCATGGAACGCGGGACGATTCCGCTGACAGCTGCTTTCATAATACTTTCCTGCGCACCCATTCCAATCCCCCACAGAATTATCCCAGCTCCGATCAACCAGGCATTTCCAGTCATAAAAACAAAACATGAGAAGAATGTGCTGCATAGTGTGGAAATGATCAGAGCCTTCAGCCCGACCTTATCATAAAGCCAGCCAAAGAATAGTGCAGCAAAGGCATCCACAGCCATTGCCCCAGCATATAGCAGGCTGAGCATGGATTCATTAAATGCTCCGGTATTAGCCGAATGAAGTGTGATCAGGGTGAAGTCTGCAAAGCCAAAAGCAAAAAAGCAGATGGCCGCCATGAACAGAACAAATGACTTCCTGAATTCAAAGCTTGCCGGTTTATCTTCCTGCTTTTCAAAGATCTCCGGATCAGGGTATCTTATCTTTGCTGTCAAAACAAGAGCTATGGTGATCATTGCAGGAACAAGCAGTATCGCAAAAGAGATCCTATATGTTGTAAAAAGGTCGTCTGTACCTTTTACAAGAGCTGTTACAAAAAGCAGTACCGGTCCGAGAAACGCGCCAAGCTGATCCAGAAACTCCTGATAGGCAAAGCCTTTTCCGGTTCCGATCTCGCTTGCCGCAAAGCTTACCAATGTGTTTTTGGCAGGCTTTTTTATCGCTTTTCCGATACGCTCCAGGATCACAAGACCGCAGGCCCAAACCCAGCCATGTTCAGGTACGATTGCCAGTGCAGGAATCGCCAGAACCTGTATTACATAGCCTGTGATAACAAATGTCCAGTATTTCTTCGTTTTATCTGCTATAAATCCGGATATGAGCCTTAGTGAATACCCACACAATTCTCCTATACCGGACACAAATCCGATGGTTGCAGCGGATGCCCCTGCGAGGTTCAGATATTCGCCCAATATGCTTCTGGCGCCTTCATGAGTCATGTCCGAAAACAGACTTACGATTCCCATCAGGGTTATAAATGTTATGGCGCCAGACAAAGCCCTTTTTTTATCCATGTTCTACTCCACTAATCCCGATTTGCTTATTTCATTATCCTGAAATTCAAAGTTTTATTATCGTCGCAAGTTTCTTCCCGCATAGAATTCCAAATATGCAGCAACAACAACTCAGTGCCACATATAATCCGCCATTCATATATTGTTTCTTCTCAAACAAATTAAAAGCTTCAAGGGAAAATGTAGAGAATGTGGTAAACCCTCCACACACCCCTGTCTTCCAGAAAAGAATGGTATTATCAGATACACTTTCTCGGTTACTGGTAATTCCAACAACGAATCCAATTAGTATGGCACCGAGGATATTTGTAATCAGAGTTAATATCGGAAAATAAGTCTTAACAGGAATCAGACTTATTGCATATCGCGCTACTGCACCCAAGGCACCACCAAGTGCTACAAATAGAAAATTCATATCAACCTCTCTATTGTCATATATCCTACTGGAATTTTATCGTAATACTATCGCTTTTCTTTGTGCGCAGTTATAATTGTGTAACTGCTGGCATTCACAGTAATAATACAGCCTTCGACACAAATGTACCAATTCTTTCCCTGCCTACTTATCTCTGCCTTTTCCGACATTATTTTAGATTTACACCAATCTACAACATCAACTTCATCGAGCGAAAGATTTTTCTTTATACGGTCCGCTCCCATGTCAGTTGTATGTATCCTATCCATGTTATCAAAAAGAATCTGCTTATCCATTTTGTTCCTCGACATACTGTAAAAATTCAGGTGTTTTTGACCAGTACTTAATACCCCAGTTTTCGAAATTCCATTCTTCCATGTAGTCATTACACTCATAGTCGATATAGAAAATCTCGCCATCATTAACAACAAAATTTGTTGGAAAATAGTCGATATTGGTCTTTGCCGGATACAGTAATTTACACATTGCTTTTACCTGTTCCAAATAGTCCGCTTGCATCTTGTCCTGAAGAACAAGGTCATAAATAGTATCCCCATCAACAAACTCTTTAACGATACGTTCATTTTCAATATCCACATCCAGCATGATAGGCATCTTGATTCCTATAGCAGACAATCTCTTATAGTCGTTTATTTCAGACTGAATCTTGTTTCCAAACTGATAATACGAACATGGTTCATGATGAATCTGCTTCAACACATATTGCCTGCCATCTTTTTCTGCCAAATAAGAATAACCACCTTTGCCCTTTCCCAAGAGCTTCCTGATTTCATATTCTGTTCCATTTACGCTTAGCTTTTGTATTTTAGTATTCCCCATTGATATCAATCTCCTTAGGAACCATTACAGAAATCCATTCTTATAAGTGCCTTCCCGTTTGGCAATTTCTCTTCCAAACGCAAGATTTCTTTATACCCGATTCCCTTCATGGCTATAGCTAATTCAGCTTCTTCCATCTGATGATGGATACTATCAAGACCATCAAATGCATGAATGTATGGTGAATCCGAAACCCACTGCCTATCATCTGTATTAATCTGGATGACGCATGATACAAACTTAGGTTTTACATGGCATATCGACCTTTGAAAAGCCTGATATCCAATGTATTCAATCAGCAGATTTGCTATTATCAGCTCTGTCTTAGGCAATCTATCTACTTCTGTGAGCAAATCTATTCGCACAAATTGTAATACTTCAGATAACTTTGCATATCGTTCTGAAGCTGCTTTTAGGTATCCTTCATTTATATCTATACCATAAACTGCCTGATACTTTTCTTGTCTCACATGTTCAAGGCCATTTCCTCCGGCAACACCAAATACCATTGCTGTTTTTACCGGATATGCCTCAAACTGCTCTTTCATGATCTTGTTCATAGCCTGAAGTTGTCTTACAGAATCTAGCTTCATATGATTCTCATAGTCTTCAAGGCTTATCTCTTCCCACGGATTATTCATTTGAAATAGTTCTCCATCAGTCTTTCAACAATTCTATTACCCATTCCTAATCCCCAAACATGTTCGCTAAAACCTGATATTATTATAACTTCAAAGAACCATTCTTGTTCCTCATACACTTATTTTATCCCATTATTCACATATATATGTAAAAAACGCAGGTACCATATGTCGGTATCTGCGCTCTATATGTGAGAAAAATGAAGAATTCTTAGGCTCCTCTTTCCTGCCTTCTTTCAAGGATCTGCTTCCTCTTATCTGCCTTTTCAAACTCGGTAATTTCCTTCATGTTTGAAGTAAGCACCTTATATATAGGATTTGGCGTTACTCCATCCTTTTGGTATTTGGGGAATGTACTTGCAAAAGGAACACAATTTGATCCTGTAAATATAAGCCCCTGTCCTGCAGGAGCAGATGTTATCACATCTATCTGCGAGGCTGAAAGATTAAGCAGATCCGCTAGCTTCTCCCTGTCATTTGGTGCCTGATTAAGCATCATTACAAAATTACAGTTAGAAAGCATCTTTCTTGCGGTATCTGACTCCAAAAGATCTTCTACGTTCTGAGTAAGACCAGTCGGGACTCCGCCATACTTTCTTGCTCTTTTATACAGCATATTTAAAAATGCTGCACTTCGCTCATCCGCAAACAAAAGATAAATCTCATCTACCCAGAACCAAGTGTTTTTACCTTTTCTTCTGTTCTCCATGAGCCTGTTAAGAATACTGTCAAGGATAATGAGCATCGCTATCGGCTTTAGTTTATCTCCGATATCCTTTATGTTATAAACGATGAATCTGTCATG
The DNA here is from genome assembly GCF_900109475.1 of Butyrivibrio sp. ob235. Lineage (NCBI taxonomy): Bacteria > Bacillati > Bacillota > Clostridia > Lachnospirales > Lachnospiraceae > Butyrivibrio > Butyrivibrio sp. ob235. Next base: position 4,504 of record NZ_FOBE01000023.1, read on the forward strand.
AAGATTTACGTTTGACCTAAATCCAAAGGTATTTAGTGATCCTTTTCCTGTATACAGCTTTAAGGCAATGGCAAGCTCCTTTGCTTCCATTTCCGGTCTTTCTGCAAGTGCTATCTGAAGATCAGTAAGTGTAGGCATATCTTCAGGTGGAATTTTCATGAGCCTTCCCCTGCTGTCGATGAAGGGTTCATATAGCTTATGGACGCATTCATCGATTATGGTCTCCTGTACAGAATTCATTCCAAATGGTGATTTTACAATAACTTCCATCAGCTTCAGAATGAAATCCGCCTTTGCTAATATAGGATTTGTCTCCTCTGTATCATCCTCATTAGTCCACTGATAAGATGAGTTTATTTCCATGGGATTGATATGCCATCTGCCGCCCGGCTCAATTTTAATAGTCTCTCCGCCTACAAGCTTTGAAAGAGCAAGGTATTCCGCTTCTGGATCTATTACTATAAGGTCGGAATTACTACCCAATAGGACATTAAGCATCTCAACCTTTGCCTGAAGACTCTTTCCGGATCCCGGTGTTCCCAAAATGAACCCGTTGTAGTTCTGTGTAAGAAGTCTATTATAAAGGATAAGACTTCTTGTATGCAGATTTTGGGAATAATTTATGCCGTCCTTATCATTTAGTTCGAGATTCGAAAATGGCAGCGCCATTGTTGCAACAGAAGTGGATTTTAACGTCCTTCTTCTGTGATAAGGAATCTCGACATCAAGAAGTGGCATTGTTGTATTAAATCCCTCTTCCTGATAGTCATACATTATCTCGCAGCCTACTACATCACCTTGACAATTGGATATTATCTCTTCTGTATACTGTGAAAGTTCTTCCATTGAGTCAGCATAAAACATGAGCGTATAGGTAGTTTTGAAGAGTTTTTCATCTTCGTTGATCATGTCGGACCTAAGATCCATAGCCCTGTCTACCTGTTCCCTGATCCCAAGAGGAACAAATTCTTCTGACAAGTTCTCACCTGCAAGTGCCTTAAGGGAATCTCTTTTTGCACTCTGTGCAAGAGTTAGGTTCTTTGTCACAAGGGCACTTGCTTCCTTGTTCTGCATTGGTCTTATGTTTATGGTAGTAACCATGTTGAAGCTTACATCTGTAAGCCGTACAAAAAACTCATCAGAGAGCATGTTTGGAAGTTCTGAGATTCTCATTACTCTTACATACTTCCTGCCAAGTCTCATGTATTTAGGAAAAAACTGCATAGATGAAGGTGCTATCAGGTCCTTAATTCCTATTCCCATGCCACGTATGTTTTCAAAATCAATGCTAAGCGACCGATTTTCATCTGCCCCAAAGGATCTTCTCCTTTTTGAAAGAAGCTGACCCTGCTTCCCGGGATTATACATATCAAACAGGATGGAAAGTCTTTCTCCTATAGGTGTTACCCTTGCATCAGACTGTATCTTTCGCATTCCTTGTGATATTTCCCTATCGAGACGGTTAAAAGAAGCGAAGGCCTTGGAAAGATCCTTGGTGTGAAGACCCACGGTCATATATTTCTTTTTCTCAATACCATTTTTACCTTCCTGAATCCTGTCAATAGTAATGCCATTTAGCTCACTTCTAAGATAGTCCAGGCTGTCACCCATCTCCTTTTTCAGGACACTCTCCCTGAAATCCGCCATATTTATATTCTTGTTGTGTATGGTAATGGCAAATTCGCAGTTTGTGCCTATGGAGTTTATAAAGCTCCTCCATTTTTTAAGCATGCTATCCTGCAACTCCATGGTCTCTGTCTGATAGTTGTTCTCGGTTATATAGTATTGTCTTGTAAAAAATCCCGGATATGTCTCTATGAGATTTTCCTTTTCATGAACAGCAAAGATTGGTACAGAATCCTGCGCTGTTATCTTGCAGGAACTGACCTTCGCTGCATAAGGATCATTTTTGATGATCCCATTTAATATTTTTAAAGATGTCCCTTCTTTTTTCTGTTTCATCCCACTTTTTCCACTTTAAAATTGAAGACGATTCTGCCTTCATAATTTCCATCCCCAGGAATAGTAATCCTTGCCGTTCCTGTTGCTCCAGAATATGTGCCATTACCTATAGGAAGTGCATCCCTGTAAATGCTGTATGGAATACCGGCTTCTTTATGAGATACGCTTTTATCGGCCCATAAATCGCCTTTTTGTGATACATAACCATTAATTTTTCTGTTCCCGGAAGCCACTAAGAACTGTTTATCCGGTCTTACCTTTACCACATAACCCTTGGCAAGTTTCCCATCAACACTTACATTGTACTTTCCCTCATAATTGTTTTTTCCAATCCATTCAAGTGTTAAATAAGGGTCAAGCACCACTTTATAGTCAGTGGTTATTATTCTCTCCCCTTCAACTTTTGCTGGAATTGTAGCATAGCCATCTCCCATATACTCTTTGGCACTAACACTCGTAGGGATGATAAGTGCAGCTGCAAAAACTGCACATAATCCCAATAATCTTTTTTTCATCAGATATCCTTATCATCAACAAGCTTAAATGTATATAAAACTGTTCCTTCGTAAGCAGCTGGCTCATTAACCCGTACAGAAAGTATCGCTTTTGTATTAGATCCCTGTTCAGAGAGAGTCATTTCGCCAAGCTCAGACGCTCTTGAATTGTACGGAGATTTAAAGCTTACTGCGTACTGAGATATTTTCCCCTTTACTGTCTTATTTGGATTCTCAGTATTTCTAAACTGAATGTCGCAAGTATACTCATCAGTATCTAAAGTTTTCAAATATCCGTTCTGAATACTTTCCACCATTTCATCAGCTTGTGCTTTAGCTTCATCTGTTAATATGCCATTCTTCATCTCTCCATCAGTCGGAACAACAAGCAGTCTTTTATTCCCAGGTATATTTCCACTTGCTCCTACCCATGCTTCTGCCTTAAAGGTGTTATCTCCGGCATCCTCAAGCGAAAGAGCCGCCGGAAGCTTTACTGTATAATTACTATCAACCTGGCATGTGACCTTGATAGCCGCAACGCCATCCTGTGTAAACTCCTGATCTGCAGCAAATGTCGTGATAGGCATAGAAAGTGCCATAACCATTGCCATTAATCCTGTAAAAACTCTCTTTTTCATTGTATTTTGTTCTCCTCTTCCTTATAAAACTGTAAATACTACTTCATTATTTGCCTGTGTCAGCTGCACATATCCTGTCTCAGACTCATCCCATTTAAAATATGGTGTCTCATTGAAAATAAGTGTATGCTCACCCTTTGGAAGGATAAGTGAAGGTTCCCACTCTACATGTTCTCCAGCAGGAATAAGATCTGTGACCTCATAAATATCACCGGTCTCCTTATCAATGATCTTATAAACCATGTAGATATCCTCATTTTCCGGTGCATTCTCAAGATAAACTACTGTGTTTTCATTTACGCTTGAATCTTCGATTCCGGAAAAATAAACCTGTCTGTCCTTTAAGACTTCATTAAGTGATGTCCTGTCTTTGGACGTTGTCGCTCTCGTATCAAGATTTAAATAGCTTGCTGCTTCAGTCTGCTTTTCCAGACTTTTCTTTGCTGCATGTTCGCATGCAAACAGTATTACATTCGCAAGTATTGCTATAACAACCGCTACAAAAATCCTCTTTTTTGACATTACATTCTTCATTTGTTCTGCTCCTTTTTGTCCGTTTCAATCTTCCATATATGAAATACCAACGTATTTCTGTTTTTTAAAAATTTTGAAAATTATTTTATGGATTTTTTGTCACTAAGATTTTTTCTCTTGTTTACTGCCCTCTGGTCCCGGATCCTTTTTAGTGAAAATCCCTGTTTTGACCCTTTTCTCAAATCCGCATAGCCTCTGTTAAGAAGGGCTACATACCTGTTCTTTGTCCTTATTGTCCTTTTGTCATTTTTATAAACTGATCTTTCAAGTCTTTTTTTCAGGATTTCCTCCGCTGGTCTTCCATAATCATCCTTTCGTGACATGTAGCCAAGGATCGTAGCAAAGGGTAGTGAAAAGATCACCATGAGCATCACATCTCTGAAGAAGATGTACATGCAAAGCGCTATAGTTCCTCCTATCAGAAGACACACAAGCTGCCTCATGTTGAAATCCCTGAATACCTTATGTTCTACTTCAATTTCACTCTCTATCGGATTACTAAGCATACTTCCACCTCTATAAACACAATTTATATCTACTTAATACGGTCGGATGCGGATACCGTAACCGACCAAAATACGGTCGCTAACGGTAACCAGCTTCTTTTAGATACTGCAGACAATGCTTCTTGCTATCTGCTGCGATCTGGTTACCAGCGCCACCCTTGCAAACGAAACAACTACCATGCCGAAAATTGAATCCGTGATCTGTTTCATTGTGCTGCTTTGTCCTACCACGATATTTGAAAACAGATTCAGTATTATCTGATTTGTAGCAAGCATGGAAAATACTATGATTGCCCCCGATATGGAAAGCGCCACCATGTTTTTAATAAAATGTAGTCCTGCACCGGATACTGGATTATTTACATCCGGTGTTTCAGCAAATCCAAGCGGCGAAAATGCTGCAAGTATCATCACTTCTAAGGCTCTTCCCCAGATAACTATTGAAACCACGAGCCTTGCAATCTTTAATAACAGCCATGGAAAAATAAGCTCAGCCATGTAGGACATGCTCATTCCAATGTTTTCCATCTGGGTTTCAAACCAGTCGAATCCTCCTGTAAAACCGTCGCCTCCATGATCGTAATTTGCTATATGTGTGTCATCCCATATCTTGGACTGTATCTTGTCCACTATATCTGCATTCGTTGCATTCTGAATGCCGGTTCCAACATTTGCGATCTTCCCCGCCATTTGCGATCCAATATTTGCAATAGTAAAACACCAGGTCATAGCATAAAAAATGCACACCATACCGAAAATGAACATGATAAACCGCCTAAGCAGTTCTTCATCCATCTGTTCCCTAGCCCTTATGGATAAAAGCCCAAGAAGAAATGTTATTATGAGGAACAGCAGCGCAAGTCCCTTACACATATCGTTTACTGATTTGATCACTACTCCAAGATTCTGGATATTCTGACCGCCAATCTTTATGTTACTTGCGGTATTGTCATACGTTACCTGTACCTGCTTAGCTACTTCCCCTGTATCATCTCCTCTGAATATGTCATTTATCATAGAAAAGGTGACATTGTTGATATGCCCGGGACTTTCTTTCCAGTCAGATGGTTTTGTTTTTGGAGCCTTTGCAAATACCGATATCCCTGTAAACAAGATCACTGTGATAGCGAAAAGCACCATATATAATTTTCTGTTATACCTGATGGCTGCCCCGGTATTCTTTATTGCATCCATAAACAGATTTTCTTCTGATTTCTTAATAGGCATGAAAGCCTCCTTCTAAATAATGGGCAGCTCTTCGCTGCCCATGACTAATGTATTTTTAAGGAGAGTATTTGTTTTTAGAAAAATGATCCTACAAATGTTGATGGTGTCTGTCCTGTAAGAACCTTAAATACCGGTACAGGTGCCATCATGATAATTCCAGCAATAAGCTGTCCCTTTCCTTTTGAAACTGCTTGTGAATCCGGTCCTGATCCATCGTCCTGGACTCCTTTGGCAATACCTCTGATTCCTGTAATTGCTCCGATTACTCCACCGAATACCAAAACGCCAAACACAAGATTAAGGGCATTGGTGATTACCGTCTTTATATCAAGATCTGTTCCGGCTGCGTAACATGTACTTGTCATTGCATATGTGCATCCAACATACGCTGTAGCTAAAGCTACATCCTTTTTTTCTTTTAACTTTTTAATTAGTGTCATTGTTATATACTCCTCCGTTTTATCTTTTTCTCTCCTTCACATATGAAATACCACCAGATTTCAGTATTTCTAAAATCTGGTGGTATTTTTTCCAAGTTTTATTGATGTCCTGATAAGATATTCAGAACCAGTTCTCCTTCATATGTATCCAGGTTGTCAAAGCTATCCGGGTAAGCTATAAGATTTATTTCTCCTGTGGAATCATCTCCGCTGTACCATCTCTCTTTATCCTTATTAACAATCACACTAATTGTGTCACCTGCGCCATTTAGCTCCATGTCATATCCCGTAGTAACAAACACAACATCTCCTTCTACAAAGTTAGTTGTATCAACCCTTATCGGGATTGTTCCTTCCAAATATGAGTCTTTATAGTCTAGTGATACCATGGCCGGTACCACTACCTTAAATGATCCAACTATAGGCAGCATTCTTTGACTATTTCTCCAATCATATGTCTTAAAGACTTCATTACTGCTCTCTACATATGTCTTAATTGGTATAGCCGAATATGCTATGGTTGCGAAAAATGCATTATCATCCAAGTCAGTGATATTATCTCCACCTGTTATGGTCGTAAGATCATTACAATTCTGAAAAGCTGTACTTCTTACAATCTTCAGACTGTCAGGGAAATGAATGCTTGTTATCTTTTTACATCCGCTAAAAGCCTGGGTGTATATCGCAGTTACTCCCTCCGGGATTTCAGTAATCTCAATATTTTCACAATCTGTAAAGGCTCCAAAACCAACTTCCGTTAGGTTACTGGGCAGATCCTTTAAACGGAGATTCTTACAATTAAAGAATGTATACATCTCTATCTCTTTCAAGCTATCTGGGAGATGCTCAAGCTGCATATTGTAGCAGTCATAAAAGGCATTATATTTTATAGTTGTTATTGAATCCGGAAGGCTCTTTGTTGTAAGTCCGGTACAGTATTCAAATGCGTGATATTTGATAACCGTTAGGTCACTTCCAAATTCAGGATCTATAGATGCACACCCTGAGAATGCATAATCACCGACTGTAGTGAGACTTTCAGGGAGTTTTTTGCAGGTCATTTTTGCACAGTCTTTGAATAGTCTTTCTCCAAAGCTTGTAATTCCATCGCTCATAATAAGCTCGAATGATTTATTACCATAGTTTTCTGTAATAGGTGATTTCTCACTGTAAAGGTAACTATTGGTATCTCCTTTACCAATAACAATAAGCTTATCTCCCTCTGCAGAATCCTCAAGATAATATGCAAGCACGGATTTATCCTGTGACTTTGAGATATCAATCGGGGTTATTCCTGTAAGATCATATCCACTGTCATTAACAGCAACCTCAGCGAGTTTTCGGTTATCAGATGCCCAATCATAATTAAGTAATGCCTCTGACTGTGAATTAAGGATAACTGGTTTTTCACCCCAGGATGTTGTATAAAATGCCCTATTACCAATTTCAGTTATTCCATCTCCGCCATTTATCTCTATGCGGTTACTGATGTAGTCAAATGCTCTTTCTCCTATACTTTTTACTGATCCCCCAAAAGTTATTTTCTCAAGCGCTGAACATGATGAAAAAGCTTCCTTACCAATAGATTCGATTCCGTCATGAATCTCTATCTCTTTAATGTTCTCACAGTTTTCAAAGGTCTTACTTTCTATTACTGTCATTCCGGCAGGCAACTGCGTTATTTCCATCGTCGAATATGAGAATGCTGCTTTCCCAATCTGTGTTATATTGTCTGGTAATTTGGATATAGCTGTTCCACTGCAAACGAAAAACGCATAATCACCTATAACCTCAAGGTTTTCCGGAAGCTCTGTTATTGATAACGCGTCACAATTATAAAAAGCATACTTACCTATTTCTCTAAGATTCTGAGGAAGACTGGTAATTGTAGCTTTCTCGCAGTCCTTAAATAAATATGCACCAATCTTTGTTATATCATCTGATAAAACAACATCATATGTTTCGTTTTTCAGATTTGTAGCTATCGGCGATTTGGGTCCGCTATATGAGTCATTAAAATCCTTCATATCTCCACTACCACTAATTACGAGCTTTGCATCGTCTTCGTAGTAATATGCCATTATGGATCCATCTCCTGCAGCAGAAAGGTCATAAGTCATCGTGGCAGCATCGCTGTCATAAGATGTTCCGCCAATAGTAAATACCGTGAAATGCTCCGTAGTGAATGTAAGAGTATCTTCTGTGATCTCGTAGCTTAAATCAGTAACAGACTCGTTATCATCTTCTACTCTCTGGACCTTTATCTCTTCTGCTTCATCAGGGATTTCAATGCCAGTTATCTCAATATCAACTGTGCTTTCATGTTCTACTGGCTGCCAGGTAATGCCATCCACTAAAATCTCAATGTCATAGGCATCATAGATTGTGAAGCTAGCGTCCATATCATTTAGATTAGATACATTTTCTTCTATCTCTTCGAGATAGGTGATCTCTTTTACAGCCAGCTGTGCATTTTCAGGGAATGTTCCAACTACAGTGATTCTATGGTTTTCAGTCTCCTCTGTAAGTTCTCTTTCTACAGACTCATCAACACTTTCCTCGGACTGCTCCTTTTTTTCTGCTTCTTCTGTTTCAGCATCATCAATAGAGACTTCAGCTTCATCCTCTTGAGGAACATCCTTAGAAATATCTTCTTCAGTGCCATCTTCGGTAACAGTATCATCAGGCTCAATTACCTGTTCCTTTTCTGTTCCTGATGCATCCTCCTCTACAGAATCAGCTTCCAAAGCTTCTTCAGCCGGTTCCTCGCTATTATCTTCTAAGCTCTCATTATCAGAATCATCATTGTCTTCAGCAAGCTCATCAAAAAGATTCTCTGCATCGTTATCTTCTGCAGTATTAGCCGTTTTTGATTCATCCAGCATTGTAGTATCAGCTTCTGAACCGCTATTAGCATCTCTAACTCTAAGCTCTATTGTCTCTGCAGAATCCTCTTCTCCAGAAATTTCTTCTACTCCTGTATCATCTACAGTATCTGTTATTTCCGTGATTTCCTCAGCTGCATGCACATACGGATAATTAGTCGTAAACAGCATGATTGCTGGAAGCATCATTGATAATATTCTAGATAGCTTTTTTCTAAACATAAAAAAATCTCTCCTTGTAACGGTCTTTTTCCAAATATGAAATACCACCACAATTTGAGATTTTAAAAAAATTTTAAAATAATGTTCTGGCATTTACCAGAAATGTCATTTAGAAAAGCTCCACATAATTTCAAAATTGTAATTCCTGTTGTTACTTGTCAATAGTTTCTTGCACTTTTTCTTGTAGAAGTGCTTAAACCCCGCTCAAAATATAGGCATGAAAAAAGATCGGATTTATTTTTTCCGATCCTTTAACAGCATCATTTTTGCTCCCTAACTCATATTTTTTTGAGGTTACGGAGCATTTTCATTTAAACAAGTCATCTAGAACAACCTCATAAGCCACAATATCGCTATTAGGATTCCGCTTAATACCATAGGTTGTAACAAAAGTGCACCTTAGATCCTTCTTGATTTTCTCAGATGCTCTGAACATTGCCATTCTGTCTTTAACATCCTTAGCATACTTAGGCGTGATGATGTACTCATCCGACGAATATTTCATTTCACAGGTATTCATAACATCATCATTTCTATCTATAATCAGATCTATCTGACCACCATCCCATTCTGTTCCATCAGAATCTGTGAATGCCTTTCTACTCCATGCATAGGAATTGCTAAGAATGCCCGTTATTCCAAGCTTCGCCTTTATCTGTGGAATATGATTTAAGCATACCTGCTCAAAAGCATACCCAGACCATGCATTCTTTTTTCCTGTTTTTCCCAAGTTTGTCCAATAATGCTCGTCAGTGCCTGAGCTTCTCCCAACAAATCTCAGATAAAAAAGAGAAAACATATCCGTAAGCTGATAAACCTTAGCTCTTTGCTTCTTTCCAGGAGACATATAACATCTGATAAAATCACATGCAACAAGGTTATTGAGTATCTTCGTAAGCTCTCCACCAGTCAACTTGCAATTATCTGATATATCTTCTCTGGTAAGTCCAATCATCTTTGTTGATAAGTACTCTATAACACGTCTATAATTCAAACTATCCTTAAAGAGCGACCGAAAGAGAAAATCAAACTCCGGCTTTAATGGAGCATTGTTTGAAAAGAACAAAGTGTCAACATTTTCCGATAACGGCTTCTTGTTATTAAGCATATCAAGATAAAATGGAATGCCTCCAAATATCATGTATGTATCAAGGACAAGCTTTCTGCCATATTTCATTTTCTTGATATCATTCAGATACTGCTCCGTTTCTAACAATGTGAATGGAGCAAGATAAATAGGTCTACTGACACGACCATACAATCCACCTTTATCCCCAATAAATTTATCAACCATCCAAGTAGTTGCCGAGCCACAAACATACAGCTTTAGAAGTGTTTTCTTGCTCCTCCAACCATTCCAAAATGCCGAAAGCGCTGCCAGAAAATTGCTTTTAGCAGTATCCATCCAAGGAAGCTCATCAAGGAAAACAACTACTTTATCCTTTTTCAGTCCAAGCAGATACTCCTTCAAATTGTCAAAAGCCTCGAACCAATCCTTTGCCTCACCAGACTTATCCTTGGTATGTCTGTTAAGTTCCTTTTGAAATTCTGCTATTTGAACTTTGGCAGCAACCTTATGTTTTCCTGTATATTCAAAGTCAAAACGTTCTTCCAAAGTCTCACATATCAAATATGTTTTTCCAACACGGCGTCTTCCATAAACAGCAACAAGCTCTGATTTATTAGAATTGTAGTATTCTTCAAGCAGTGCGATCTCTTCAGTTCTTCCAATAAGATTCTTACTACGCATTTGTTTGTCTCCTCAAAACCTGTATTTCACGAAAAAATTATACAAATTTCAAGTCGGACATTCAAGTTATTTTTGCTCCCTAACTATTAAAAAAATTAAGTTAGGGAGCAAAAATGTTTTACATCAACTTGCGCAATCAGCCTTCAGCACCCTTTTCAGTTTCTATGAAAAGATCTGCCTTTAGAGGGCTTATCAAGATTGATACAAAAATTCTTATCACCAACGATGACATTGATTATTTAACAAGTATGTTAAACACATAAAATTTAGGATTTTCTATTAATGGAGAATCATGAGAAATAGCCGATAAATAACCTACCCCTCCAGACTTTCCGTAATTTAAAAAGAACCTCTGTAGCGGAAATACCACTACAGGGTCATAACATGTATGTCTCCATTCTATATTTCCATATCGAATTCCGAATATGGATTATAACCTTTAAGCACCTTCACAGCTTCATTTGATTTTTCCATGTCCATATTAAGGACTTTTAGGAGCTCTTCCGGTGGCATATTTATCCTTTTTTCATTAAGCACGTCTTCTATATCCTCACTATTTTCTTTATTCTCTACGGATTCTGAACCAGCAAAATCATCGCTATCCGCATCCCATTCATCCTGATATTTATCCATATATTTGGGATGAACATATTCTTCCTCATCACACCGGTATACCTCAAGACTCTTAAGAACCCCTCTTTTTAGGCGGATCATCCTCCTTGGAATATAAAGGTTTTTGTCACTATAATCCCCGGACTTTTTATAATTGGGATGCTTCTCCAGTGGATATTTTTTATCCATAAAAGGCTTCATAGATCTTATGAATACGATACAGTTTTCATTCTTCATCTGCTCAATCTCTGTTGTAGTCATAAGGTTTCTTCCAAGAGCCTGTGTAGTAACAGTATTTGAAGATGCCCTTCCCTTAGTATTTGATACATATCTGGTGGTTATTGTTTCTTTACCAAGCCGTTCAGATATCAGCTTAACTGTAGAAGGGTCAATCCCTCCAAGAAATAGCATTGTCTCGCAGTTTCCGACAAGTATTTCCCATTTCTTTTCAAACAGGCTCTCTATCTGGGCCTTGTTCTGATAAATAAGAGAGATTGCTATATTGTATTTTCTGCAGGTCGATATAATATTTTCAAGATGCGGTATGGTTCCCACATTACCAGCTTCATCTATGAGCATCCTGACATTCTGCTTTATTTCTACGTTTGTAGTGCCTTCCTTCTTTGCATTTGCATGGCCCTGCTTATAAAGGATGTCGAATAGCTGGGTATAGAGCTCTGCTGCTAAGAAATTATAGGTTGTACTTCCCTGGGGCGTAATGATAAAAAGAGCACATTTTTTCTGCCCTATCTCTTCTAGGTTCAGCTCATCCTTATATGTAAGATTCGAGATCTTACCAAGCTTGAAGAACCTTGAAAAAATAGCAAGGGTAGATATGATGATGTTCTGGGCTGTTGTACCCCTTCCGGCAGACTTAATAACTTTGTAGTTTGATACCGCATAGGAATCAGGATCTGCTTCCTCAAGATCTGCAAATAGCTTATCAAGCTCATCCATCTCAACGGTGTCTTCATCAACAACGTTCATGATCTCCATGAGCTTTACCACATTTGTGAAATTTCTTTTTTCCATGGGCTGAGTCTCAAAAAGATAACCGCAGATTGCTATTACAAGAGTTCTTGATGTTTCATCCCAGAATTTCGAATCTCCTCCCTTGGACTTCACTGGTCCTTCAATGTTTGATATAAGAGCATCCACCATAAGAGGGATATCTGCATCCTCATGGATATAATTAAACGGATTATATCTCATGGAATTGCTCATATCCTCGATATTAAGGTATTTAATCACGTATCCCTCATCCTCAAGCATCTTCCCGCAGCTCCTTAGAAGTTCCCCTGAAGGATCTGTTACAACAAACGACGAATTTGACTGCAAAAGGTTTGGTTTTACATAATACCTTGATTTACCGGTTCCTGAACCTCCAAGCACTATGGAGTTAAGGTTTAGCTGTGTAAATCTCGTATCTAGTGAAAGCGCAACCCTTTGGGAATAAAGCTGCGTGTTCATCCTTGCATAGGCTTTTTCGCTTGTATTAAAATTCTTTATCTTACATGTCTTTTTTCCATATCCGTTATTCTGCGTCCTGTATCTGTATTCAGAAAAAGCCATAAGCTCTTCCTTACTCAGATACTCCGCATAATTCCTCTTCTTAAGCATTCTTTGTTCCTGTTTTCCTTAGTATTCTGTATCGTATTACAAACTTTATGTAATCAGACAGCCCGATCTCGATTTTTCCCTCATCAAATCCCTGTCGCAAAATCTTTGGTGACATAATGAAATTCTTTGTAAGTCCCTCATAATTGGTGTTAAATGAACTCGAACCATACTCCTCCCCGGTTCTTGTCTTTTTCTTTGACATATATTTTGTATATTCATTTAACGAGTAGATTGCTCCAATAAGCCCTGCTACAAATACCATCCCCATGTCTGTTGGAAATATGCATAGTGCTCCCGGAATTTCAATGCTTATTTTTATAATCGGAATACATATGCTTCTGTTTGTATAAGCATCCTGCATCACATCTGCTATGTTACTTAAGAGATCCTTTCCCATGGATTCATAGTCTAGCCTCTCAGCGCCAATAAACGCCCCTAAATAAAGAGAAACGAGCATGACCCATAGAATCTTCCTTTTTAGTTCTTTTTTCGCTCTTTCGTCCTTTAATGGATCCGTAGCCATGTTTTTACCTCTCCCTTGTTATTCCTTTTTCCTTCTCCTTTTTCTTCTTTTCCTCTTTGGCCTGCGTTTTATCTCTCTCAGACTTTTGTTTTTGGATTTTATCCTCTTTGATATCCTGAGCTTCCTTTTCTTTTCTGGTCTTCTTACGATCTTTTTTATTCTCAGGTGTTTCAGGGTTTCTAATATCTTTATTATGTGCTTCCGACTCCCTCTTTCTTTCCATGTTCTTTTCAAGAAGTTCTTTTACAAGAGACTCATATTCTCTATCAACGCCTATTACGCTATTTCCGTTTTCTGCTTCATAGCTTTGATAAGGGATTTCCAACTCTTTAAGACTTTTCTTTATCTTTCCTGAATAAGCCCTTTCAACACTTATTAGAACTGTGTTTTCCTGAAGGTCATCATACAGGGCTTCTTTTTGTTTGTTTCTGTCAGTTACTTTTCTATACGCCTTTAAGACTTTATATGAATCATCCGGTATATCCGGATCATTGTTTTCTGATCTCCCCCTTGTAAGATATACAAACTCAGACTTTTCACCCGTTCCCTTTATCTGCATTTTGGCATAAGGTACTCTCATTTCCCTAAGCTGCTTTTCAAATGTATCTGCTTCGTAGTCCTTCATGAGCGATCCTTTTATCTGACCGCCTTTTTTCGCATGCGATAAAATAAGCTTCATACCAGAATCTATTTTCTTATCGTTAAATCTTTTGTCTTTACCCTGGGTAATGGTTTTTAAGACTTCAACCAGTGCTTTCATGGTCTCAGTTGCTGTCCTATTGTAAAGATCCATCTCCCTTAGTCCTATATCTTTTGTCTCCGCCATCTCTACTCTCCATACACTCTATTTTCGATATTTTCTTTTTCCTTAATCTGCTCAATCACAGCTGCGCTTCCTGCAGATACTCCCTTAAGTACAGCCGGATAAATAACTGTCGATGAAATAATCCCCATAAAAATTGAGCACAGAAGGCATAGCACCGATACCTTTGCCTTCGTGATCTTCTTTAGGTAAACAATGTCTGTTATCTTATCTCCGTTCTCCGTATAGGTATTCTTTTTATATAAATATTCCCCGGAAATTAGACTTATTACATCAATCACCGGAAGGATGCCTGCTCCCCCAAAGGTTAAAAGGTAGATAATTCCTTCAAGGATATGTCCCACTATAAATTTATGTATTCCAAGGACTCCAAAAAGAGCTGTCTTAATTGCATACGTATCAGGATCCATATTTGACTGTCTGTACCATTCTTTTTCTCCTGTAAGGCCCGTATCTATTCCAAATATCTTTTCTCTCCTGTACTTTCTGACATATGTATTACCATCCGTGTCTGTATAAGTGTTCTTATCCCCTGCTGGAATGCCTCTTTCTTCAAAAGCTTTAGTCAGCGCATATATCCTTGTAAGCAGATCATCATCTACCCTGTATCTTGGAATATCCTTAAAGCTAAGTTCTTCGCACTGGTCATCTTCTAGCACATAGGTTATTCCTTCATAACTGTATTCTTTTTCTTCACTGCTTTTCTTTACATCTACAATGCTTGTTTCTGCCTTAAGAAAATCAATCGCATCTAAGCAAAATGAAAATGCATCCTCAATATCAGATTTCTCTATTAATCCTTCGCTATATACTGCACCACTCTCACTAACAACTATTATTGCCTGGCTTCGATTAAATCCAAAATTTTTCTTTATTTCTGAAACAGGATCCTTTACTTTATCTGCTTTTCCTACAACCAGCACACCTTCGTTTGAATATAGGATTAGCTCAATATAAATATTCTTGCTTATATAAAAATCCGTGCTGTATAAGTTATCCTTTCCCCATTCATCAATCAGGATATCTTTATCAATCTCATCAAGAAGGTTTACCTTCATGGAAATATTTTTATTTTGTATTAGACTGTTTATTTTCATATGCATCCCTAGACAGCTCTATATATCCTTTGTTTATCTGTGCTCCGATATCCTCTGTTCCGTTCTCCTCATATAGCCTTATCATCTTCTGTGATGTATCTGGCTCTATCTCCTCTTCCTTCTTTTCTTTAATCCTTATTTCTATTCCGTCTTCCGAAATATCCTCTATCAGCTGCGCCGGCATTTCCTTAATTGTCTCATTTACTGCCTTTATATATTCCTCATCGATGTTCTCATCATAGGAGAGCCTTATCAGCTTATATTCAACATCCTTGTTCATTCTGTTTACTGAGAATATTTTGCTTCCCCCTGCCTTCTCGTAATTTGTCAGGATAACAATTACTATTAGCATTATGAGAACTGCTTTTATTCTGTTAGATCGCATTTGGTTACCGCCTTTTCTCTTTTTCTATATTTGAAATACCCCTAAATCCTATTTTTTTAAAAAACGCCATAAAAAAAGTGCACCTCCTTCAAAAGGAAATGCACTAACATTTTTTATATTTTAAATAGATATATTTTAAATAGATTTTATTCATCAACAATTTCGTATATCTTGTCAATTACTTCATCGATTGATATACCGCCCTGATCATAAGGGCATACAGCCAGGAACCTTTCTCCTTCATCTTCAAAAATAATAAAAGGAAAATCTGTTATTTCCTCGGAAAGCTTATCACCAATTTCTCCTGCATCCGCATCTGATGTTATATCAATAACAACGCAGTCCTCATTGTATTCAAAACTTCCGCCGCTGATCTTATTAAGTTCTATAGATATCCTTGATATTTCAACTGCAAAGTTTTCTGCTTTGGCATCATGTTCATAAAGAGGCTTTTTACAGATAGTCTCGTCAATATCAAAGGCATTACAATACTTTGTAGCCATGAATTTTAGTCCTCATTCTTAAAAAATTACATTTTATATTTATCACAAAATTTAATTCTATGATACTACTTTTTTTATATAGGCACTATATATAGTTACTATCGCATTGTGACAAATCTATTTATCATTTTTCTCAGAGGTGTTTTTATGGGCATGGTGTTTGATCCGCTCTGGGAAACTATGAAGAAAAAAGGTTTTTCCCAGTATCGATTGAAAAAAGAATATAATATCAGTCCTTCCGTATTTGAACGGTTTAAAAAGAACGAAAATGTAACCACAAATACTATTGCTATGTTTTGCCGGATTTTGGATTGTGAAGTTTCAGATATAGTTAAATACATTAAAGATTAAGGAGTATGCTTGTCCTTCCTGAATATGCATATTCCTATTTTATTGGTCTTTTGCTATTAAATATATTTTAAATATTCATATTTTAAATATATTTAATTATCCCATTTTTCATTTTTTTATTACATCATTTCTAAAATTAAAAATCTCAATTTGAAATATATCTATTTTAAATATATCTATTTCAAATAGATATATTTAATCCATTTAATATATACATATTTAAAATAGCTCTATTTATTATATTTTAGATATTTCTATTTTATATAGATATATTTTTTCTATTATAAATATTGATATTTTTAATAGATATATTTATAATATTCCTGAGGGCATTTTAAATATATCCATTTTTAATGTTTTAAATACATCTATTTTAAATATCTATATTTTATCTATTTTATATATACATATTTTAAATAGTTATATATTTAATATTTTAGATATTTATATTTTATATAGATATATTTTTTACATTATAAATATTGATATTTTTAATAGCCATATTTATAATATTTTAAATAGAGATATTTTATATACCGCTATTTTATATGTATTAAATATTTCTATTTTAAATATATCTATTTTTTATTATAAAAGTATTTTCACCCCGGCGTGAGAAAAGCAAATACAAATAGATATATTTTAAATATTTATATTTTTTATATACGTAATTGGGAGGACAGTATGGGAAAGACTTTAGGCGTAATAAATCAGAAGGGCGGCGTTGGTAAGACAACAACAACAATAGAGCTTGCCGCTGCTTTTGTTAATCAGAAAAAGAAGGTTCTTGTTATAGATCTCGATCAGCAGGGCAACCTTACAAAATATATCGATGCAGATCTTGAAACACCTACAATATTCGATGTTCTTCAGGCAGAATGCTCAACATTCGATGCGATCCAGACTTGTGGAAACTTCGATGTAATATCAAGCTCAAAGGAGCTTTCAAAGGCAGACAGAGCATTTACAGACTATCAGGATCTTTTCCTCTTAGAAGATGTAATAAAGCCGGTAAAGGACGAATATGATTTCATCCTCATAGATAACGGTCCTTCAAGATCAACACTTCTTACAATGACATATGTAGCTGCTGACGGACTTGTAATCCCCACAGAAGCAGATGATGGATCCCTTGATGGTATCTGGGAAGTACATAACGATCTGTCAAAGTACAGAGACGGTGATCACCCGGTATCACATGCAAAGATCGAAATGCTTATCCTTAACAAGTATGAAAACACTGTAATGCATTCAAATGCAAAGGAAGCACTTGAAGATATGTCTTCAGAGATATCTGATAAGCCGCTAATCGTAACAATAAGAAAAAGTATCATAGCAAGTGAGAGTAAGTCATTTAGACAGTCCATGCAGGAGTACAGTCCAAAGAACAACACAGCGGAAGATTTCAAGGATGCAGCAAAAAAACTGGTTAGGAGGTTAAAATAATGCCGTTATCAAAGAGAGAAAAGTTAAATCAGCTTAATGCAAAAAGAGCAAATGTAAGAAAAAATGCTCCCCAGGAAACTACTATCGTTGATGAAATGCTTGAAACCTATACCCAGACGAATGAGAAGAAAGAATCAAAGCCTGCTAAAGCAAAGAGCACTTCCAAGGCAGCTCCTAAAGAAGCTAAAAAGGAGCCTGTAAAGGAAGAGAAGAAAGCTCCTGTAGAAGAAGCTGCTCCCATCATGAATGAGCCTGTAGTAGCAGAAGTACCTGCAGAAACCGATAAAGCGGAAGAGGATAAGATCCCAGTAGTTGAAGAAAGCATTGTTGTTCCTCAGACACTTATAAATGTAACCGATAAATCAGCCGTTGGAAGACCAAAGAGACCTGGCGTTTACAAAATGGCTTCAATAAAGCTAAAAGAAGAGAATTATATCTACGGAAAAGCCATCGGCGGAGTATATGGTGGTCTGACAGGATATATTAACTATCTGATCGAACAGGACAGAAAAAATCATAAAGCAAATTAAGATAAATCAGGATACCGTTTGGTATCCTTTTTTTATTTTCATAAAAAGATGGTATTTCATATTTAGGAGTGATGATTTTTTATTGACTGATATGGTCATATATTAAAATGGATTTTCTGGTCCAGAAAGAAATGTATGTAGGAGGATAATTGATTTATTTATATATACTTAAAAATAATAATATTAATACTTTAATACTTAAGGAGAAAAAGAAGCAGCAATAGTGCGGGCTGCGAGGATTAATATGAACGTTTATACCAAAAAGATGAACATCTATACCAATTAAAGTGAACGTTTGAACCAAAGCAAAATGCACGTTTAGACCAATGCTGGCGCACGTTTCTACCAAGCAAAATGAACGTATTTACCAGTAAAATAGCGATTTAGCGCACGTCTGTACCAATATAGAGGCACCTATTATGAACGTATTTACCAATAAAAGCCCTTAAAATGAACGTTTCTACCAATGATTTTTGTGGATACTGTGGAAAAATCAATAAAGATGAACTTCTGTACCAATGTGTTTTAATGAACGTTTATACCAATATAAAAAAACACAATATTTTGTGATACAAAAAAATGAGATTACAATTATTTGTCTATTGACCGGTACGGTCACGGTCAATTAATTGGTATAAACGTTCATTTTAAATATATTTTGGTATAAACGTTCACTTTAAAACCCCCTAAAATGGCGCTTTCTTTAAAATTTCATTGGTACAAACGTTCATTTTGGACCCGGAGAGTACAATTAATTACTAATTATTGGTATAAATGTTCATTTTTGGGAGAATCTAACATTTCGATAAATCCTCACATTGGTAAATTCGTTCATTTTACGCCCGGATAATACCTGCATATACGCCTTCAATGGTATAAAAGTTCATTATAAAAAAAGAGAGTAGCCGCGCCACTCCCTGATATTAGCTATTTATTGGAACTACACCTATTGTACGTGTAGCTTTTTTCTGTTTTAAGACATCCTCATGAACATGCGTATTTATGTAGAAATCAAATCCAACGACCTCTCTGCCTTGTTTTACAGGTTTTACGCATTTCTCCGGATCATCAGATTCATATGGAATATAATACTCCGTCTTATCAGATATCTCATCACAGGCGATCTTAATGATTCTCTGTCTTAGCATTGATACGCTAGAATACTTTTCCATAGGCTTTTTATTCTCATCAAGAACAAGTTCGCCCCTGCGGTCTGTCTTATAAAGCATACATGCATCAATGATTGTTTGCTTATTAAGCGTGATTCTTGTACCATCTACAGGAAGGAGCTTAGTCTTAAGGCTTTCCTGGATAAGCTCAAATACGCGAAGAGCATATATTGAGTTCATCTGCAGGGTATTATCGAGTGAATACTGGGTATAATATCCCTTCTGTACAAGACCAAGGAGGAATGGAGCCAGCTTATCATTTAGCATGATAAGGATCTTCTTAGTCCTTGCATTGTATTCGCACTGTGAAACCCACTGGTATTTGATCCAGCTTCCATCATCAGATACGATTTCAAGCTGCTTTTTCATGATACCGTCGCAGATAGCTTTTGCGTTATGATACATATTGACAGAATCGGAGTTGCCGACAAGCTTTGCAAGTTCTCCCGGGGACAACGAATAAGGCTTAAATTCAAGGTCATTTCCTATGATCTGCATCATAATGATCCTGATAAGCTTTGCTTCTGTCAGAGAAAGGTCCTGCCTTCCCCTTATCATGGTATTGGATTGGACGACCTGATTGCGCACGTCCATCGAGATTTGTGAATAAGTTAACTGCCCCGTATCGTCTTCGTAAAACATACCTGCTCCCCTTTTCTTTATGTATTATAACAGATTAGAGTCGTGTACATTGGTATAAACGTTCATTTTCAAAAAATATTTTTTGGCTTGTTCATTTTAAAATGCTTAAACTATGCGGTTTTGAGTCTCTTTTAGAAAACCTTGTGCATTTACGTAATCCCCGTAGGAGTCACTTATAGACAGGTCTGTCCAGGGAAAAATCTTCTCGATTTCTTTTGAAAGAAGAGAAGATGTACCACCTATAAAAACAATCTTCATGTTTTCAATTGGCCATCCGTTTTTCTTACATTCATTTAAAATCCTAAGGACATGTTCTTCTTTACACTTTGAAATGATAGATGAGCTCTTTTCTGGATTACTGTGAATAAAGCCGTCTCTTAGGATCTTGTTCATAAGGATATCGTTTAGCTGTATATCGCAGCCTGATTCAAGCTCTGCCTTAATCCTGTTTGTAAGGATATGTCCGCCTTCATCAAGCGTAAACATGGAATTTACATCAGCCTTTGGGATCATGTTCTCATAGATGCAGCAGTTGGCGTTAAGTCCACCTATATCGATAACACCTATGGTGTCATTTCCATATTCCTCAGAGTTAAGATAAACTGCCCCTGATGATTCCGGGAACACAAATGATCTTTTTATGGTAAAGCTGGTAGGTTTTCTGTTAATTGTGATGCTTACCTGCTTTCCGTGCGGAACGATGAATTCCTTGTAAGCTTTTCTTGATTTTGGGTTCATATATATTGAAAGAGGGCATCCTATTCCTATGTTTACATGATCCCCATTTGCTACTAAGTTCCCGATTGCAGTATAAGTTGATACCCTGTGGATATCGGATTTCTTGGATCTGTTTGGATCCCAGGATGTTGCCTGCCTTCCTACAAGGTATTTTTTTCCTTCAAAAAGGACAGAGTAGGAGTCAAGATCTCCCAAGTTTTCCTTTCCTTCATCCATTCTTGTAAGAAACTTCATGGTAGATATATTACCCTGATTTCTTTCGATGCAGGCCTTGGTAGCATATTTTCCGCTATCAACGGCCAGAGTCTGTATAGTCATAGTTTCCTCCGGTTAATATCTTTTCTTTAATAAACTGTTCAAAATTGATGGTATCTTTGTTCTCGTAATCACCTTCATATAAAGTGATGACTTCTTCGTAAAGGGTGTCATAGTCACCTTCCATCTCAAGCTCTGTCCAATAGGAGTGCAGTGATTTCTTTTTACTGTCAGGGCAGAGGGATAGGATATAATCCCTTGCAAAATCGATCATCATCTTCTTTGTTATGTCCAAATCATCTAAAGCATATGTAGCTGCCGGTTCTTCCTTTATTTCTGGAAGGATCACTTCTGTTAAAACCGGTGATGTTTTCTTTACTGATTGGTCTAAAGGTTCATTTTTAGGAATTGAGTAAGGACTAGGAAGCCCAAGACAAGGGTCAGATGTCATGCAGGCTTCCTTTATTGTGTCAATAAATCTGTCGGCATTCCTTACATCCCAACCAGAGCCATACATCCGGGTCCAGAATGCAAAAAGCTCTGAAGTGACATAGGACTTTTTGTGTCCCAGTCGTTTCAGGAATTCATATGCTGTTTTCTGAGAAGGAACATCCATATTGAATGTTAGTGATACGCGCCTATGTTGTTCAGACATATCTAATTCCTTTCTGTATTTCCAAATATGAGATACCACCGGTTTTTTATTTTTTAAAAAGAAAATGTGAAAAAGTATCAGAAAAGTGAAAAAAGCATGGGAAAAGTGCAAAAAACAGTACTTTCTCACACTTTCCATAAGAAAAGTGCAAAAAGGGGCATTTTTTCACACTTTCTAGAACGATCTTTGGGAGAAGAGAGCTGCAACAGGGGAGAACACTGATAGATACGGGACTTTTGGGAAAGTTGCTAATGAAGGAAAGGTATCTATAAAAATATACTTTCCTTTACAAGCACAGGGTGACTTGTCAAAATTGACAACTCACCCGCTTGCTCAGGCTCTGCCCGAGACCCGGTAGGAAAAGCAGGAGCTTTTCCATGTCAGAAAAATCTGACATTCAAACGCAAAGCGTTTATTTTATGGGGTATTTCATATAGGGAGGAGTTTTTATGCTAAATACAATGAATATTGCTATAAGCGATGAAATGAAAGAACGAATTGAAAAAAGGGCAGCTGCCCTGGGGATATCGAGATCAGAGTATGTAAGAAGGTGTATAGCAAGTGACCTTGGGGAAGAACTTTTTACTGATGGACCTGAAGAACAGCCAAGAAACATGGTAAGGATATACCTTACTGATGAAAGGGAAGAAGTAATAAGTGACATGGCAAAAGAATATGGCATGAGCATAAGAGAGTACCTTACAAGAGTAGCTTCTTTATCAATGCCGCCAAGACCCCAGATCTGTATTGATGATCTTAACCTTCTTGGGAATGCTGTAAATGACTTTACGGAGAGCATAAGCATTACCTGCGGGGAAATCCTTAGAACCGGTGAAGCTAATAAGAAGGATATCGATGAAATAAGGAAAGTCTGCATGGAGGTAAGAAGTCTCTTTAATAAGAAGTTTGTCACAGAGCATGAAGACAGAAAAAGGCTTTATGCAGAGGTAAAAGGAAAGATCATAGCTGATGATGAACTTATAAGGAAGGGACTTAGAAGCTGATGGGAGTTTTAAGAGTTAAAAGCTATCATTCAGGAAAAGCTCTAAGTAATGGTCTTAATTATGCCCAGGATAAGGAAAAGACTAAATACAAGGATCTGGAAATAGAAAATGCCCTTTCCTATGCTGCTGATATAAATAAGACCATCTTGGAAAATGAGGACGGATCGGTGCACCTCGTATCAGGTCATAACTGCCAGCCGGAAAACGCAAAGAAGAGTTTTGATTTATGCAGGGAAAAATATCTTTCAAATGGCAATATGGAAACACCTAAGAAAATCACAACAAAGAGGCTCTTTAGGGCAAAGCTTGATGAAAAGGGTGAGATAGTAAGAGATCCTAGCGGGAACATGATATTTGATGAAAACGCACCTGTATATCATGACAAGGAGACAGGGAAAGCTGTTTATGAAAAGATAGAGACTCTAAGTAAGCCCCGCCTTGCCTACATGTGGATGATGAGTTTTCCGGGGAAGAAGGAGCTTGGGTATGAAATCTCTCCTGAAAAGGTCCATGAAATAGGGATAAAGTTTTGCAAGGAGTTTTTACCGGATTATGCAGCAACCATTTCAACCCATATAAATACGGAGCATTACCACAACCACATCGTAAGCTGTGCCTATGACATGGCTGGAACTAGAAAGTACGATGACTGCTTAAATAACCTTAACAGGGCTAGGAAGATCTGCGACGAATTATCCATAGAGTACGGACTTCCAATAATCCTTAATCCTTCAAAGGATAAGGACCTTAGCTGGAGTGAGTGGAAGAGCAGGAAGGATGGAATTAGCTGGAAGGATGATCTAAGAAGGGATATAAAGACTGCGGTTAGTTTGTCAGATAGTTTTTCTGAATATAAGGACATACTAAAAAGGGCAGGGTATGAGCTTAGGATCACAAAGAACTCTATTACATATCATGTGCCGGAAGCCCGGTTTGGGAAAAAGTATGCCTGCAGGGATAATAAGCTTTCTCTTTCAGATGATGACTTTGATTATTCAAAAAAGGGGATTGAAGAATACTTCCTTAGAAAAAGGGAAAAGGACCTCAAACCTGTAAGAAAAAGGGGACATCTGTACCATACAAATATCCAGAGATATAACCTTGATGAGAAAAGAAGGTCTGACCTTGAAATATGTTTTGTGGAAGGGCTTAAGGCAGTCAGCTTTGTAAGGAACAAAATAAAGGAGTTTTCTGTAGAAAAAGCTGGAAGGCCTATAGATGCAGATAAAAAGATGGACCTGAATACGGCCTTTAAAAAGCTTTCCCAATATGGGATTGATGATCCTGATAAACTCTATGAACTGTTAAATGCGAAGGAAAAAGAAAAGGAAGGCTTGCAGGAAGATCTTTATGACAGCCAGATATCATCAGCCTATGACCACAAGATCCTTAAAATAATAAATGAGATAAAAAGGTGCGAAGATGAGCTAAAAAAAGAGGGGATATCTACAGACAATCTTTACCTTCATGATTATGAGTTTTCTGAGATAAGAGACAGCAGCGCCTTATTTGATCCCATGAAGCCCTTTGAAAAGAAACTTCTATATAATGAGCTTTTAAAAAATCCAAATTTTAAACTCACCTTTTCCTTCGATAAGCTAACAAGGAAAGAGGGAAGGGACGCTTTAAGGTATCTTCAAAATAATAGCAGCGATAAGCCGGATATCCTTATTAACTCATATCTCGACAGAGATAAGAAGCTTAGACTTAAATATGAAAATATCTATAAAGCCTCAGATAAAAAACTTAAAAGGAAATCCGAAGGAAGAGCTGCTACAGCTCCCCAGGTAAAAATGATACGGGATCTTCTTAATGGAAGGAGTGTAAATCAGGATAAAAGGACTGAGATAGAAAGATCAGGAATTGACCTTTCTAACCTTTCTTTTTATGAGGCTCACAGGATAATAGGTTACCTTAAGGATGGCTTTAAAGCTTCAAATAAAAAGGAAGTGTTAGAAAAGCCAACGGCAAACCTTATAAAAGAAGTATCTGAGCTTTCAAAGATAAGAGGGTATAAAGGCGCATATGACGTTGGCTCTATGGATATGAAGACCATGATAAATCTAAGGACCTTTCTTTTATATAAGGACAAAAGACCTGAGTTTATAAAGAGTATTGCTGAAATAAAAAGAGGTGAGAAGGATGAACTCTTTGAATATTCCCTTTCTAAGGTTCCTGAAAGACATAGGGAAACAGTTAAAAGGAAGAGGGATCTTCTAAATAAGCTAAAGGGCATGGGGATAGAGAGGGATTCTTTTAATGATATAAGGGTAAGATCCATAGATAATGCTACAAAGGCGGAGGATCTAAAAGAAAAGCTTTCTGTTGTCTCCCGTGAGTATAAGGAATTAAAACAGATATCTAATCTTTATCATTCTCATGACAGATTTAAGGACCATGAAAAAGGACTTGATTACAAAAAGCGGGATGAAAAAGAGAAGATCAGACAAAATAAAGAAAATCTTAAGAAATCCAGGGAAGAAAAGAAGAGAGATGGAAGAAACGCAGATGTGACGCGGAGTTTCCGCTAACGTAATTGTTTACGATCAATCGCATGTAATCAAAATTACCCGTTTGTCAAGCAAAAAAATGAAAAAGTTTGATTATTTTCCTTGACACGGTCCCGCGTGTTGCCTTACTATGGGCATCGGGTCAAAAAAAGACCGCCATTATTAAATTATAGTTTTAAAATGAGGTCTTGTGGAAAAAGCCTTTTTGCGCTGTATTTCCGTTTTGTAACTGATAATTGATTTTTCTGAGGAAGAGTGTATGAAGAATAATGTGAGAAAGGAGGGTTTTGATGGCTGATTCAAATAAAAGCCATGATGATGAGAAAAGCGGTAGTAGCTGTGACAGGTATTCTTATGAAGAGAAGCTCGGTATCATAGCTGCTGTTGCCAAAGACACTGAATCCTTAGTGTGCTGTGAATTAATAGAGATGCTTTCACTTAGTCTTAAAGACGACAGAGTTGTAAGTTTTCTTAATGACAATGCAATTCAGGTTACCTACGAATCAATAGAGGATATTCCTGCAAAGACTAATCTTAGAAAAGACCAGGAATATGCTCTTGTTGCGGGATTACAGCTTGGAGTTAGGGCTGATTTCTGCATGAACCAGATAATAAAGCATTACCATAACCAGCAGGTTATGCAGATAAAGAACAAGATCCCTGCCAGCGAAATGGGTTATCTTAATGAGATAACCGATGAGATGGTTTGGGAGATGATCTACAGATATTTTGATCTTAAGACCAACAACAGTCTGGTTGCCATGCTAAACAATACGGTTCCCAGGAAGGTTCTGAGGGAATACATGTATGGCGAATTCGTAAACGGTATCAAGATACCTGAGAAGAGACGCATTCTCATGTCAAAGATAAAGAGATATTACGATGAGCGCGGGATTGATGTTGAGGCTATTTCAAATAAGGATATAAAGGAATGCCTTGCGTTCTTTACTGAAAGAGGCTACGACATAAACAGGCGCGATATCATGGAGATGACAAGGGAACTCTCCATAAGGAATATCCCTCTCTCATCCGAGGCATACAGTGATGTTCTCGATACTGCAAATGCAGGCGAGATCAAGCAGTCGACTATTTCCCTGCTTGATATGAACTCTGCTGAGGATACATTCCTTAAGTCCCAGAAGTTCGTTATTCTTAATGAGATCCTGAATAATGAGCTTTCAAGCATGGAGAAGGCAGTAATCTATATTTATCATGGATTTGTTTCTGATAAGAAGATATCCAGAAAGGATCTTGCAAGCTATCTTGGCGTTGAGCTTAATGAAGTAATGGCAATTGAGAGAAAGGCGCTTAAGAAGATTAGGAATAAGATCCTTGATCAGGCTCCGGAACTTGCGGAGTTTAATTACACGTAAAAAGACAAGAAAAATCGTAAAAAGGCATGTAAAAAAGCATGTAGAAATCGGACTTTGTTTCCTGTTCCGTTTTCTGCATGCTTTTTATTTTAAATATTTTAAATAGATATATTTAAAATATTTATTCTATTTATTTCTAATACCATATGACCTTATATCTGATGGAGTCTGCCTTTACCGGCGGATCTTTTTCTTTGTTGTTATCGCCCTTAAAGGTGTAGGCATCAGTTTTTTCATCGATTTTAATTATCCTGTGGACTATTAGTTTTTTGTTATCCTTATATACTGCTATGTCGCCTTCTTTTAAGGCTTTTAAGTCTGTCTTTTTCCCAAGTGCAAAGGAGCCTCTTTGTATAGTGGACTCCATGCTCTTTGTTGGGATATATAGGATCCGGTAGCCAAGAAGGGTAAATATAAGGGTAAACAGTATTGGTAATAGCGGGAGTATTTTTAATATCTTTTTCATCAGCCGGCCTCTTCATCTGGTGGAAGCATAAATCCCGGGTCAATTGTATGGATGTGCCATACGCTGTCATCGGGAAGCTTTGACTTCATGTATATGACAAGGCCCCATGCTGAAATGATGCTGATTAGGATAAGGGAAGCGCCAAGAACTATAGCCTTTGTATAGCTCTTTTTGTAGGGATAAGATCTGTAGGTGTCGCCTTCCTTTAGTTCATAGATATCTGACTTTGGGAAGGATATCTTAAAGCCCAGGTCCTTAAAGGAGAGGGCATCTTTTGGTGCAAATCTCTCTTCCATGAAGGTCTTTCCGCCGTCTAAGGATATCTCTATTACGGCTTCGCCGCTTGTTCCCTTTTTTAATACCTTTACATAGAGATCTATGTTGCTTTTTTGAAGGATCTCGTACAGGTCTTCCTTTTCGTTAATGGATTCTACTTCCATCTCTACGCCGGAATCTCCTGTGTGTTCGTATATAACAGAGGTTTTTGGATCTTCAACGTATGAGTAGTAGGTGTCTCCCTGCTTAAAGGGAACTGAGTCCGTTGCATTATCTGTTATAAAGGTTGCAGTAAGGCCTGTTTCAACGTTTTCTCCATCCTTTGTTTTTTCGTAAAGAGGGATTGATCCGTGGAGGGGAACCTTCTTTTCGTCTGACCAGTTTTTTCCATCAAGGGTGTAGCGGATTGATAAGCCGCCTGGAACTCCTGATGATTCAATGCTTATTGAAATGTCATACTTATTATTCTGGGTTCCGTTTATCGTTATTTCTCCTTCGCCTTCACCCTCGTGATAGACTTTAAAGTCAGATGAGATTTCTGTCTTTTTAGGCGTTATGGATATTTCTTCATCTTTTTTTGATTCTTCCTTGGTATTTAGTGATGTTTCAAGGTCTATTGTTTCACCAGCTTTTATCGTAAAATCATCAGGGTATGTAAAGCTGTATAGCCCTGATGAATCCTCATAGGATGATATCTCAAGGACCTTGTAGGTTCCTTCTTCCAAGAAGCATTTATCCATGTAGGAGTTATCCTTATAAAGGGATAGTCTGTAGATGTTTCCGGTATCTGTGTTTTCTATTTCTGCATATACGGAGAGGGAGAAGGTATCCTCTGCGTTTAGTTTGAAGTTTACCTGGCAGGGGGAGGTTTCTGACTGAACCGTATTTATGGAATTTGTTACTTCTATTTCATCTCCAGCTTCCATTGCATAGGCTTTTGCAGGAAATGAGAGGGCTGCGACCATGCACAGCATTATAAATAATCTCTTTTTCATTTCTTTGTCCTTTCGCTTATCTCTATATAGGAAATACCCTCACTTCTTAGTTTTTTGGATTTTCTGTTTTTCTTTTCTTCCCCAAAATCTATAATTGTCTTATGCATTTTTGTTGGAGGAAGGTATGGGAAAAATATTGGTGACGGGGTTTGAACCCTTTGACGGAGGATCCTTTAATCCGTCTTTGGAAGCCGCTATGGCGCTTCCAGATAAGATTGACGGAGTAGATATCATAAAGCTGCAGCTCCCTGTTGTTTTTAAAAAGGCTGCAGATATGGTTTTAGATGTGATAGGAAGCGAAAAGCCATCCGCGGTAGTTATGCTCGGGGTTGCAGGAAAGAGAGATAAGATTACGCCAGAAGTTATCGCTGTAAATATTGATGATGCAAGGATAGCTGATAATGAGGGGAATAAGCCTTTATTTCAAAGGATAGAGGAAGGTGGTCCTGATGGGATATTTTCTAGTCTTCCTGTAAAAAAGATGGTAGATACCTTAAATGATAAGGGGTTTTTATCTGAGCTTTCGTATTCAGCTGGAAGTTATGTATGTAACGATCTGTTCTACAGAGTTCTTTTTTCGCTAAAGGAAGATAATAACCTGATACCGACAGGATTTATCCATGTACCTATGCCGGATGCTGATGGAGAATCAGGCCTTTTAATGGATGATATTTGTAAGGGGATAGAGGTCTGCGTAAAGACTGTTATAGATGATTTTTAAGAAAGGGAAAAGTTTTGTATGGGAAAGAAGAGAGTACTTTGTTTTGGGGATTCACTTACCTGGGGATTTGATCCCTATAAGAAGGTGAGGATGGAAGATGGAGACAGATGGACTGGTGTTTTGCAAAAGCATCTTGGAAGCGACTATCTTGTAATAGAAGAGGGGCACAACGGAAGGACTATTGCAACAGATGATCCTGCTGAAGGGGAAAAGAATGGTTTAAAATATGTCATTCCCTGTATAGAGAGTCAGTCGCCTCTTGATCTCATGATCATCCTTCTTGGGGCTAATGACTTAAAGAGGAAGTTTCAGTATACGAGTATGGATATAGCAGGGGAGATGCAGATTTTCCTTGAAAAGGTGCAGTCACATAATAGGTTCAGGATGGAGGATTCCATGAAGGTTTTACTTATTTCTCCTCCGATAATAGGTGCCTGCGGTGAAGGTTCTTGGCTTTCTGACTGCTTTGATTTTGAGCGGTGTTCTAAGGTTTCTTTGGAATTATCTAACTGGTATAAGCAGCTTTCTGAGATGTACGGCTGTATGTTCCTTGATGCTGCAAAGGTGTGCGCTGTAAGCAGCGCAGACGGAGTGCATCTTGATATCAAGAATCAGAGGTATCTTGGGGAAGCTGTGTATAGAAAGCTAAAGGATGAAGGATTTTGCTAAGTGGGGGGCAACAAAGGTATGGATAGTATTACAAATGTGGTTGTTCCGCAGGCTATAACTTACCTTATGAAGAGAGAAGGGGTGTCCTTTGATGAGCTTAAGGAAAGAAGCGGTATTGATGAAAAATATTTAAGAAAGATTCTTTACGGGGAAGCAGAGGATGTCGGAGTAGATGACATCATGGATATAGGAGAAAGTCTTGGCATAGGAAGGCTTGGTGTTTTTAGATTTATAGATATATTTGCCAGTATGCCGGAGGATGAGAAGCTTTTACTTTTCTGGTTTGATGAGCTTCCTGAGATGGAAAAGGTAAGGGTCTTGGAAAAGATGAAAAGGCTTGCAGAGGCTGAGTCTCAGGGGAATGGAAAAGAGTAGTTTTGGATATGCCAAAAGGCGGAAAATGCATTGATAGTACACGAATAAAGCTTAATGAAAACTATTCGCAATTTTGATAATTTTGTTGTGAAATAGAGATTGACGGTTTATAATAAATGTGTAACCTAAAAACCACATATTTGTTACATATACATCTGCCAGAGAGTGCTGACCCCATCAGCACTTTCTGTGCGTTTAGGGGTATTTTTGTACCATTCCCATCGCCGCCTTTGGCGGTGGTCTGCCCGTCTCCCAGACCACAATGCCGCGGGGGAGGTTATGGAAGGATATAGGTTTTAGCGCGGCATTGAAAGGTATGATTTTAGTCCCCTTTCTCCAACGGTTTCCCCAGGGAAACCCCTTTGAGTAATTTAAGCTTTTCCTTAAAGGAAAAAAGCTAGAGCCTTAGTTATCTTCTAGCGTGAAGCATCTCTTTCTATGTTAGAATGGTTTTATTGGGGGATTTTTCTTTAGTACTTACTGGATAAACCAGTTTGATACATCGGGAGGAATTGAAGAGTTTGGCAACATATGCAATATCAGACCTGCACGGGCAGTACAATATGTTCTTAAAGCTCCTTGAGAAGGTGGAGTTTTCAGATAAGGATGAGCTTTATATGCTAGGAGATGCCATTGACAGAGGACCAGATGGGATAAAGATCCTTAAGCATGTGATGAATGCTAAAAATATGCATTTCCTTTTGGGAAATCATGAGTTCATGATGCTAAATGGTGTTGCCCCTGATGGGAGTGCGACCGCAGACTATGGGAAGCTCCCAGGGAAAGATTCTGACCTTTGGGTATTTCGAAATGGCGGAAATAAGACATATTTTAAGTATAAGCTCCTTAAAAAGGATGAGCGCATAGAGCTTCTTACCTGGCTAAGGTCATGTCCTCTTTCAACGAAGGTCACGGTAAATGGTACAACGTATATTCTTACGCATTCATTTTTCAAAGAAGACAAGATAGATGTTCCTTATAGTGAAATTGATTATCAGACTGCATGGGATATAGTGTGGCAGTCGCCTTTTCGCTGGGATGTGTATATGGATAATAAGGAGTACACGGCATATGAGCCATGGATTTTCATTATAGGACATGTGCCAACCTGTCATGCTGACGAAGCGGAAGGATGGAGACCTTTAGGAATATACCGGGAGGACAATATCATCGACATTGATGGTTGCTGTGCCCACTACGACAACAACGATAAGTACTATAAGGGTGGGATATTGCTAAGGCTTGATGATTTAAAGGCATTTACAATTACTTTTGATGAGCTTGAAAAAATGGGGTAAAGATGACAGAAGAAGAGATAATAGGCGGGGCTGACGGGCCAACTACCATATTTTTGTTGGATAAGTTGAAAGAACCGACATTTAGGCAAAGGCTTCAGCGTCGTATAACAAGAATAAAGAGATATTTTATTGCAAAAAGAATTCATCCAGGGACACATAGCCTGCAGGAACTTGGAGAGTATCTTGTTTCAAAGTATGGATTTGTTGAAGCAAGTATGTCAGATCCTCAAGTTATTGAAGAATATGAGCAGCTTAGAGTATCGCTTTTGTTTGAACACAGACCGGATTTGGTAGGAGAGCCGTGCTTTCCTTCTATTGATGATATTGAAGACACTGAAGCCGTTATAAGAATGATGGATGTGGCAACTAAGAAAAATCAGGAGAAAGCTGACTCTATAGCAAGAGAAGTCTTTGATCTTGATTTCCATAAATATGTGAAAACAGATGAAAATGCTGAAAATATGATGGATGTAACCATTGAAAGAAATACCGGTTACATAGGCGATGGAGCAAGCGGCAGTAAGTCCTTTATCCGAAAGAGTAATAAGATCATGAAAGATGCATATCTTTATTACGGTGTTTCAGAGGAAGATATAAGGACCAACTCCCAGAGATATAAGGATTTGTTGGTACAGCTTAGTATGTAAACGATAAGATGGATAACCATAAGGAGAGAGATGGAAAAAGTACTTGGATTATTTAAGGAACTCTTACAGTTCTTTAAAAACTACGGCGACAGCAGGATAACGCCTCAATATAAATCCCTTCAGGGAGCGATTGAATATCTGGAGTCGGATGCATTAGAGGAAGATAAAGTTGACTGTATCGAGGCTTGTTATAGATCATTGTACCCTCCGAGGGAAGGGCTATCTGAATTCTATGTATTTAACAAGGATGCAGACAGAATGAATGAGATAAACAGTGAGCTTGAACGAATAAAAGGCGAGCTTGGAAGAGCAGTTGCAGCGGTGTTGGACCAATGAATAAATCAGCAGAGATTAGTCTGTAAGTAAGAGGTGTCATGGAAAGAGCAGAGTATTTAAAACAGAAATACAATTTGGAAAAACATCCTGAAGGAGGATGTTTTGCAGAGGCTTACACAGCACCTTTTTCGCATGAAGGTCGGTCACTTATGGGAAGTATCTATTTTCTGCTTGAAGGAGATGATATTTCGCATTTTCATCAGATTGACTGTGATGAGATCTGGTACCACCATGAGGGCTGCGGGCTGAAGATTACCATGATAATAGATGGAATCGTATCAGAGGTTGTAATTGGACCTGGGGATGATCAGAAGGCTATGGCAGTAATACCTAAAGGAGCCATTTTTGCTGCAGAAAACCTTGATAAAAGCAGCTATTGTTTCATGTCATGTGCCACTACTCCTAAGTTTACTTACGATGGATTTAGGCTTGTCTCGAATAAAGAGATAAGGGACATCTGTTCTGCAGATTATGAGAAGATAAAGCATCTTGCTTATTCGGAGGATATGATCAGATGAAATTAAAGAAGCTTCGAAGCGCTGAGATAACAACCATATATCAGGAACGGCTGGTCCACGATTTTATCAAGGATGAGCTTAAAAAGCTTCCGGTAATCCTAAAAGCTGTTGAAGATGGAGTATATGAGTGCCTGGGATTATTTGATGATTCTGAGATAATCGGGTACACGTTTCTTGTAAAGCAGGGAATGAACTTTCTTGTGGACTATCTTGCAGTGTTCCCTAAGTATAGGAATAAAGGGCTTGGCAGTGAAATAATTAAACTGCTTCGTAAATATATGTCAGGAGCAGGGCTTATTATCTTAGAGGTAGAAGATCCTGCTTATACTAAAGAACGCGACCTTAAGGAGCTTCAGGCAAGGCGCATCGGGTTTTATGAAAGAAACGGCTGCATTGATACTGGGCTAAGGGTAAGATGCTTTGGAGTTCCATTCATAATACTTGTGCTGGAAAATAGCAGTATCAGGTCCAAAGAAAAGCTGTGGGAGATGTACCGATCCTTTTACGGTGCAGTTTTTTCAAGGGATATAGTGGAAAAAAATATAGAATACTTGGAGGATTAAGATATTAGTGGACGGAATAATTAAACTAAGACCGCATCACTTATTGTGTACACAAGGGTATAGCGGAAAAGGATATTCGGAAGGCTTTGTCTCCAATATGGATATAGTTACAAAGCGCCTTCGCAATAATCCGGATGAGAAGGTGGAAATCATTTTTACAACGGACTGCTTATGTAGTGACTGCCCATCAAAGGTGGCGGAAGGCGTATGTAAAACAGATGAAAAGGTGCAGCGTTTTGATAAAGGTGTAATAGACGCACTTGGACTTAAAGAAGGAGTTTACTCATATCAGGAGCTTATCACCAAACTTGATGAACAGCTGGGGGCTGGAAAAGAAGATGAGAGGCTTAAAGCTATCTGCGGAGATTGTGAATGGTATCCGGTAAGTGCATGCTGGAGAAATATCAGGGATAAAAAATATGTTTTATGACGGGTATAAGGTGTACATGGAATGGTAGGTTCTGTGTACATCTTTTTTGATAGAGTAAAGCTTAAGTATTTATAAATTATCTGCCTAGGATATTGAACGTGATAATGCGAAATGATATATTCAAGACAAATAAGAAACCTATGAAGAGTGCGCGAGGGACAAGCCCTATGACCGCACGACAACCTGCCATTATAAGGATGGTAAGGTGCCAAAGCTTGATCGATGGGTGCGGACTATTTTGTAGTTTAGGCTCATCGAGACGATGGGTCTTTTTTGTTGGATTATTCAACGGAAAAGATGTCTTTTGCTGCCTCTTCTAGTAGAAAAGGAGATTCGTTATGAGTAATGAGAGAAAACTTAAAGAAGGTGCGGCAACATTTTATATCTATGATAAGAATTTACATCATAAGGATAATGATCCGTTTTTGCTTTGGCTTAAAGATGAAGGCTTTAAGGTGGAGTTATTTGGACATAGTAATGTTGATAATGCGATATACGTGAATATCAATTCAAAGGTTTATACCTGGGGAATGGCAGGCGTTGGTTTGTGCCCTGTTGTGGGAAATCATGCTATACATATCGATGAGTTCAAGCAGATATATGGCATCTTCAAAAAGTACAGTAACTTTGTATTCTCCATATACACAGAAGAAGAGCAGAAGAAATATGATGAGTACATGGCTATGATTCCGATATGGGAAGAACAGGCAAAAAGGGCAAAAGAAGAATACTTTGCTCTAAATCCCACCTTTGAAAAATGGATTAGTGACGTGGCTGATTGCATAGTTAATGATCCCTGGTATAAAGAGCACAGACCAGACTATTCAAAGGAAGAGATTCTTAAGGTTGCAGAGGATCCATGGTATAAGAAACTGTTAGTAGGTTACTTTAGGGAGCAGGATATGCCTGCAAATATCGCATCTGAATGGGACATAATAACGATGTAAGGAAATATGAATAAAGTGCTTTGATGAGGTTGCCGTTTTCTTATGCTGCTATGCCAAAAGTTTTAATAAGTCGCCAGAAGTATGAATCGCTTTTCTTTTCTTCATCAACGCTGATGGTTTTCCTGTTTCTCATTTGGTATTCGTCATGGCTTACAATGTAGAGGATAGTATCGTAGAGAGTGCCGAGATCAGTCTGATAGTGGTATTCCTCTTCGATATGATGCTTGTGGTAAAAGGTATAGCCCCCATATTCATAGACAAGCTTCCAGCAGTGACCAGTATTGTTGGACTGAAGTTCCATGTTCCTGCCATCTCTGTATAGAACAGTGAAGTACTGCTTCTCAGGATCATAGTTGATCTTACCGGATTTGAGATTGTGTTTTGAAAATGGGACAAAAAATGTGTACTGCATTGCCTGCAGATCTTCGAATGTAAACATAGATATTCCTTTCATGAAAAAATATTGTGACTGTGTGTTCGTGTGTGGAATAAAGATTATTATGACTGTAATAACCGCGCCTGTGAATTGACGCAGAAACTAATTTATCAAAAGAAGAAAGCGATGTAAATACTATTTCGATAAAAAATATTGGATATTGAAATAATTATTCTGAAAAAATATTAGTGCAGTGAAATTTTATAACGAATTACTGCTTGGTACTAAGATTACACGAGTTGATATATTGTGTATGAATCGGTAAAAGATGCGATAAATGCTTTAAAAGAAAAATAGATATGCCGTTTTTGCCTAAATGAACATTTATTGGTAGGGCAAATAATCCTAGAATAATCTCATAAACAATGAGTTGCTTCAAAGGAAGCGAGGGAAAGGTTATGAGAGAAAGAAGACTTAGGAAAAGTGCAGATCAGAAGGTTTGTGGTGTATGCGGTGGCTTAGGTGAGTATTTTGGGATTGACCCTACAATTATTAGAGTCATCTATTTAATCCTTTTATTTACTACTGGCATAGGAATCCTTCCTTATATCATCCTTGCTATTGTAATGGATGACGCACCAGAGGGTGTAAAGACCACTGGTTACCAGAAGAAAGAAAACAGTTACTCGGCAAATGACTATTATGAGACAAGCGAACCCGTTGGTTTTAAGCCTTTTACAGATAATTCTGAGATCAGAGGCTTTAGCATCTAAGGAAGAAAAGGGGGACTACAGATGAACAAGGGACTTAAAATACTTCTTGCGATTCTTTTGGGAGCATATATCATATCTCCCGTGGATCTGGTATCTGCCTGCCCTATAGATGACATAATAATACTTCTTATCGCAGTAGCATCAAGCAGAAAGCTTTCACAGAATCAAAGAAGAGAACTGATTGAAGATAAGGATGTAAATGTAATAGATCAGTATCCGTCATGAGCGGTTATTTGATAAAGCAAGATAAAAGAGGAGTATCCGGATATCCTTTTGGATATGCAGGGCTGTTCTACAAAGCAGGATAATCTCTTTCTACTGACACAGTTGTGACTTGAAGAAAAAGGAGATTAATGTTTATGAAATTGACATCAAGATCAGAAGTAGTTATGGGAATAGTGTTCGGAATGAGTGGAATCATTTATCTCGTAACGGGTAAAGCAATGCTATCAGGGATATGGCTTTTCTGCTCAGCTATTCACTTTGTTGAAGCTTACAGGCTTCATTGCAAGGAAAAGGAAGAAATCTGATTGATGTGATGGATGTTATCGGAATAAAGCAATACAAATAATTGCAATAATGATTATTACTAAATGTTACATCTAGCGAAGCGAGTCGACCCCATCGGCTCGTTTCGTGATTAATGATTTTTTTATGCAAAGCGAATCCCCAGGGCTATGCTCAGGGGATTCAGTGTAAAGAGAATTATAGCAGAAAGAAGGTAATTAGCATGCAAATTGGGTCTTTAACCTGTCATACTCATTTGACATACGGATGAAATCCTCAGGATTACCACCATTATCGGGGTGGAGCTCCTTAACCCATTTTCTATAAGCCCTAATAAGTTCAGATCTGTTAGTGCAGTTTTGGAAGTAAGAGATATTTGATGTGGCTCTCTCTTCGTGGACAGTTTGTTCACGGTTTGTCTGTTCCTTCCGGTAGCGGTATTCTTGCTCCCGGTGAGACTGTTCATAGTGATTATCTGTAGAATCATCCTTATTTGCTTGACCATGAAAGAGTTTTTTTACGGTTGCAAATAATCTTTTTATCAGAACAAAGCAGTTCCTGATAGCATTAGATATGGATTTAAAGATGGCTCTAATCATATAAAACGGAAAGAGAATTACAGTGAGAATGATTTTAAATAAGTCAGAAATATCTACTACATCCCCATTGATATTATCATCGAATATTTCGCGGTTCATTATCATGTAGATCACGAAGAGTATTAACGCACAGGTCCATGTGTAAATACTTTTGTGGCTTCTGGGAGATACATGTTCCATGGCAATTACTATAGACATAAACCCACCCTGGAGAGTAATGAGAATTGTGCCCAGGTATTTTAGCTTCTGTGATAAGACAAGAATGAGGGCTGCAGCAGCTCCAGCTACAAGCGCCTCTGTTATACCTTGTTCACTGAAACAAACAAAGGCTATGAAAAATGCCATAAACACGTCTACTGCAAACATACAAACCTCCCATTTTGGATGACTGAATTTGTGCTATTTTTTGCTACAAATTTTCTATGCATCCTACTGTATCACATGGTATGGTATTTTTATTGGACAGCAATTTGGTTATTTTATCATTAATAGATTCCTAGATTAATTAGCTTGTTGCAAAAGTAAATGTTAGAAAATAATTGAGGAAAGTCGCAGATATGATTAACCAGGAAGAAAATGTAAAGAGATTCGAAGAACTTATGGGCAGCGTGGAGAGAGATGGTGTAAAGGAACTAATGGACTACATCAGGAACAAGACAGATTTCTACAATGCTCCAGCATCTACCCAGTTTCATCTGGCATGTGACGGGGGACTTTTGCAGCATAGCCTTAATGTGTATGACTGCCTTGTAGCGAAAAAGCAGTCGCCTGTATGGAAAAATATAATTGAGGCAATACCGGAAGAAAGTCTTGTAATAATGGCTCTTTTACATGACCTGTGTAAGGTGAACTTTTATGTGAAAGGGACAAAGAATCAGAAAACTTATGATCCTGAAAAGGTTGCTGCAGCTGAGAATTGGCAGGTTAAACATGACGATAAGGGTAATTATATCTGGGAGACCGTCCTTCGCTATGAGATAAATGATACTATGCCCTTAGGACATGGCGAGAAATCTGTGATGCTGATCAACTGTTTTATGAAGCTTAAGACTCCTGAGATATTTGCAATCAGATGGCATATGGGCTTTTCTGAGGAAAAAAGCCAGTATAAGGCGGTGGGAGATGCCATGGAGAAATATCCTATAGTGCTGGCCCTGCATGAAGCAGATCTTGAAGCATCTAAGCTTTTGGAAGATGTGGCAGGAAACAAGGAAACTTAAATATGGTGATACATATAATTGATTTGGTCGGAACAGACCAGGAAAGAAGCTACTATGATGGGACCTTATGATAGCGTATTTGGAAATTCACCCTTTGATCTGGATCACGACGGGCATATTGATGCAGGAGAAGCGTCCTTAATAGAAGACACCGTTTTCTCAAATCATGATGACGACGATACAGATTTTGATGACTTTGATGATTCTGATAGTGGCGATGATTTCTAAGTCTGATTAGTGTTTTACAATTTAATATTCAATAATATGCCAGGCTCCAATGCACCTATCTGGTGCGCTGGAGCTTATTTTTGTCTTTATTATTCAGATTTATAAATGAAAAAAGCTCTTATGTATCGCTTTAGGTATCTAACGATGATGTAGAAACCGTTTCAACCACTACATATTGTATCAAATGGGCGAATACTTCGGTAATAATGCAAGATATAGCTGTCATTTTTATAGGACTTTGAAAATTTTATACTAGAGTTACAAAGAAACCATGAAGCCAAGAAGAGTGTAAGTAAACAGCTGCACATAAATGAAGGAGGCGATTTATATGATGATACTCTTATGCATAATAGCTTTTCCATTTGCAGTTCTTGCAGAACTTATGAAGATGAATAAGTGAGGTGCTGATATGGAGAGACTTATTTATTGGATAAAGAAATGCGTTTATAAGAACAAGGGTTACTGTAAACATTTCTGTGTTACGTGCGAATTCTATAATTTTTGCAAGCGTGACGGAGATCTGGAGGATAGGTGATGAGTATGATGATGAGAATTTTGTTGGGGTTTGGAGCTATGCTACTAACATTAATGTTTTGCCCGCTGTAAAGACGGGGTTCATGTACTCCACCACCCTTTACTGAACCTGAAATAAGCCCTGTGGGCAGGTGCCGACGGTGACAAACTCAGGAACAATCTGCATTGTCTTATACCGTCGGTTCCTTATTGTATGGCTTATTTCAGAACCCGTAAAGGGCAAGCCCTTCGGGTGGTTCATTTATGCCTCTGGCTCAAAATCTAGGAACAATCTGGGTGTACTGTCGACAGTAGTTTGCTTTGATGGAATTGCTACATGGGAAAGGAGCCATATGGGTAGTGGTTTTAAATGCTTTTGTGATAAATGCGGATATAGTCTTGATACGATGCTTGGATGCGGTATGCAAGGTCATTTGGTTAATGAGGAAGAAACAAAGAGAATGAAAGCGGGTAAATATGGAGAGCAGGGAAAAAGGTTCTTCACAGATCACCCGGATGGAACAGTTTCTACTAATTATGTGGTTGTAAAATGTAATTCTTGCGGAGAACTCTATAATGTTTATGATTTCAACCTTCAGATTCCAGAAGCCGAGTGGGAAAAAGCTAAGAAGAAATTAAGAGATGCCTCGGCCAGAAGCGACTCTAAAGCGTGTAAGCTTCAAAAGGAACAGGTTGAGCAGGTTCTTAATAAAACTTATCTCGTAACTTTAGAAAAATATGAGCATAAATGCAAAAAGTGCGGGGGAAATGCGGAAATCATCGAAAATTTTCACAATCTGGCACAAGCTAGTAAGATTGATTGCCCCCGTTGTGGGAATAAGCTTTCTACAAAGGGATATATCCTGTGGGATTAAATACGCTATATTTGAGCATAATGGGAACTAACATAGAAAGTCAGCGCATTTATAATAGAGGGGATGTTTAATAATAAAAATAGTAATATAAGTGAAAAATAGTATTTGAGCAAATATTGCCAAGAACGTGCTAATTCTGCATCAAACGAGCGAGTGTTATGCTATAATAGTTACATCTGTTGTTTGAGTCTAACTTATCATTATTTCAGAATAGGAGCGTACTTATGGCAGTATCATACAAAAAATTATTCAAGCTGATGATTGATAGGGATATAAAGAAAAAAGACCTAAAAGTCATGACTGGGTTAAGCTATGGAACAATTGCTAAGCTTGAAAAAGGAAACAATGTTGAGATTAGTGTGCTTGATAAGATTTGCGTTGAGTTAAAGTGCCAGCTAAGTGATATTGCAGAAATAACGTTTGATGAATGAGGCTAATAATTGACATCTGTTTTAAAACTATCAATCATCAAGGAGAATAACCATGGTTTCTATAATGGGTGGTATGAAATTAATAGATAATGTGAATCAGACTTTGCGAGATGATTTAAGTAATGAGATTAAATCAGGCAGCAAGGTTTCTATAGCTGCGGCAAGTTTTTCAATATACGCATATCAGGAGTTAAAGAAAGAGTTGGAGCAATGTGATGAATTTAGATTTATATTCACAGCTCCTACTTTTGTTACAGAAAAGGCTAAGAAAGAAAAGAGAGAGTTCTATATTCCCAGGATGAACCGTGAGCAGAATCTTTACGGAACAGAATTTGAAATCAAGCTCCGTAATGAGATGACACAGAAGGCTATAGCCAAGGAATGTGCTGAGTGGATTAAAAGAAAAGGTGTATTTAAATCCAATGTCACACAGGAGAATATGCCTGGCTTTATCCATACATCAGGAAAATCCTATGCGCCTATCATGGAGTTCTCTACAGTAGACCTTGGATGTGAGAGAGGTAATAATGCATATTCCATGATTCAGAAAATGGATGCACCATTTTCGCAGGAGTACCTTAAGGTATTTGAAGAACTTTGGAATGATAACAAGAAACTTCAGGATGTTACAGATGTTGTATTGGAAAATATTACGACTGCGTATAATGAGAACTCTCCGGAATTTATATACTTCATGACACTCTATCATGTGTTCAGTGAGTTCCTTGAAGATATATCTGAAGATGTATTGCCAAATGAGGCAACCGGATTCAAACAGAGTAAAATCTGGAACCTTCTATATGATTTCCAGAAGGATGCTGTGCTGGCAATCATAAATAAACTTGAAAAATATAATGGATGCATACTTGCTGACAGTGTAGGTCTTGGTAAGACTTTCACTGCTCTTGCTGTAGTTAAGTATTATGAAAACAGAAATAAGACCGTATTGGTTCTCTGTCCAAAGAAACTTGCTGAGAACTGGAACACTTATAAAGATAACTATGTCAACAACCCTATAGCTGCTGACAGATTGAATTATGATGTTTTGTTCCACACAGACCTTTCAAGGAATGGTGGTTTCTCAAACGGACTTGACCTCGACAGACTTAACTGGGGCAACTATGACCTTGTTGTAATTGATGAGTCCCACAATTTTAGAAACGGAAGCGGAACACATAGTAACCAGGTTGAGAACAGATACAACAGATTGATGGATAGGATTATTCGTGCAGGTGTTAAGACAAAGGTACTTATGCTATCTGCAACTCCTGTTAATAACAGATTCAATGATCTGAAAAATCAGCTGGCACTTGCCTATGAAGGAGATTCCGATACTCTGAACGAAGCACTTGATACAAAGAAGCCACTTGAAGAAATATTCAGACAGGCTCAGAGATCTTTTAACGAGTGGAGTAAGCTTGATGCTGAAGATAGAACGACAGATGCTTTGCTTAGGAATCTGGACTTTGATTTCTTTGAAGTGCTTGACAGTGTAACTATAGCAAGATCAAGAAAACACATTGAAAAATATTACAACACTGCTGAGATAGGTAAATTTCCGGAGAGACTAAAACCAATTTCCCGTTCTCCGCAGCTTACTGATCTCAGCAACGCAATAAACTATAACGAAATATTTGAACAGCTCACTATGCTGTCTCTTTGCATATATACACCTTCCAATTACATCTTCCCAAGTAAGATGCAGAAGTATATTGATCTTACACATAACAAAGGACAGAGCCTTACACAGAAAGGTCGTGAGGAAGGTATCAGAAAGCTCATGAGTATCAATATGCTCAAACGATTGGAGAGCTCAGTTTACTCATTTCAGCTTACACTTACAAGAATAAAAGATCTTATAACCGGAACGATAGATGCCATCAATCATTACGAACAGTATGGAACTGCTAATCTCGATATGTATGAGATGGATGAAGATGAGCTCGACATTGAAGATGAAAACACAGATTTTCAAGTTGGTAAAAAAGTTAAGATTGACCTTGCTGACATGGATTATAAGAGCTGGCGTGAAGAACTTAAGGCAGATGCATATGTCCTGGAATTGCTGACTTCCATGGTGGCAGATATTACACCTGAGCATGATTCAAAATTGCAGGAGTTATTACATCTTATCGAAAACAAAATAGAGAATCCTATCAATGCAGGAAACAAAAAAATCATAGTATTCTCAGCTTTTTCAGATACAGCAGAATATCTGTATGACAATGTAAGCGCATTTGTAAAAAAGAAGTACGGTCTTGATACAGCGGTAATAACCGGAGCAATTGAAGGCAGAACTACAGTGAAAGGCATTAAGCCTACACTCAACAATGTTCTTACCTGTTTCTCACCTATATCCAAGAATAAGGATGTTCTAATGCCAAACAACCCGGCAGAGATAGATGTGCTTATAGCAACAGATTGTATCTCCGAAGGACAGAACTTACAGGATTGCGATTATTTGATTAACTATGATATTCATTGGAACCCTGTTCGTATTATTCAGAGATTTGGTCGAGTAGATCGTATCGGTAGTAGAAACCAATACATCCAGCTTGTGAATTTTTGGCCGGATATGGATCTTGATGAATATATAAATCTTAAGAGTAGAGTTGAGACCAGAATGAAAATCTCAGTCATGACATCTACAGGAGATGATAATCTTATCAGCCCGGAAGAGAAGGGAGATCTTGAATATCGTAGGGCACAACTTAAGAGATTGCAGGAAGAAGTTGTAGATATCGAAGATATGTCCACAGGAATTTCCATCATGGATCTGGGTCTCAACGAGTTTAGACTTGACCTTCTGGAATATGTTAAGACACATCAAGATTTAGAGAAAAAACCTAAAGGACTTCACGCTGTAGTAAGAGCTACAGAAGAAAACCCTGAAGGAATAATCTTTGTGCTGAGAAATGTAAATAACAGTGTGAATATAGACAATCAGAATCGTATTCATCCATTTTACATGGTATATATCAGCTCAGATGGAGAGGTTATATGTGATTACCTTAATCCTAAACATCTCTTGGATACCATGAGACTTTTGTGTAGAGGTGAATCAGAACCAATAAAGGAATTGTGTGCAAAGTTCAATGAAGAGACTAATGACGGAAAGGATATGGAAGAAATATCAGAGTTACTTAGCGATGCCATTACATCAATAATTGATGTAAAAGAAGAGAGCGATATAGATAGTCTCTTCAAAAAAGGCGGTACTTCAGCACTTATGTCAGAGGTATCAGGATTAGAAGATTTTGAATTAATTTGCTTTATGGCCGTAAGAGCGTAAAGGAGGGATTTCTGTGATTGGATTACCACAGTCTACAGAATTTAATAAACGTATACCGAAGCAGAAGTTTTATGAAAACCTTACTGTCAGTGCGACGCTTAAGCAATCATTTGTGGATCAGATAAAAACTATCTATTGGAGAAACAAGATTGCTGCAAGTACTGTAAACATCGCTGAAGGTAACGATGTAGAAGAGATAGAGATTTTTGAAATAAAGCTTACTGGAGAGAGTATTGACGAAGGAATCCTAAGGCAGATGGATAAGGAGATTCCTTATCACATATTGTTTCTGCTGGAGTATGAAGGAAAGTATCAGGCATGGATTGGCTATAAAGAAGAAGCTCAGTCCGGAAGTGTTGCGTTTAAGGTAAACAGTTACTATCACACAGACTGGCTACAGACAGATGACCTTCCTGTGCAGATGGAAGGCTTATCCATAGATGCTGTTTATGAAAACTTTGTAAGGCAGATCGCAGGAGATTCATTAAAAGTAACAAATCAGGAATCATTGAAGGAGTCTGTAGATAGAGACAATAGACGGCAACAATTACAGAAACAAATAGATAAGTTGCAACAGAAAGTTCGTAAAGAGAAGCAGCTTAACAAACAGATTGAGTTGAATAATGAATTAAAGAAGTTACGAAAAGAGCTGGTAGAATTATAAAGGGCTTTTTAGAGCGGATAGATAATGCACTATAGGAGAATTATCAATGGAAAAGATGAAAATGGAAACAGAGAATATTGCAAAAAAAAATATTGAGAAAATTGCTTCATTGTTTCCGGGATGTGTGAAAGAGTATAGAAATGCTAATGGCGATATAGAAAAGCAGATTGATTATGATCAATTAAAAATACTTTTAGGTGATTATGGAACAGACTTGGAAGAAAAGTTTGAGTTTTCTTGGGTTGGAAAACGCTCTGCCATAAAGGATGCAAATTCACCCATTAGAAAGACACTAAGACCATGTGTTGATAAGAGTATTGATTGGAATACAACAGAAAATATATATATTGAAGGGGACAATC
Source organism: Butyrivibrio sp. ob235 (assembly GCF_900109475.1). Taxonomy (NCBI): domain Bacteria; kingdom Bacillati; phylum Bacillota; class Clostridia; order Lachnospirales; family Lachnospiraceae; genus Butyrivibrio; species Butyrivibrio sp. ob235. The sequence goes on from NZ_FOBE01000023.1 coordinate 49,479, forward strand.
TCGAAACATTAAAGCTTCTTCAAGAAGGTTATTTAGAGAGAGTTAAGCTTATATATATAGACCCACCATACAACACTGGAAATGATTTTGTGTATGCGGATGATTATAGTCTTTCAAAAGAAGAATACGAAATACAAAAAGGAGATATTACAGATCAAGGAGTTAGACTGGTCAGAAATACTGATTCTAATGGCCGTTTTCATTCGGATTGGTGTAGCATGATGTATCCTAGGCTAATGCTTGCACGAAATCTATTAGCTCCTGATGGCGCAATCTTTATTTCTATTGATGACCATGAAGCAGATAATTTAAAAAAGATTTGTGATGAGGTTTTTGGAGAGGAACAGTTTGTTGCTAACATTTCATGGCAACGAACATATTCTATGCGAAACGATTCAAAAGGAATTCCTTCCGAAGCAGAACATATCCTTGTGTATTCAAAACAAGCCGAATGGATGCCAAATAGATTAGCTAGAACTGAAGAAATGGATGAAAAGTATACGAGTATAGACGGAGATCCACGGAGATGGTCTTCAGTAACATTGAATGCACCAGGAGCTGCTACGCATCAAGGTATGGTATATGCTATACAACAGCCTATTACAGGTGAGCTGATGTATCCACCAACGGGGAGGTGCTGGAGTTTGGGCCAACAGCAGATGCTAGAGGGGATGAGTGAATGGTGTTCTTATGAATTGAAAAGTATTGATGATTATGAGAAAAGATGCGAGATCTGTGGTAGTGAAAAAGGCGTTTCTCCAGACACGAAAGCGATAATGATAAGCGGAGATTTTGAAGAAGAACAAAGAAAAGCAAAGCAAATATATGATGAAGGCGAGATGATGAAAAAGCCTTGGCCATCGTTTATTTTTTCATCAAAAGGAAAAGGTGGACTTAGAAGGAAACAGTACTTGGATGTTAGCGCTGGACGAGTGGCGACTAATCTTTGGATGTATGATGAAGTAGGTCATACAGGCGAGGCATATAAAGAATTGAGCAATTTGTTTGGTGGAAAATCACCATTTGATACTCCTAAACCAGTCAGACTGCTAGAAAGAATAATAGATATTGCTACAGATGAAAACTCAATTATTATGGATTTCTTTTCTGGGTCAGGCACAACTGCTCATGCTGTGATGAAAGCTAACAGTAAGGATGGAGGGCATAGAAAGTTTATACTAGTTCAAATACCGGAAGAATACAGATTTGATGGCTACAATAATCTATGTGAGATAGGTGAAAAACGCATTCAACTTGCAGCAGAGAATATATCATCTAATCTATCTAGCATAGATATAGGCATGCGAGTATTTAGAGTGGATGAGGGCAATATGAATGATATTTATTATAGTGCAGATAGATACTCACAAGGTATAGTTGCAGCTATGGAATCCAATATTAAGCCGGATAGAACAGATTTGGATTTATTATTCGGATGCATCATTGATTGGGGATTACCACTTTCATTGCCGTATACATCTGAGGAAATATTTGGCGTCAGAGTACATACATATAATAATGGCGACTTGATTGCTTGCTTTGATGAAAATGTACCAGAAGCTGTAGTGAAAGAAATTGCTAAGAGGCAACCTATTAGAGTTGTGTTTAGGGACAGTAGCTTTTTGAATAGTCCATCCAAAATAAATGTTGGGGAGATATTCAAATTATTGGCTCCAGATACTGCAGTAAAAGTGATTTAAGGAGAAAAAGTTAATGGAAAAAATGAAAATGGAAACAGTAAATGGAGTAATTCAAAACATAGATAAGATAGCTGAGATATTTCCCAATTGCGTTACAGAGATTCTTGATGAAGAAAAAAGTACAAAAGACAAAAAATGCTACAAGAGGGCTGTGAATTTTGAATTACTTAAACAAATGCTATCAGATATAACGCTTGAAGGTGATGAAGCGTATGAGTTTACTTGGGTCGGAAAAAAAGCAGCTATAGTTGAAGCCAATAAGCCTATTAGAAAAACTCTTAGACCGTGTATTGATAAGAGCATCGATTGGGATAAGACAGAGCATATCTATATTGAAGGAGATAATCTTTTCGCACTGAAATTGCTTCAAGAAAGCTATTTGGGTGCTATCAAGCTCATTTATATAGATCCGCCATATAATACTGGCCATGATTTTATTTATCCAGATTCATATATGATGGACGAGGATGAGTATGATGATGGGACAGGATATTTTGATGAGAATAATAATGTGAATTATTCTAGAGAAAATAGCACTAGCGAAGGAAGGTATCATTCTGATTGGTGCTCAATAATATATTCAAGGCTATTGCTGGCTAAGAATCTTTTAACACAGGATGGTTTTATCTTTATATCAATTGATGATAATGAAGTAAGTAATTTGAGAAAAATATGTGATGAAGTATTTGGAAGTACAAATTTTAGAGGCCAAATAACAAGGGCAACAGGCACACCAACAGGTCAGGGTAACGACAAATTGGTCTCAGAAGTTGACTATATATTAATATATTCTAAATCTAATGAATGTGTTCTAAATGGTTTGCCGTTTTCAGAGGAAGATGAAAAAATCTATAATTTGGAAGATGAATATGGACGTTATCTAAATAGACCATTACGTAAAACGGGTGGAGAGGACAGGCGGGAAGATAGACCGAGTATGTACTATCCGATTTATAGTCCAGATGGAACTGAGGTATATCCTATTGCACCCGCTGGATATGAAAGCAGATGGAGATGTGCTGAATCGAGATATAAAGAACTTGTTGACGAGCATAGAATAGATTGGAAAAACGAAAACGGAACATGGAAAGTATATCAGAAGTTTTATCTTGAAGGCAGGACAAAACAGGCATCTAACTTATGGACAGGTATAGAGGGAAATAAAAAAGCAACAATAACTGTAAAAAACATATTTGGTAAGAACGTATTTGATTTTCCTAAGCCAATAGAGTTACTAAAGAGAATTATTAAAATAGCTACAAACGATGGGGATATAATAATGGATTTCTATAGTGGCTCGGCATCGACTGCGCAAGCTGTACTTGAGATAAATAAGGAATGTAAAGGCAATCGAAAATACATTTTAGTTCAGTTAGAAGAGCCATGTAAAGAAGGGACAGAAGCCAAAAGAGCTGGCTATGAGACTATATGTGATATAGGCGAGGACCGTATTAGAAAAGTTTCAAATGAGATTTCTAATAGTAATGACAATAGTATTGATACGGGAGTTAGGATATATAGAGTGGATGAAGGTAACATGAATGATATTTATTATAGCGCAGATAAATATTCGCAAGGAATGGTGGCTGCCATGGAGTCGAATATTAAAGCGGATAGATCAGACCTAGATTTGTTATTTGGCTGTGTGCTTGAATGGGGACTTCCTTTGTCACTTCCGTATTTCTCTGAAGTTTTATCCGGGGTGAAGGTGCATACATATAACAATGGCGACTTGATTGCTTGCTTTGACGAAAATGTACCGGAAGATGTCGTGAAGGAAATCGCAAAGAGACAGCCGCTTAGGGCTGTATTCAGAGATAGCAGCTTTTCAAGCAGTCCTGCAAAGATAAATGTAGGTGAGATATTCAAGGCTATCACACCAGACACAAGTGTAAAAGTAATTTAAGGAGTGATCCGAGATGAAGATACAATACAAACATCAGAAATTTCAGAGGGATGCTGCTCAAGCGGTTGTAGATGTATTTGCTGGTCAGCCTTATGGCACACCAACGTATATGATGGATAGAGGTTCTGGATATATACAGCAGAGCATTACTGATGATGTTGATTTCACTGGTTGGAATAATATGAAGGTTATTCCAGAGCTTACTGATAGCGTTATACTAGAGCAGATTCAGAAGATTCAGCGTACTAATCAGATTAAGCAGTCGGACAAGCTTGAAGGTAAGTATAATCTTACAATTGAGATGGAGACTGGTGTAGGCAAGACATATACATACATTAAGACTATGTATGAGCTTAATAAGCATTATGGCTGGAGTAAATTCATCGTAGTTGTTCCAAGCATCGCTATTCGTGAAGGCGTTTACAAGTCATTCCAAATGACGCGGGAACATTTTACAGAGGAATACGGAAAGAAAATTAGATTTTTTATCTATAATTCTGCTCAGCTAACAGAAATTGATAGGTTTGCATCTGACAGCTCTATAAATGTAATGATCATAAATTCGCAGGCATTCAATGCCAAGGGAAAGGATGCTCGTCGTATTTACATGAAGCTGGATGAGTTCAGAAGCCGTAGACCTATTGATATTATTGCGAAGACAAATCCTATCGTAATTATAGATGAGCCTCAGTCTGTAGAAGGTAAGCAGACGAAGAAGAATCTCGAAGAGTTCAATCCTTTGATGACTCTTCGCTATTCCGCAACTCATAAGGCAGACAGCATTTATAACATGGTTTATCGTCTGGATGCCATGGAAGCCTATAACAAGAAGCTTGTTAAGAAGATTTCTGTTAAAGGTATTACTGAGACCGGAAGTACAGCGACCACAGGATATGTATATTTGCAGAGTATAAACTTGTCAAAAGCAGATCCTACAGCAACTATCCAGTTTGATGTAAAGGGTGCGACAGGAATAAAGAAGGTTACAAAGACGGTAGGTATCGGTTTCAATTTGCACGATAATTCCGGGGAACTTCCAGAGTATGAAAACAACTACGTAATTAAGTCTATTGATGGCCGTGATGATTCTATTGAGTTTTTGAATGGAACAAAGCTTTTTGCCGGTGATGTTATAGGAAAATATGATGAAGACCAGCTTCGAAGAATACAGATTCGTGAGACTATTCTTTCTCATATTGAAAGAGAACGTCAGCTCTTCTCTAAAGGAATTAAGGTACTTTCACTCTTCTTTATTGATGAAGTAAAGAACTATCGTGAATATGATGAAGCAGGCAATCAGACAAACGGTAAGTATGCAGATATGTTTGAAGAGGAATACAAGGATGTCCTTGAAAACATGCAGCGTGAAATTGGAGATGAAGAGTACTTTAAGTATCTGGATTCAATTTCTGCTGAAAGTACACATGCCGGTTATTTCTCTATAGATAAGAAAGGGCGAATGACAGATTCTAAGCTATCTGATAAGAAAGAAAAGACATCTGACGATATAGATGCTTACGATCTGATTATGAAAAATAAGGAACTTCTTCTTGAAAGAGATCCTAAGAAGTCTCCTGTGAGATTTATATTTTCTCATTCTGCTCTTAGAGAAGGATGGGATAACCCTAACGTATTCCAGATTTGTACTTTGAAGCAGAGTGGAAGTGATGTACGTAAGCGTCAGGAAGTGGGGCGTGGTCTTCGTCTTTGTGTTAATCAGGACGGAGAAAGAATGGATGCAAATGTTCTTGGTGCAGATGTACATAACATCAATGTTCTTACTGTAATTGCCAGTGAAAGCTATGATCAGTTTGCTAAAGGCTTGCAGACAGAGATTGCTGAAGCTGTAGCAGACAGACCTAGAAAGGTTGAAAAGAGCCTGTTTGTTGGCAGAACCATTGCAGATAACAATGGTGTAGATTACATAATTGATGATGATATGGCTGATGATATCCAGTACAGCCTTATTGTAGAAAAGTATATTGATAGCAAGGGACAAATTACAGAGAAGTTTTATGAAGATGAAAAAACAGATAATCTTAAGTTCTCAGATACTGTAGTTGCATACGCAAAAGGAATCGCGCAGATACTTAAATCTGTATATGACGCTAAGGCTATGATGCCTGAGGATGCTCGCAAGAACAACATAGAGCTTCATGTTGATCAGAACAAGATGGCAATGCCTGAGTTTAAGGAACTTTGGAACAGAATCAACTCCAAGTCGGTATACGTAGTTGATTTTAATTCTGATGAGCTTGTAAAAAAAGCAATTGCAGAGCTTGATTCTAAGCTTCGCGTGGCAAAAATCAGAATTACCGTTCAGTCAGGTAGTATGGAGAAGATTGATTCCAAGGCTCAGATTGCAAGCGGTGATGCAATGAAGCTTGAAAAGACCAAGGAATATGATTCTACGGCTGCTGTGAGCAGTTCTGTTAAATATGATCTTGTAGGTAAGCTTGTAGAAGCAACCGGTCTTACAAGAAAAGACATAGTTCGTATTTTGACAGGAATACAGCCGTCTGTATTTGACCAGTTCAAGTACAATCCGGAAGAGTTCATTATTAAGGCAGGAAATTTGATCAATGATCAGAAGGCTACTGCGATTATTGAGCATATTACATACAATGTGGTTGACGAAAAATATGATACAGATATCTTCACAGAGCCTACTATTAAGGGCAAACTTGGAACAAATGCAATGAAAGCCAATCGTCATTTGTATGATCACATTATTTATGATTCAACGAATGAGAAGGAGTTTGCCGAAAAACTTGATACCTGCGAGGATGTAGCTGTATATGTGAAGTTGCCGAATGGATTCTATATCAATACGCCTGTAGGACATTATAATCCTGACTGGGCTATTTCCTTCAAGAAGGGAACAGTAAAGCACATTTACTTTATTGCAGAGACCAAGGGTTCAATGGATACCATGCAGCTTAAGGAGATGGAAAGTTCAAAGATTCACTGTGCTAGAGAGCACTTTAAAGCAATCAGTAGTGATTCAGTAAAGTATGATGTGGTTCATACTTATGAGGATCTTATGGGCTTGCTTAAATAAATGGGAGGAATAATATGGCTGATTTTCAGTATGAGATAGTAGAGGAACTGGGAGTCCTTTCAACCAGTGCAAAAGGATGGACTAAAGAATTGAATAAAGTATCATGGAATGGTGGAGCGCCAAAGTATGATATTCGTGATTGGGCACCGGAGCATGAAAAGATGGGAAAAGGTGTAACTCTCAATGATGAAGAGTTTGCTGCACTTAAGGAATTGATGAGTAAATAATATGGAGGAGCGGTGCAAGAATGATTAACCATGAGAAATTAAAAGAGAGCCTTGTAAAGTATAAGGCAGCATTTGAAAATAGATGGCCGGATGAACGCTATAAGTGGGAAGCGGTCAAGTGGTTCCAGGAACACTGGGACATTAATGCTGACAATTTCTATGAGATGTTTACTGTTGCGACAGATAAAACATTTAATCTTCTTGCATCCATGAACAATTTCCCGCGCGGAATGATTCAGGTATATGCTGAGCAAGATAAAGAAGCGGTAAGGGAAATGTTCATCGACTTGTATGATGAAACAAAGCCTGTAACAGACCGTATTGCCAGATTTCAGGTAAGTGCTCAGAGCCTGTGTGACAGGTTATCTCCAGGCAAACAACACTATCAGAGACCTATGGCTATCACTGTATATCTTTGGCTGAAATATCCTTCAAAATACGATGTTTTCAAGTACTCTGTCTGCAAGGGTACAAGCCAGTATCTTGAAAATACATTCGTGCCAAAGAAGGGGAATGTCCCTGCAAATATAAAAGGAAACATGGAGCTTATCGATGAAATCCTTACAGAAGTTGTAAAGGATGAAGAGCTCCTGAAAATGTATAAAGGAAAGCTGGATGAAAAATGTTACTACGACCAGACTTATCGTACATTGGCTTTTGATATTTCTTTTTATATTGCAAATTACCTTAATGATTCAGGAGAGAAAAAAGAAGAATGGCTGGCAGCTGATTATAATCCAGGGATTAGTAAGGAACAGTGGATTAAGCTTCTAAATGATGATGATGTCTTTACTGATCAGGCTTTGGAAATAGTTACTCGTATGAGAGATTATGGTGGGCAGGCAACCTGTTCACAGTTATCTACAAAATACGGAGAGACAGCGAATTTCTATAACATGGGCTCTACTGCACTTGCTAAGAGAATTGCTTCTAAAACAAAGTGTGAATTAAGGATTGACGATGAAGGAATTACACGCTATTGGTCAGTTCTGTATGTAGGAAGATATGCAGATAAAGATGAGGAAGGTTCTTTTGTCTGGAAAATGAGAGATGAACTTGCTGAAGCTTTGGAGGAAGTCGATTTGTCGGAAGTGGCTCTATATGCTGAAGCAGTCGATGAAAAGCACTTTTGGTGGCTGAACGCAAACCCTAAGATTTGGAGTTTTGCAGATCTTAATGTGGGGGATGTACAAAGCTATACTTTATATAATGACAACGGTAATAAACGTAGGATTTTCCAAAATTTCCTTGATGCCAAGCCCGGAGATCTTGTAATCGGATATGAATCTAATCCGGTTAAACAGGTTGTAGCCTTGGCAAAAATAGCTCAGGAGAATGACGGTCAAAATCTCTATTTTGAAAAAGTGGAAGGCTTAAGTGTTCCTATTGATTACTCTACTCTAAAAGATATCTCTGAACTTGAAAGAATGGAATATTTCCAGAATCCTCAAGGTAGCTTATTCAAGCTCAGCAAGGGAGAATACGATCTTATCATGGATTTGATACGAGAAGAAAATCCGCTTCCTGAAAGTACAGAGCAGCTTGAAACATATACAAGAGAAGACTTCTTGTCAGAAGTGTATATGACAGGTGATAGTTATGATACCCTGAGAGATCTTCTTTTAAAGAAACAGAATATCATCCTTCAGGGAGCACCAGGAGTGGGAAAGACATTTGCAGCTAAACGTTTAGCATATTCAATAATGGGTGTTAAGGATGAGAGCAGGATAGAATTTATTCAATTCCATCAGAACTACTCATATGAAGACTTCATTATGGGATATAAACCAAGTGGAGAAGGTTTTGAATTACAAAATGGAATTTTTTATAAATTCTGTATGAAGGCAGCAAATAATCCGGAACAGCCATATTTCTTTATTATAGACGAGATCAATAGGGGAAATATGAGCAAGATTTTCGGTGAGCTTTTAATGCTTATAGAAAAGGATTACAGAGGCACTAAAGCTACTATGGCCTACAATGGTCTTCAGTTTGCAGTACCAAAGAGTCTTTATATCATTGGCATGATGAATACCGCAGACAGAAGCTTGGCTATGATTGACTATGCATTAAGGCGTAGATTCAGTTTCTTCCCTATGGCACCGGGATTTGATTCAGATGGATTCAAAAAATATCTGTCTGACATTAATGATGACACGCTCTATGCACTTATAGACGTGGTGATTTCCCTGAATAATGCCATAGCAGAAGATCCTTCACTTGGTGCCGGATTCTGTATAGGACATAGCTATTTCTGCGGTCAGAAGCCTGGAGATGAGGAAGACCTGGCTGGATGGATGACTTCAGTTGTTGATTACGATATTGTACCTATGCTTGAAGAGTATTGGTTTGATGAGCCTGACAAAGTGCGTCTTTGGAGAAATCGTCTGAATGGGGTATTTAATAGCTGATGACAAATGACAAAGGGATACTGATAAAAAATATATATTATATGCTGACATATGCATTTCAGATCCTGCGTCAGTCCAATTATGATGATATTGCTGCGGAGGATTTTGATAATATTCATGATATGTTTGCAGCTATTTTAGGTAAAGGAGTAGCTCAGCAGTTAAAACATGGACTATATCGGGAGTATGTTAATAACTCGGATAATCTGTCTACGCTTCGTGGAAAACTTAATATTCAAGGCACTGTTAAGAATAAACTCCAGCATAAACAGAAGTTGTATTGTGATTATGATGAACTCTCTGAAAACAACCTTTTAAATCAGGTTCTTAAGACTACCATGCTTTTGTTGCTTAAGCATGGAAAGGTAAAACTTAAGAACAAAACAGCCCTTAAGAAAAGCATGCTTTTTTTTGAAAGTGTTGATTATATTGAACCTGATTTGATTCGTTGGGATAGGATTCGATATCAGAGAAATAACCAAAGTTACAGAATGCTTCTGAATATATGCAGACTTGTTATAGATGGGCTGCTGCTTTCTACAGAGCAGGGAACTATCAAGATGGCAACTTTCTTAGATGATCAGAGAATGAGTCATTTGTATGAGAAGTTTATTCTGGAATATTTCAGATTCCATCATCCTGAGCTTAGAGCTAATCCAGATCAGGTACAATGGAATCTTGATGATGATAATGATTTGTGGCTTCCTAACATGATTACAGATATCACGCTTAAATCCAAAGATGGAAGAGTACTGATCATAGATGCAAAGTATTACGGTCAACAGATGCAGGCAAATTTTGATGTTCAGTCGTATAGAAATGCAAACCTATATCAGATTTTTACTTATGTTAAAAACTGGGATAAGGACCAAACTGGTAATGTATCAGGTATGCTGTTATATGCAAAGACAGGTGAAGAATTTCAGCCGGTTAATCAGTTCTCGATGGGTGGAAATAAGATAGCTGTAGGGACATTAGATCTTAATTTGCCATTTGCAGAAATATCAGCTCAGCTGGAACAGATAGTAGAAGATTATTTTGAAGAGGCGGTGTGATTTATGGTTGGAAAATATCCGGTTGTTACTTTATGCGGAAGTACACGTTTTAAAAATGAATTTATGGATATACAGAAGAGACTTACATTGGAAGGCAACATTGTTATCAGTGTAGGTCTTTTTGGTCATTCCGGTGATCAGGAAGTCTGGGAGAACATGGACGAAGGGACACTCACCAAGACTAAGGAAATGCTTGATGACATGCACAAACGTAAGATAGATATGGCTGATTCAATATTCGTTATCAATGTAGGCGGCTATATAGGTGATAGCACCAGATCTGAGATAGAGTATGCTAAGAACCATGGTAAGGGCGTAGAGTATCTGGAAGGACCGTAATTATGGGAATTGTAACAGATAATCACTGCCATTGATTGCATTTATATTTGAGTAGTAATAGTTTAAGCAGGCTATATATAATATCAATACTTACTTATATTACATAATGACAGCGCATAATATTTTGGATAAGGGAAAACTATGAGAATATTAAAAGATAATCTGTCGAAAACCATGAAGCCATATGTAAAAAAAGTTGATGGTGTATTATGCATAAAAAGAGGAAAAGTTGATGATGCTATATCAGCTATAACAACTACATATGGTGCAGAAGGCTGTGCATCAGTAGAAACGAATGCTTATGGGCGGGAATACCTTATAGTTTATGCCGCTGACAAAAATCGTCTTAGGAAAGTCCAGGAATATTACATAGGAGTGGGAACTACAGATAATAAATCTCCATCTAAAAAAACAAAAGATACTATAGAAGCTGTTGTAGCTGATTCAAAGAAAGAAATATTGACAAAGGAAACTTCTGTTTTTAAAGGTGAAAACTATGAAATCATAAAACATATAGGAATAATATCAGAAGCCCCTTCCGGTTGGAAAAAGGAGTTGAATCTTGTTTCGTGGCATGGAAAAGAACCTAAATATGATATTAGAGAATGGTCACCAACACATGAAAAGATGGGGAAGGGCGTTACTTTCTCTAAAGATGAGCTCTTAAAGCTAAATGATATTATTAATGTTATAGATAGTTCAGATTAAATATATAACAAATGTAAGTGATTTTAGATGTATAAAAAAACAATTGTGGAGCAAATTATGAAAGCATTATCAGTACATCCATATTATGCAATGGCAATTATATCAGGTAGAAAGACTATTGAAATCCGCTCATGGGATACTGCCTATAGAGGCGATATTCTGATTTGTTCGACTGCAAAGAAGCAGCGTGGATGCATATCAAGCCACGCATTAGGAGTTGTAACTCTTAAAGATATAAGAAGATTTGATAGGGGAGATTGCGAAGGTTCATTACTTCCGCCTGAAGACTATATTTATCATTATTTCGTGGACTATGCATGGGTATTAGAAAATCCTAGACCCATAATGCCGTTTGAGATAAAGGGAAAGTTGTCATTATGGAACTATGATGGTGATATTGACATTATACCAGAGGCAGATTGGAAGCCGGCTATTGTGTATGACGAGGATATTGAACAGTATGTTGGAGAATTCTTTGATAAGTATTGGAAACCATTACTTTACTAAAGAGTATACTGTGTTGATAGCATTAGGGGAATTTCGGCAAACAAGACTTATATATTATGGGCTTTAATCCGGTATGGAGTGTATTGAAAAAAGAGAGAAGGGTATTGGTTAATGGAATCTAATAAAGTATTAGGGTGTAAAAAGCATGGCATGAAAGGTGGGACTGTATTATCTCTTAAGGTAAAAAGCCATAAGTTTAGTATTCCGGTCTATTTATGTAACTCATGCAAAAAGATATACGTAAATAGAAATTATCATATAGGCAATGTTCGTGAACTGAACTATAAGGGGAGATATATTCCAGTAGAAAAAATAGATGGTCCCACCATAGATTTTGAAACCCTTGAAGAGGATGAAAGAAACACAATAGATGTGAAAAGCAGTAGATTGTTAGATCAAGGAAATAAGGAAGTTTTGATATCTGAAGACTATCTGAATAATTTACATTATTTCACAGGATTAGAGCTGAAAATACGGGTTTATCCTGTAATCCTTGAATTGATTAGACTAACAAAAAGTGGCACCATCAAATGGAAGATTGGGATATACCGCAAAAAGTACAGTGACGATAAAAAGTATTATGTTGTTTATGAGGTGGTAGGAAAGAATTATATTACATTCTCATCTTCCGAAGACTCTGATGCGTTTAGGCTATGTGACATACCATGTGTATGTATCCAAGATTGTACATTATTAGAAAAAAAGCTATATAAAACTTTAAGTCTAGAAAAGAGACAAAAGTTAGGATATAAGAAAGATATTATTGATAACGCATATCTAAGAGCAACAACAATATTTGACGATAATCATTCATCTTCAAAAAAAGAGCAACATAAACTTATTACTAAAGATATAAATATATCTGTCAAGAAGCCAGTACAGAAGGTCGTTAAGGATAATGTACATAGACAAGAAGATACAAAGGATATTAGTAGCCATAATCCACAACCTGTAATGGATTCGCAAGATATAGGTATTAAAGATTTTGTGGTAAGACAGAATACTTTTAAATGTATGCATAATAGCCATAATATTCAAAACATAGATGCAACTGTCAGGATTCTCAGAAAAAAAGACGGAAAGTTGATTGATAAGAAGCTCTCTGCCGGATATTGCCCTAAATGTAGGATCTATTTTATCTTGGAAAGTACGTTTGAAAACCTTAAAATGTATGGAATTCCATTATGCAGGATAAGTGATGAGAAAACGTACTTATCATCAAATAATAATAATATGCAGCTTGCGTCTGAATCGATTTTGATGCAATACGGCTATAACGTGAGCCAGACGGAGGGATTATCTGAGGCAACTCGTCATAAAATATTGGCGGCTATGGTTGATAATAATATAATGTCGAAATCCGATATAATTAGTTATCTGGATTTTTTCATCAGTCAGAGATCCAGTCAGAGTAGATATGAAATTGCTATTTCAAAGTGGGAAATTGATAAAGCTTTTATTGCTAGATATCGTCAAGGGGAATATACGCAATATGGTGTCAATGCAATATATAGATAACGCAATAGAGATATTACCAACCATTTCGGAGTCCTATAGCAAGAGAAAGGACTGGCAAATATTATAAACCTACCGTTTTTATGCGTATAATTTAAGTTATATGTGTAGATAGATATCGAGACCAATTTTGATTACGATGATATGCAAGAAATGTCGGTTTTAGCTAAACCTGTAAAATATTTAAAGATAGCAGTGTAAAAAGTCAAAAGTTCGGCTTTTTACAGTTTTATCTTTAAAGGTTCGGCTTTTTACAAAAATAGCTTAAAAGATTCGGCTTTTTACAATTTGTAACTTTAAGAATTAAAGATAAACAGACATTTTTGTAAAAAGCACAAAAAAAAGAAAGACCATAATTTTGAGCTTTCTCTTAAATTTCTATTTTACATTTTTATGTTAATCTAACAAGAAAATGGCTTAAATATGCATAACAATGAGTTTTTTTAATAGTAAACGCGACTTTTTTCTCCTTCCAGGAGCTCAAAAGTCGCGTTAAGTTTTTCAAAAATTGTGATAAAGCCAGTGAAATAGCAGTGAACACCAGTTCGGCATAATATCACTTCGTTAAATCCCAATTTAACGAAATAGCATGCATATATATACTGTATATCGTGCATTTATATACTAGAAAAAAGTTCGAACCCTAGCATTCATCAGCATTAGGGCGAACTGACTTATTAATTGTATTTTACCATGCAAAGCATAAATGTCAATTCGTCATTCTTATTTGTGTTTCGAATATCTATTCGTTTACAGCGGCATTGGTATGGTTAAAGACATTTTGGAATTACAACAAAAAGAGACGCATCTTAAACTCTCTAAGATACGCCTCTATAATCCTTACCTATGTGTTGCGAAGATATAATTTCCTGTTTGCATCTTCGGTCACATCAGCTTCTTTCCCACTTATACCTTTATGGTGTCTGTATGGTTGTGCTACAAGACTAATGCATAAGATCTGGGTCTTTCATTATTATTATCATACCAATATTATTATTGTGTATATTCGTCCATATTTATTGGAATTATCGCATTGGAATTAATTAGTGCTAAATAGTTCCCACATCTAATTACATCAGATATATTTCCGGTTCCAATTGTAATAGATTTTCCAGTAAAAAGTGAGACTAGTCTTACCTTATGTATGTCGGTATTATCATATATTACAATTCCATTATCTATATATTCTGCGAAAGTTATCTCATCATCAATACTTTTAAAGTAATCTCCGTCAATTGGATTAAATTGGGAATCAAATATCATATATAAATATGATATTCTAACAGTTCCCAGCAATAATCCGGCAAAGGAGGCACTATTATTGCTGACAAAATGAGTACGGCGTAATGCAATATATTTATCGTTAATTTTTATAAAACTAACTAATTTGCCAAGTCCATCTTCCTGTCCCAAATGTGGGTATATTTTTTGTGTGGCAGCATGCTCTTTTCCGGAAATCAGATCACACTGAAAAATCTGAATGGAACTTGTCTTTTCTTGATATTGTGAATTGCTTTTATTTTTTTTGTACTCACTTACATCAGCATTCATATAATATGCATAATCACCACTAATTACAAAATTATTAGTTCTTTTTTGTAGATGTTCTGGTTTTAGTATTTCTCCAGAGGACAAATTTAAAAGGCACCACCTATTTTTCTCGTATGAAAAAATAAAATAGTTTGATTCTACACCTTTAATCAGTATAGGATTCTCATTATCCCAAACTGATGATAAATCAATAAAAGTGTCATGAGAACATGCATTTTCATTAATAACGCTATAAAATATCTTAGGTCCGATGGAAAAGAAAAAACCATCTCCATGTACATTTATAGATTCAAACACTTCACGCGTGTGATCACAAATAATATCATCACTTGTGGCTTCTGATAATTTATAATAATCGTTCAAAAGCTTTTTTATATCAAATTCTTTTGATTCTCCGGTTCTTTTAGAAAATATGCATATTTCACCTTTTATGAAATAAATGACATAGCCAGAAGTTTCATATGTCTTATATAATAATCCGTAAGAATATTTTCCTCCATAAGACGTAAACATTGAGAAGAAATTCTGCGCATTTTCTTCTGTTGGTTTTATATAGTTTGCTTTGCATGATAATAATTTTTCTATTATTTGCTTTTCGATAATAGGTACAGGTTCGTTTATTTTATCAATTTCGTTTTCATCATTGATATTCTCGTTTGCAGATGTTTTTGTTTCAATTATTATTCTTTTTGCATATTTTGAAATAAAATAATCTGGTGAAAAACTTCTACTCTCTTCAGAAACCTGCTCCTCTATTTTTCTCTTACTCTTTTCGCTAACAGCAAGACCATCAATTATATCCAACACTCCTTGAGGGAAATCATCTACACCACATATTGCTTTTTGTTCAGCCAAGCATCTGTATACAATTTCAGGATGCCTAAGCTCCTCAAGTTGTGAATCTGTTAGTTCGACCTGCACAAAATCAATAAGCAGGTAATCCGCTAGACATTTATTATAATCGCTAAGCTTAGAGCATGATTCATAGAAAGAACTCGCTTTGCTTAATATGAGCAAAAGAATATATTTGCTCCTATCATCCAACAACTCGCGAATGTCATTTTCCCTGTTTATACCAAGCACGGTAAGTTCATATATTTTCTCTACATCCTTCCTATTCTCAAGTAATTCTGAGACTATCCTATCCAGCTGATCATCCTGTAGTTTTAAATCTTGATCATAAACGGCAAGGAATAGCTTAAAGAAATCCTCAATATTTTTTATTTGGCTGATGATTATTTTCTTATCTCCATTGCCAACATTAATAGCACTAAAAAATTTTTCATACCATTTCCTATTTTTTATGCTTTCAAAATCATTAATACTTTTGTCTAATAAGTCTTTAGCAGCTTCTTTATAATCTTCTGTAGAAAAAAGTGTATTATCAAAATAATATTTCTCTTCCATTTGTGAACCTCCTTATTTAGTATCCCTACTCTCATCAAGTCTATGCATTCTTTTTGCGGCATTTTCAACTCTTAATTCATGAGTATTGACTGTTTCTAACATAGCAATTCCTAAATCTACTCCATTAGCGGTCAGGGAAAGCATTTCTTCTTGCATAGAAATTACCAAGTATGTAACCATCACGATAACTACGCCAACTACAATTGAAGAAAGAGCTTGAGATATTTCTGCCGACATAGGTACCTCAATTAGCAATTTATGTATTGCTTCACCCAAGAGACAGGTTAAGCAAATTGAAAATGTTGATATCAACAACTTTGTAATTGCTTCATTTTTCTCTTCTTCTGTCAGAACCTTATTCTTCTTTATCTGGGCTATCCTATAAAAACAAAACAGAGTTTCCCTAATAATAGTGACAACATTTTTGACTGTCGTTAATACACAATTGATAATAAATGTTACTAATTCCGAAATAATACCTGCTTTATAACCTGTAAAGTATATTTTGATAAATTCGCTCCAGTCATTAAGTAATTTATCCTTAATTGATATCGCAGCAGCTTTAATCTCTTCAAAGAATTCATCCCATGTTAGTTGGTTTCTTTTTTTCTTCTCAATAATTCTTTTGATAGCAGGAACCAATGCATCATATAAATCAATTAGAATAGCAGCTATTACTTCTCTTCTTCCTAGCATTTGCCCGTGCTCCATCCCATTTATCAGTAATTCTGGCATTTGCTTCATAGCAATACCTTCTGCTCGGTTTATCTTATATGCTAAACGTGCTTGCTTATCTAACTTAAGTGCTTTTTCAATATCTACCTTATAATACTCAGCATTTGTTAAGGTTTTATCGTTTGCATTTGGCATGTATAACCATTCCTTAAGAGGCGCTCCTCCTTTTGATTGGTTAATATATGACTCTAACATGGTCAAATTATTACTATCATAAACTAAGGATTTTTTTCCTTCCAAGTCGAAAGCTAAATGTACCCCGGGATCTGAATAAATCTCTTCTACTGAAATAATATGTTCCAGTTGAGCTCTCCCATCTAACGGTAATTCGTTTCCCGTATAACCACTTATTATTTCTTCACCGGATTTTGCTGCATCTTTAATTATTTGTGTTCTTATTTTCTTTTGAGTGTTGGTGAATTGAGGCCGTACTTCTTTGCTATCATATCCTTTTTTGTACTCTTGATATCTGACAAATTCTTCATTATTTGCAGTAATGCCCTTTTCAAAATTATGTATAGTAGTTACTGATCCCCCTATTTTGTCTCCAAAAGCTCCCAGGCCAAATGCATCAAAAACTGAACGTATAACAACTGCATGGCATTCAGAAATAGCATCGTCTATCGTTGGAATCCTTTCTCCGGATGTATATTGTTTAAGATCTTCTTTTATTTCATCGAGATATTTTTCATCAACCATGTTCATAGCTAACAACCTCCTAAAACTATGAATTGCTTAATAATGAAACATATTTTCCTTGGCTCCTAAGCCACATATCAATTCCATCTCCGAAAACCTCGGCTTGTATTGTATAAACTCCATCTTTTTCTTCAATTATCTTTGCAGTAGGCAATCGATCCAACACGGCTTCCACTGATTTTCCAGAATATTCAAATTTTATTCTGCGAAGTTTTCCGCCAAACATGAATTGGATACGTTTCCTAAATTCACCAGCTTCAAATCTCGTACTATACGGAAGCTTAAAATGTTCATCTGTGATTTTTAAATTCTTTATTTTATCTATTCTATAAATCGTCGGATTCATGTCATCTGGATTTTTGAATGATTTTTTATCAAAATTATGTAGATTTCCTACAAGATAAAAATAGTAATCCGAGAACATGATAGCCAATGGTTCCAAAGTCCGATGTTTTTCAGAATGTCCTTCAAATCCCATGTAATCATATTCGACCAGAAAACTCTCATTTATTGCCTGCCCAAGATTCCACATATTTCCTAGAAAATGCTTATTATGCTGCGGCGGAATATAGTGAAATTTCTCATTGCTTATAAGATCATTGACCATTTTTTGATTTTTCTTAGGCACGCAGCAATCAAGAAGTTTATCAAGAATAAGCATCATGTCATCCTTCCGAAAAGCCCGACTATCAAGAAGAATTTTACATATGGCAAGAACTTCATCATTTGTAAATTTCATGTGATTAGTTTGCTCTAGCCGAAAACCTTTTGCCTTGGCATCATAAACTAAATCATTTTCTACTCCGGTTTCAATGGTACTCTCCTGAATAAAACTACGGATGTCAGCAAGGTCTCGCTGTATTGATCTAATATCAACTCCATACTTATCTGCCATTTCTGCTTTACTTATTACTTTTCCATTCATAAGTTCTGTGTAAATATCAAGAACTCGTCGTTCTTTTCCGGCATCTGATTTACTCATGTTGTGAAATCCTCGCATTTTTTATTGGTATGAAAATTATTTTTAGTAATTTAAATTTATCAAAGTAATCGGACATAATATGTCCACTTAGCAGTGTTTATAAGTTTTTAATAAATGCTTAAAAGCCAGTCATTATCTATAAATTGCTCATAATAATTTTAGCATCGCTATGTTTACCCTCTATTAAATGTTTATTAAAATTATATAAAGGAGATTTATCACCTAAAAAAGGACGTCAATTCTGGGCGTCCTTTTAAGGTAACATTCATATCTAACAAAAAGGTATTACTTATCATTGTTTGAAGGATTATCATTCACAGATGAATTATCCTTATGCTCTCCGATATTAGTAACTTTTGTTGCATTTAGCATAGGAGTACTAGCTTTCGAGACATTTTTTATTGCTTTAACAGCTTCTCCAACACCGTAGCAGATAGCATTGCCAACTATAACTGCAGCTGTTGTTATACCAAGCTGTATAGCAAGGTCGACCAGAATATTACCTGTATCGACTGTGCTTTCCGAATATTCAATTTCAATGATTTCCATTTCTTCCATAATCAGTTCCTACCTTTCTCTGATCATTGGGGTTATTTGTTTCTAATAATAGGCTAACAAACTTGATAGACAGTTTTTGACTAGGTGAAATTATTTTATATTTTCTTTTTAGTATTCATATATCATCCGAATAGCTATCCATATCTTCAAATTTGGTCAGCTCTGGAAGCCATTTTAGTTTTACAGTTCCGATAGGGCCATTTCTCTGCTTGGCTATAATGATTTCTGATATTCCTTTGTCCTCAGAATCCTTATTGTAATAATCGTCACGGTAAATAAACATAACCATATCAGCATCCTGCTCTATAGCTCCAGAATCACGAAGATCTGACATCATTGGTCTGTGATCAGGTCTTTTTTCTACTTCTCTTGACAACTGTGACAGAGCTATGACAGGGACATTAAGCTCTCTGGCAAGCCCCTTAAGGGACCTGGATATTTCTGTAATCTCCTGCTGTACAGACTCGGCAGAATGCTTACCGCCTCCTGTCATAAGCTGCAGATAGTCGATCATGACAATCTGCAGGTTCTTTTCTCTCTTATATTTTCTGCATTTGGCCTGCAGTTCCTGAACTGACATTCCCGGCTTTCCATCTATGATGAGATGTGAACTTCCTATCATGTCTGCTCCATATATCACTTTTTCCCACTCTGAATCAGAAAGCTTGCCCGAGCGCAGAAGCTCTGAAGAAACCTGTGACTCCATTGACATCATTCGCTTTATAAGCTGTTCATCTGACATCTCCAGGGAAAAGATGGCTACAGTTTTTTTGTCATGAATTGCCATATGCTGCGCAATGTTTAGCACAAAAGCGGTTTTGCCCATTGATGGTCTTGCAGCAATAATGATAAGATCTGAAGGTTGAAAACCTGCCGTTGTATAGTCAAGCTGTGAAAAACCTGTGGCATGTCCCGTCACTGTTCCCTGCAATTTACTTGCCGATTCGATCCTGTTTAGCGCATTCATTACAACAGAGCTGATCGGTTCAAAATCCTCGCTGCTTCTTGCCTGTGTAATTGCGAATATTTCTTTTTTTGTTTCATCCATAACATTTTGTATTTCAGGTTGTTCACTATAGCATCTGTTTATGATACTTCCACAGGTATGAATGAGCTTGCGCAATGTGCTCTTTTCACTGACTATCTCCGCATAGTACTTTACGTTTGAGGATGAAGGTACATATGCAGCCATCCTCAGTATGTCGTTAAGATCATATGGCTGTGCCACTGTACTTTTTTTCTTTAGACAGTCCTTAAGAGTAATACCATCGACATTTTTTCCTTCATTATAAAGTTCAATAATTGTCTCGTAGATAATCCTGTTCTGCTCATAAAAGAAATCCTCCGGAGAGAGGATTTCAGATGCAATCTGTATCGCTTCAGAGTCTATTATCATTGCCCCTATAACCGATTGTTCAGCTTCAAGACTTTGCGGCAGGGAACGATGCACAGATTTCTCTTCTGTCATTTAAAGTACCTCTCTTATTGAACTGTGCTTTCTACTTTCCCAAGTGCTATAGCAACTTCTGGTACAAGCTCTTCTCCCATGATATCCAGAAGCTTTTTAGCAATCCTTACAGAACAACCAATTCTGTCAATCCATTGTTCATTCGGATCATCTTCATCTCTAGTTGACACAATGGTTTCACCAGCGGCAACTCTACTCCTTAATTTTTCCAGCCGTTCTTTTAGAGTTTCGTTCTCTTCTTCGTCCAGTGTTCTTGCTACTTCCAGGACTTCTTTCACCATTAAAAGGACATTAAAATCAACAAATGAATCTCTTAAACCTACAACAGCATCTATACATTCAGTAAGTCGCCCAATATACTCTTCTTTTTGATTTTTATAGTCTTTTTTCTCATTTACTGTATCTATCACCTCAAAATCAAAATACTTATTTACACGGTCCAGGCAGATTATTTCAAGTGTAGATATGCAATCTATGCAATCTCTTGCACTTATGTCAGCGTCATCAAATCTTTCAATTATTGTGCTTACAAAGTGACCATACTCAGCAAAGCACTTGCTATTTAGATAGCTGTCGTCTCTCTTTTTCCCGAAAGAATCCTTATATTTTTCTTTAAGGGAGTTAATGATATCATCCTTTGTCATAGTCGTTACCTCCTGGCTATGTATTTCTTGGTATAATTCAGTATAAAAAAATGGGTAGTCAAAATATGACTACCCAGATACTTTTTCAGAAATGAATCTATTTTATCTTCTATGATTATCTTCTTTTATAATATCGTTACATATATCAATGCATTCATTACATATATAAACACCAGATGGCCCGGATATAAGAACTTTTACCTCTGCCGTGGTCTTATGGCAAAATGAACATTTTGCTATGCTCGATTTGGAATCTTCTTCTGCAGTTGTTTTGGAACACTTTATATACTGATCAATGATCATTGTTGCCTTTCTCATGTATGATTTTCTCCTATAAGTAGTACTTTACGTATTTCTTATCAATCAGGAATAATACTTAGATTCAAATTCATCAGCTATTCTTTTTATGTTTTCTGGAAGTTTATCCAATAATATGCTTTTTAGCGCAGCATTTTGAATATATCCATAGTATGCTTCAGCTATACTGCCGGTAATACATGCAAGGGTATCAGTATCACCACCTATAAAAATAGCCTTGGATATGGCATCATCCAGACTTTCACTCTCAAAAAAAGCTATGAGCGACTGAATAACTGCTGTCCTGCATTTGATATTTTTTTGCATCGGATTAACCAGATCCACAATACTTTTATCAAGTTCATAGTGGAAGGTCCGCTCTATATATTCGCGAATCTCCTGCTTACTATGTCCATTTCTGGCAAGGAATATTGCAGCTGACACTGCCTTTGCACCATCAACAGCCCCCTTGTTATCATGAGTGACAGCAGTTACAAGTTCAGCAACATGAAGTGTTTTCTCTAATGAATCATACATCCATCCCACAGGAGAAATTCTCATTGCTGCACCATTTCCATAACTGCCATAGGGCTTAGGATTTTCTGAATATAACCATTCATTAAACATATATCCATAACCCACACCGGAGTATTCTGTTCCCCAGTAACGCATGTTAATCACTGCACGTTGTTGTATGGTACTGTCATCTGCATTATCCCCGGCATGCATGAGTGCATCAGCTATAGCTACAGTCATGACAGTATCATCAGTAAACACAGTTGCAGAATGCTTTATGTGTTCTGTAAGATCTTGAATTCTGTGAGTTTTAGCATCAAATTCATATATGCTTCCTGCTACATCCCCTAAAATTGCACCATACATATTTTTAACCTCGAAAAAATAATTAAGGGGCTGCTTTTTATATCACCCATGTGCTCTAAGGATTTCCATCTGATCAAAAGCAGCAGCCATGGCATTAGTTTTTGTATCATATGTAAGTTTTGAAAACTCACTATCTATAGAATATTTCCACCTTTTCCCAGATGCAAGATTATAGATAACGATTATCTTGCCATCAACTTTTAGATAATCATTTCCCTTCTTAGAACGTTTCCATTTCCTCTTAAAGAAATTTATACGACGTGCTTGGAGGTTCTTAAACTGGGCTTCCCTTTGCCTTGCATTCTCAATGCTTCCCTCCATCTTTCCCGCACATATACAGCCACATGTAAGATTCCTATAAAATGGATGCTTCATATGATGGGCATACCGGATTATCTGATATCCACACATTTCACATATTCCGACCGGAGCACCCAGGTCTTCTACTCCTACACAGTTCCATCCCGAATGAGGGACATCATCATGTTTCCATAAATTAGGACTATTTTTTACACGTTCACAGGCTAATTTTTCTGCCTCCTTAACATCATCAGATGTTTTTAAATAATCATCCAGTGAGTATGACTCTCCAAAATCGTCCAAGTTCTGTTCTGGCTCAACAAGCTCTTCCTCTTCTTCATATGGATTATCAGGAACGGGATTATCCATCACATCTGGTGACGATTTTTGTTGTCCGAATAAATCAGACTTTTTCACTTCAACAATCTCATCTGATCCATCCTTATGCCGTTTCAAATATGATATGGTATCTTCAGTTTTGGGAAATGGATTTGGCCTGTTATTTTCAATGACTTCGTTTTGTACTATTTTCTCTTGGAAATTGGTCCGTGCATCCCTATGCGTAGAATTAAAATATGTTCTTGTTATATTTCGAGGCTTGTCCATGGAGTCAAATTTAATCAGATAGCTGCCTTTCTTTTCATCCATTCCTACGATAGTCCCGTTTCCGAAAATATGATGTTCTATAGTATCTCCGACATTTTTAGTCGGTGCTGTGTTACTCGCAGCAGCTTCCATATCATTATTAAGCCGGTTTATATAGCGCCTGCTCTCCTGCTGGAGTTCTTCCGGTATTTTTCCAATACGCTTATAGTTTTGTGTTCCTATCTCATCCAGAAACCTTGAACACAGTTTTTTGATTCCCTTGGGAGAAACACCTTCTGAATCAAACAGATATAAATATCTTTCCGCTCTTGTTATGGCAACATAGCACAGACGTCGTTCTTCCTCTAAGCCTAGTAATTTCCTTTCTTCTATTGTTTTTGATGAAGGAAATATTCCCTCGGTGAATCCTAAAATAAAAACTACCGGAAATTCCAGGCCTTTAGCTGAATGAATGGTCATCATTTTTACAGCATCCGGTTGTTCATCTCTGCCTTCTCCTGCTTGCAGCGCAATCTCCTGCAGGAATTCCTCCAAGGTGAGATTCTCTCCAAATTCTTTCTCAAATTCGCTGGAGATTCTTTTAAACTCTGCAAGATTATCAAGCCTTTCCTCATCACCAAGTTCTCTGATATAGCTTTCATAGCCAGATGCGCTTGTAACTTCATTTACAATCTCGGATATCCGCATATTCCCTATTTTATTTCTCATATCATCCACGAAGGTAACAAAGCCACGTACATCACTGCTAAGAAATTCTTTCTGTTCAATGCATCCTTTTAATGTTGTAAAAAGGCTTTTTTCATTCTGATTATCCCGACCGTTATCATTTTGAGCAGATGTATATACATCCAGAGATAGTTGCCCGTATCCACCATTTAAACCATCCCTGATACTTTCAAGATGACTAAGTTTCGACCTTCCAAATCGTCTCCGAGGAGTGTTGATAATCCTTTTAAAGGAAATGTCATCATCAAAAGCTATCAGCTTAAGATATGCTAATATATCAAGTATCTCCATACGTTGGTAAAAGCGCACTCCACCTAAGATTTCATAAGGAATATTCTTTTCAACTAACTTTTTCTCTGCTATTCGTGATAGAAATCCTGACCTGTAAAGAATTGCAAAATCAGAATATTTATAGGATTCTGCCTGTTTTATCCCTTTTATAAGCTCAACGATGTGGTCCATCTCTTCAAAATCATTCTTGGAATGGTAATGAACAACCTCAGCACCATTAGGATTTCTTGTAAACAGATCTTTCTTAAGGCGTATCTCGTTCTTTTCTATAAGGGTGTTGGCACATTTTAGTATTTCAGGTGTCGACCTATAATTCTGATTCAAAAATATCGTTTGTGTCGGAACATGCGATTTCTCAAAATCCACCAATAATTTAACGTCGGATCCACGCCACTCATAAATGTTCTGATCAGGATCTCCAACAATAAGGAGATTCTGATAATGCTCTGACAAAATCTCTATCAGACGCATTTCAACAGATGAGCTGTCCTGAAATTCATCCACCATGATATAGTTGAGCCGTTCTTGCCACTTTTTTCTGACATCATCGTTATGCTCAAGTACATGAATGGCAAACGCTATCAGGTCATGAAAATCCAATGAATATGTTGCTTTCTGGCGTTGCATGAACTCTTCAAGTATTTCGTCATCCTGTGAAGTGATTTTTTCAATAATCTGGCAAGGCTCAGGATTACAAATCCTATCAACATAGTCAGTATTACTCTTAAACTTTCCCAGTTTGTGAAGCATAGATTCAAAGCTGGCATAATCCAGCTGCAGTTCAAATTTCTGATATATATCAGTCAGTATTGCTTTCTGCTGATAGCTGTCAATTATCTGAAACTGCTTATTCAGAAACAGTTTTTCAGGATTCTCCCTCAGAAGCCTATTACAGAAACCATGATAGGTGCATATCAGACTTGTATCATTTCCATCACCAATAAGGCTGCGGATTCTTTTTTTCATCTCTCCTGCAGCTTTATTAGTAAATGTAATACACAATATATTTGCAGGATCAATACCATAATCCTGTACAAGATATGCATATCTGCTGACAAGCAGCTTGGTTTTTCCACTTCCTGCACCGGCAATTACTCTTACATATCCTTCAGTTGCAAAAACAGCTTCTCTCTGCTTGTCATTTAGTTTTTCAAGAATAACATCATCGATCATTTTTTATCACTCACTATACTTTCAAACGGTAAATATCCTCATTAAGTATAAAAAATATGGTGGACTTAACCTGTCCACCACAAAAAATATTGATAATATTACTATCGAATTATTCCCGAAGAGCATCATGCTCTTTGAAATGTTGTAGAATTTCATCCGTGACATTACTCAGTAGTAGATCCTGTTCTTTCTCCTTCAGTTGAAGCCTAGCTATTTCAGCTGATAATTTCTTTACTGTATCCTTCAATTCCATAAATTCTTTTTCGTAATTTGTTTTTCCCATAGGCTTTTCCTTTCAAAATAAAGTGGATATTACCTTTTTCATTTGTCAGTATCCTTAATCCGAACACGAATACTTTTTACAATATACTTGGGCAGCCAAAATTTCAGGCATCCCGGAAATCCCTTTCTCTGTGGATTTGCAACTAAGCAATCAATGGTTTCAACATATCTTGTCATATTCATATTGTGCTTCCTCTTTATATCGTGAATATTCTCATTTCAAGCCTTTTTTGAACTATACTCAATGTACTTTGGAAGCCACCACTTCATAGCTCCTACCAGTCCTTTTCTTTCAGGATTCTTCATCAGGTACATATTATTTTCATCCATTCTGCACTGCTCATAATACTGACAGGTTCCGCAAAAAGACTTGCAACCCCGGTTATCTTCAATAAGACAGTTTTTGATCCAAAACCATATTCTCTTCATAGTGAATACCTTCCTTTCACAATACGAAATTATCAGTTCTCCCCCACCAATCCGAGTAACAAATATCATGATGTATCTTTTGTAAATTCATGATAAATTATGGCATGGACCAAATATGTCCACCTTTAAATTTTTTATTATAAAAAATCAAAAATACTGATCTGGCTGGACTGTGGCAGGTTCCCTAGCAATCCCATCTCATCCATAGCTTCAATTACTCCCTGTGGGCACTTGGTACGCTGACGGAAATCATCCTTTGAAATAAAAGGACCATCCTTAGCAGCCTCTACTATTTGATCTGCAGCCTTTTCTCCAAGCTTATTTATGCTCACGAGGCTCGGCATTATCCTGTCTCCAACTACGGAGAAGAGCCGCGACTGTGCCTTAAAGATATCTATGGGTTCCACCTCTATTCCGCGTTCATACATCTCTTCAGCTACTCGCATTACATAAAGTTCATCTTTCTCAGTATTAGAGAGTGTATCCATCCTGC
>NZ_FOBE01000004.1:0-188700 GCF_900109475.1 Butyrivibrio sp. ob235
AGTCCTTACCACTTCCCATCTTTCCTTTCTTACAGGACTGTCTTTTAATATCTGGTTACAAGTCGTAAGCGTTTCTGAGATGTAGTCCAATGCCATCTGTAGTGCTTCATTCCTAACTCTGTAAACAAAACCTGCAAAGTCTCTTGGATCCTCCGAGAAATCTTTTGATGCCTTCTGAAGATTTGGTACTCCATTCTCAATAAAATGCTGTATACTATTTAACACAAGGGGACTCCTCCGTTTGGTTATTTTGGCTTGGACACCGTAAATAACTATATCACGAAGGAAATCCCCTTTTTCAATTAATCCTACAAAAACTTTACGCTAGCTTGATATTATATGCATAATAAATAAATAGATTAAAAGAAGAGTATTGATAATGGCTATCAGGTTATCCGATTATTTAAAAAATAAATACGGAGAGAAAGTTTACAGATTATCTCTTACTTCAGGCTGTACATGCCCCAATAGAGACGGAAGCATTGTTTTGCCTGATGGAACGCATCTCACAGGTGGATGCACCTTTTGCTCGGAGGGCGGCTCCGGAGAGTTTGCAGCTGACATTGCTTCTGTGGATGAACAGATAGAAGATGCTAAAAGACGAATACAAAATAAAACTGATGCGAGGAAGTTCATAGCATATTTTCAGTCATATACCAATACCTATGGAGATGTAGACAGACTAAAAAAGCTGTATCTTGAGACAATCCAAAGAGAAGACATTGAGATTCTCTCTATAGGGACAAGGCCTGATTGCCTTGGAAGAGAAGTGCTTCAAATGCTGAGGGAGCTAAAGGAGATAAAACCTGTGTGGATTGAGCTGGGGCTACAGACGATTCATGAGGAAACTGCTGAGCATTTTCACAGGGGATATACGCTAGAGGTATTTGAGGAAGCATATAAAAATCTTAAAGAAGCAGGTATAGAGGTAATTGTTCATGTGATTTTCGGATTGCCGGGTGAAACTAAGGAAGATATGCTCGAAACTGTACGCTATCTGTCGGATTTAGAGCCTCCTCTTGACGGAATAAAGCTGCAGAATCTTCAGATACTGAAAGGAACTCAGATGTATGAGGAGTACAAAGAGAATCATTTTCATATTTTGACACTGGATGAACATGCGGAATTAATCTCGGAAAGTCTGAAAATGCTTCCCGGAGATACGGTAATCCACAGAATGACCGGAGATGGTCCAAGGCGACTACTTGTAGAGCCGCTTTGGAGTCTTGATAAAAAGAATGTGCTAAATACCTTAAACAGAAGGACAAAGGGGCTGCTTTAACGAGACAGAGCCCAGAATGCTACAGCACTGGCAGCAGCCACATTGAGGGAATCAACGTCATGTGACATAGGAATTTTCACACAATAATCGCAGGCATCTATGGTCTCAGGTAAGAGTCCGTCTCCCTCAGCACCGAGGAATACAGCAAGTTTTTCGGAAGCGGTTATCTCCGGATCGTCTATGGATCTGGAATTATCACGAATAGCCATGGCCACGGTTGAATAGCCAAGAGCTTTCAAGACCTCCATGCTTCCTGTTTCCGGAAGAAACGTCCAGGGAATCTGGAATATCGTGCCCATGCTTACGCGTATTGCGCGGCGATATAAGGGATCCGTACAGCCATGAGAAAAGAGAACAGCATCCATGGAAAGTGCAGCGGCGCTTCTAACAATTGCACCTGCGTTGGTGGGATTTGTCACATTTTCAAGAACGGCTACTCTTCGCGCATTTTTGCAAACATCGTCTACAGACGGAAGAGGCCTTCTTTTCATAGCACAAAGCACACCGCGTGTGAGGTGGAAACCGGTAATGGATGTGAGAATACTGTCACTTGCAGAAAATACAGGAACTTTAAAGGGAAGAGACGCAAGTTTTTCTAAGACCAAAGAGGCTTCACCTCTGATCTGATTATTTTCGATCAGCACAGAAACCGGCTCATAGCCGGCGATCAATGCGCGCTCTATTACCTTCGGACTCTCAGCAATAAAAATGCCCGGAGCAGGTTCATTTATGCGGTATAGCTGTACTTCGGACTGCTCGCTGTAAACTGAAAGCCCGGCTGATTCAAGATTGGTTGTTTCAATTATTTGGATCATCTTTTTCTCCCTGACCAATAATAAAAAAGTATAGCACAAATTGGAAATGGCGGAATTCATCTGATAAAATAAAGAAGTTAATAAGTAATTTGAGGAGACTTTTTCTTATGGGGAATACTTTTTATTTTGGTTTTGAGCCACAGCTGATGGAATGGCTTCAAAATTTATTAGGAGAGGCCGGAGCCGGTTTTATTTCGCACTTTTCAGCACTTGGAGAAGAGACGGTCCTTCTTTTTATATTGGGATTTCTTTACTGGTGCTATGACAAGCAGTTTGGAATCTATATCGGGACAAATGCGGTATTAGGAGGGGTGCTCAATCCTCTGATAAAAAATATTGCACTAAGGCTAAGGCCCTATATGGTTCATGAAAATATTAAGTGCTTCAGGCCTGTGGAAAAATCGGGAGCTCTGGATGATATTTCTGCGCAGGGTTACTCTTTTCCGAGTGCTCATTCAATGAATTCGGCAACAGTGTACGGATCACTTGCAGGGTATCTGAAAAACCGATTTGTTCTAATAATTGCTATTATAATTCCTTTTCTTGTAGGAATATCTAGAGTAGTTGTCGGAGTTCATTATCCTACGGATGTTTTGACGGGATGGGCCACCGGTATTGCAATTGTATTCATCGTTCCTCTTATCTACGAAAAGGTCGGGGAAGAGAGACGCTCACTGTTAAATCTTATATTCTTTGCGGTATCTTCAATTGGATTTTTCTATTGCAAAACATCGGATTACTATACAGCTATGGGAGTTATGGCCGGCTTTTATCTGGCTATAGAATTTGAGAAAAGATTTGTTAATTTTGAAGAGACAAGAAAACCGCTTGAAATAATTATAAGGCTTGTGGGAGGAGCGGCTGTTTATCTGGTACTAAATACTGCTCTTAAGCTTCCTTTTTCAAAGGAATTTCTTGCATCCAACACCACGGGTGCTTTTATGGTGAGATTTATCAGGTACACGATAGTTGTGTTTGTGATGCTTGGTGTTTATCCAATGCTTTTCAAGTTCTTTAAGAAAAAAGAAAACTGAAGCCGGAGATATAAATGAGAGAGTCTGATTATACTATTGAATCGGAATCAAAATATAAATTTAAATGCTGCTTATTGACCGTAATCACGTTGGCACTTATTGTTCCCGTTATCTATATCGCAAGGTATGCCTTTCCCTGGGCGGATGATTTTACTTACGGTGCGCTGCCTCATAGGGCATTTGTTCATACAGGTTCTGTGCTTAAGGCTATAGGGGCAGCTTTTGAAGATACATTTGATACATATTTTGGATGGCAGGGGACTTATATCTCCTGCTTTCTGATGGAGCTTCAGCCTGCGGTTTTCAAGACTGAGTTTTATCACCTGACTGCATTTATTATGCTTGGAGCGATGTTTTTATCGTACTTTGCGCTTTTTAAGGTGATAGGGAAAGATGTCTTAAAAACAGACAGGATGAATTATCCGTTATTTTTATTGACATTTCTTATCACTGTTGAACTTGTGGATGGAAAGGCAGAGGGTTTTACCTGGTATAACAGCGCCGTTCATTATACCTTTGGACATGCTTTATTTGTGCTTTTTCTGGCACTTCTTCTGAAGAATTCCTTTGTTTGTGATAAATCCGTGCCATTAACAGTGCTTTCATCTCTTGCGGGATTTCTGGCTGCAGGAGTTAATAATATAACTGTTTTTGGCGGACTTCTTTTTATCATCATGGCAGTTTTGTTTGCGCTGTTAAGCCAGCTCCTGTCTGGTGACAAGGACTGCTCACATATTAAAAGAGCGATTATTCCTTCACTGATTTATTTTGTGGGGACAGCCCTGAATCTTCTTTCGCCGGGTAATAAAAACCGCATGGCAATGGCAAACTCCGTAAAAAACAGCGTATTTGTCACAGTAAGGAATTCTTTTGTACTGGGATTTCATTTTGTTCTTCGTCATATAAGTATTGAAGTTCTGGGATTTGCGATTCTCGCAGGAATCCTTATATGGAGAACTTTTCTGGAGCTGCAGAAAAAGGATGCGGTAAAGTTTAAGTTTCCTTTGCCCGGTGTGATTACAGTACTTAGTTATTGCCTGATTTCAGCTCTGTATTCGCCTTTTGCATATATTGGAAACTCAGAGATTTCAAAAGTGTACATAGAGGAGCAACTCTCTGTTAACAGGGTATCGAATTCGGTCTTCTATGTTTTCATATTGCTTATAGTTCTGAATGTGTTTTATTTCACTGGATGGATTTTTGCAAGAAAAGAGCAGGGATATAATAGAACTCTGGTAAGAGCGTTAAGTGCGGCAACAGTTTTCGTGATAGTTGCAGCGTGTATCCGAGTGATAATTCTGTTTCCCGGAAGGTATCTTACATCCGCGGCGATTACGAGTTTGAAGGATAATACAGCGCAGCAGTACGGGGAGATTATGCAGGAAAATATGAGAAGACTTACGGGTGATGAGCAGAATGTCGAGATTTTGCCTATAACAGTCGATCCTGATATTCTTTATCCCCATGACGGCTCACCTTATAAAGACGGGGCAGTTTTATTCTATGAAAAGGAAAGCGTTTATTATAATGAATAAAATCGATACATCCTATTGACTTTTTTTAATACTATGAATAAAATAATTTTTAATTGTATAGAAAAAGCTGTGACGAAGACAGTATATATTTATGGAAAGCTTCAGAGAGCCTGCGGATGGTGCGAGCAGGTGCAAGTACAGAATATAGAAAATCACTTCTGAGCTGCATGACTGAACTACAGTAAGTCATGACGGAGTCTCCCCGTTACGGAGAATCATATAAAACCGTAAATTCGGGGAGTATGCGTAAACAGGTGGTACAGCGAGTTCAGACTCGTCCTTTTTACAGGACGGGTCTTTTTTAATCGAAAGGAGTCTCAAATGTATAAGAAGGTTGACACTGATATGAATTTTGTCGCCCGTGAAAAAGAGATCGAGAAATTCTGGAAAGATCAGGATATTTTCCAGAAGAGCGTAGATACTCGCAGCAAGGGTGAGATGTATATGTTCTATGACGGACCGCCGACTGCAAACGGTAAGCCGCATATCGGACACGTGCTCACACGTGCTATCAAGGACATGATCCCGAGATACCGCACAATGAAGGGTTACACTGTTCCCCGTAAGGCAGGCTGGGATACTCACGGTCTTCCGGTTGAGCTTGAGGTAGAGAAGCTCCTCGGTCTTGACGGAAAAGAGCAGATTGAAGAATACGGTATGGAGCCCTTCATCAAGAAGTGTAAGGAATCCGTATGGAAATATAAGGGAATGTGGGAAGATTTCTCTGGAACAGTTGGTTTCTGGGCAGACATGGATCATCCCTACATCACCTATGATGATAACTTCATCGAGTCCGAGTGGTGGGCTCTTAATGAGATCTGGAAGAAGGGTCTTCTTTACAAGGGCTTCAAGGTAGTTCCTTACTGCCCTCGCTGTGGTACACCTCTTTCATCACACGAGGTTGCACAGGGCTATAAAGTGCTCAAAGAGCGCACAGCTGTTGTTCGCTTCAAGGTTAAGGATGAGGATGCATATTTCCTTGCATGGACAACCACACCCTGGACACTTCCTTCAAACATCGGTCTTTGCGTAAACCCTGATGAGAAGTATATCAAGGTTAAGGCAGCAGATGGCTATACATATTACCTCGCTGAGGCACTTGCTGATACAGTACTTGGATCACTTGCCAAGGAAGAGGGTGAGAAGGCTTACGAAGTTCTTGAGACTTATGTAGGTACTGACCTCGAGTATAAGGAATACGAGCCTCTTTACCAGTGTGCAAAGGATGAAGCAGACAAACAGCACAAGAAGGCGTTCTTCATCTACTGCGATAACTATGTAACGATGTCAGATGGTACAGGTATCGTACATATCGCTCCTGCATTCGGTGAAGATGATGCTCGTGTCGGAAGAAAATACGATGCTCCTCTTGTACAGATGGTTGACGGCGAAGGTAAGCTTAAACCTGAGACACCTTTTGCCGGAATGCGCTGCAAACCCACACAGAAGGAAATGGATGAGGGTGCTATCAGTGCGGATCCTGAAGTACTTAAGGATCTCGATAAGAGAAGTCTTCTCTTCTCAGCACCTAAGATGGAGCATGATTATCCTCACTGCTGGAGATGTAATACACCCCTTCTTTACTTTGCACGTTCCTCATGGTTTATCAAGGTAACAGAGGTTAAGGATGATCTCATCAGAAACAACCAGGAGATCAACTGGGTTCCCGAATCAATCGGTAAGGGACGTTTCGGTGACTGGCTTGAGAATATTCAGGACTGGGGTATCTCCCGTGACAGATACTGGGGAACACCTCTCAATATCTGGGAGTGCGATGACTGTGGCCACCAGCTTTCAGTAGGATCAAGAAAAGAGCTTGCTGAGCTTTCAGGAGATCCTTCTGCTGAGACTACAGAGCTTCACAGGCCTTATATCGATAAGTTTGAAATCACCTGCCCTAAGTGTGGCAAGAAGATGCACAGAGTTAAGGAAGTTATCGACTGCTGGTTCGATTCAGGTGCAATGCCCTTCGCTCAGCTCCACTATCCTTTTGAAAATAAGGAGCTCTTCGAGAAGCAGTTCCCTGCTCAGTTCATTTCAGAGGCTGTAGACCAGACAAGAGGTTGGTTCTACTCACTCCACGCAGAGGCAACACTTCTTTTCAATAAGCCTGCATTTAAAAATGTTATAGTACTCGGCCTTGTGCAGGATGAGAACGGACAGAAGATGAGTAAGTCAAAGGGCAATGCGGTTGATCCGTTTGAGGCTCTTGAGAAATACGGCGCAGATGCAATCAGATGGTACTTCTATACAAACTCTGCTCCCTGGCTTCCTTCAAGATTCGCAGGTAAGACAGTTCAGGAAGGACAGAGAAAGTTCCTCGGAACACTTTGGAATACCTATG
Organism: Butyrivibrio sp. ob235; assembly: GCF_900109475.1. Lineage (NCBI taxonomy): Bacteria > Bacillati > Bacillota > Clostridia > Lachnospirales > Lachnospiraceae > Butyrivibrio > Butyrivibrio sp. ob235. The sequence continues at coordinate 7,011 of NZ_FOBE01000004.1, forward strand.
CATTCTTCGTGCTTTATGCAAATATCGACGGATTTGATGCTTCCAGGTACACACTTGAGAAGGACAAGCTCACTGTAATGGATAAGTGGATTCTTTCCAAGATGAACACCATGATCGGTGAGGTTGATAAGAACCTTGAGAATTACAGAATTCCTGAAGCAGGAAAGGCACTTGATGCATTTGTTGATGATCTTTCCAACTGGTATGTAAGAAGATGCCGTGAGCGTTTCTGGGCTAAGGGAATGGAGCAGGATAAGATCTCTGCTTACATGACTCTTTACACAGCACTTGTAAACGTATCTAAGGCAGCAGCTCCCATGGTTCCTTTCATGACAGAGTCTATTTACCAGAACCTTGTAAGAACAAGTGATGCTTCAGCTCCTGAGTCAATCCATCTCTGCGATTTCCCTGAGGTTGACAGCAGCTTCATCGATAAGGAACTCGAGGAGAACATGGATGAAGTACTTCAGATCGTAGTTCTTGGCCGTGCTTGCAGAAATGCAGCTGCAATCAAGAACCGTCAGCCTATCGGACAGATGTATGTTAAGGCTGAGAAGACAGTTTCTGAGTTCTATCAGGAGATCATCGAGGATGAGCTGAATGTTAAGAAGGTAGTCTTTGCGGATGATGTAAGAGATTTCACAACATACACCTTCAAGCCTCAGCTTAAGACAGTAGGACCTAAATACGGTAAGGTACTCGGCGGAATTAAGGAGTATTTGGGATCACTCGACGGAAATAATGCAATGGATGAGCTTAAGGCTAACGGAGCTCTTAAATTTGAAGTTAACGGAACAGCAGTTGAGCTTACTGAGGAAGATCTCCTCATCGATATGGCTCAGAAGGAAGGCTTCGAGAGTACAGAGGATCATGGCATCACAGTAGTTCTTGATACCAATCTTTCAGAGGAGCTTCTTAACGAGGGCTTCATGTATGAGGTTATCAGTAAGGTTCAGACAATGCGTAAGGATTCAGGCTTTGAAGTTATGGATCACATCAAGCTGTCTGTAAACGGTAATGACAAGATTGCTCAGATCGTTAAGGATAATGCTGATTCTATTTCAACCAAGGTTCTTGCTACTGAAATCGTATATGACAATGATGTAGCAAACGCTAAAGAATGGGATATCAACGGCGAGAAAGTAACTATCGGTGTTGAGAAACTGTAAATAAAAAAGCCCCCGGCAGTGTGGTTTCCACAAAAAGCGATTATGCGTATTTTGCAACGAGCTTTTTGTGGGAATTACACCGTCGGGGGGCTTTTTTATGTCGGGTTATTATATCAGGTTTTCGTCCTTTACTATCTTAACGATTCTGCTGGTTCCAAGTCTGTCAGCGCCAAGCTTCATGAACTTTTCAGCATCAGCGATGCTTCCAATTCCGCCTGCAGCCTTCATTTTTACGTCAGGACCAACATGCTTGGCAAAGAGTGCGATGTCATCAAATGTAGCACCTGCAGTAGAGAAGCCAGTGGAAGTCTTGATGTAATCAGCCTTAGCCTCTGTAACAAGCTCGCACATCTTGATCTTTTCCTCATCTGTAAGGAGGCAGGTCTCGATGATAACTTTAAGGATGTGGTCACCGCAGGCAGCCTTGATTGCCTTGATTTCATTCAGAACATAGTCATAATTCTTAGCTTTAAGTTCACCGATATTGATAACCATATCGATTTCATTTGCGCCTTTTTCAATAGCATCCTTTGTCTCGAATACCTTTGTCTCGGTTGTCATGTTTCCGTTGGGGAAACCGATAACTGTGCAGATATTGAGCTTTCCGTTTGTGTAGTCATGAACGCGCTTGATGTAGCAGGGAGGAATGCAGATAGAAGCTGTCTCGTATTTCATGCCGTCATCAGCAATCTCTTTTATCTGATCCCAGGTTGCTTCCTGCTTTAAAAGTGTGTGATCACAGTGATTTAAAATTGTTTTGATATCCATTTCATATCCTTCTTTCTTTATTGATAATCCTTCAAAAAACTCATATTTTTAGGACCAAAGCCCAGGGGCAGTAATTCAGCAAGCTTGAATATTTTGTAGTTTTTTGGATCGTTTGTACCAAGTATTACCTCAAAGGTCTCGGGATCAACGAATTCGTTGAGGGCCTGTCTGCATACTCCGCAGGGAGCGCAGATCGGAAGTTCTTCCTGATTATCCGGACCGCCTACAATAGCTATTGCTGAAAATTCCCGTTCTCCTTCACTTACTGCTTTGAACAGTGCTGTTCTTTCTGCGCAATTTGTTGGTGTGTATGCAGCATTTTCAATGTTGCAGCCAAGATAAACCTTTCCGTCCTTCGTAAGGAGGGCGGCTCCTACGGCGTGGTGTGAATAGGGTGTATAGGCCATTTTTCTGGCCTCAAGTGCCTTTGAGATAAGGTCTTCATGTGTCATGTCAGTACCTCTGTATTATGTTATTAAATGTCATGTCCCTAAATTATTGGGACATAACAGCGGGCATCAGCGCTGTCCCTTATCGTAAGGGATACCTTCAGCCTTAGGAGCTCTGGAGTTCTTGGAAGTAAATGCAAGAACGAGAAGTGAAATCACGTAAGGCATAATGTTATAAACTGTTCCTGAAATCGGAAGTGCGTGCAGGAAACCGATACCCATGTATACGTTTGATAAGGATCTGAAAACAGCAAACAGAATTGCTGACCATGCTATTCTCTCGGGCTTCCATTGACCAAAGATCATAACCGCAAGAGAAAGGAAGCCGGCACCTGCAACACCGTAATCAAAATGCCAGGTTGAGTTTGCGGCAGCGATGTAGATGATACCGCCGATTCCTGCAAGGAATCCGGAAATGATTACACCGGCATATCTCATTTTGTATACATTAATACCAACTGAATCTGCTGCATGAGGATGCTCACCGCAGGCACGAAGTCTTAACGCAAACTTGGTCTTGTAAAAGACAACTATAGCAATTACAAGAAGTAATGCGGCTACAACAACAAACCATGATAGCTGCAAAGGTCCAATGCTAAACATGAAGGCATCATGTCCTCTTACATAGTCAAGTTTTGCTGAGAAATCAGAACCGTTTGATCTTGCAGTATTAAATGCCTTGATAATAACTGTTGCAGCGGCTGTAGCAAGCATGTTAAGCGCTGTACCGATAAGAGTCTGGTCCGCATTAAAGTTAATACAAGCGACAGCTATAAGCAGTGATGAAACCATGCCGGCCAATGCTGCTGCGATAAGAGTAAGTGATATTATAGTGAACTTTGATGCATCTTCAGGAAGAAGCACCATTACCATAGCACCTGCCATGGCACCGAATACCATGATACCCTCAAGACCCAGGTTGATTATACCGCTTCGTTCTGAGAACATACCGCCAAGAGCAACAAGAATCAAAACGGCGGAGAATATAAGTGTGTACTGAATAAGTAATGCCATATCCTTACACCTCCTTCTTGCTAGTCTTTTTTGCGGGCTTATTGAGTATTGTCTTGAAGAACAGTACGAAGCCGCACAGGTAAATGATTATTGCTATCATCAGATCTGCAACCTGAGGGTTGTAATAATTTGTATTAAGATACTGTCCGCCCTGAGTTATATAGGTTACGAACAGACCGGCAAATATTGTTCCTATAGGATGAAGACCGCCGAGGAAAGCAACAGCTATTCCTGAAAAGCCCATTCCGGGAACTGAGGAAGCGATCTTGTAATGCTCAATTCCTGTGAGATAGTAAAGCCCTGCAGCAAGTCCGGCGATGGCACCTGAAATCATAAGGCTCAGGATGATATTTCTCTTAGCATTCATTCCGGCATATTTAGCAGCATCCTTGCTGTGACCTGTTGCCTTGAGCTCATAGCCGAAGGTGGTCTTGTTAAGTACAAAGAGAATCAGAATGGCTATGATAATTGTGAGAGGAACGGCAATTGTCATATATTTGTTTTTACCGAAAAATCCGCTCATAAAGGCAGGCAGGAGACTTGCCCCCTTAACGTTATGGGTCTCTGATTTAGTAGTATCCATAACGGTCTTATTGCCGAGAATAATGTTGCATATATAGAGTGCAATCCAGTTCAGCATGATACCGGCGATAACCTCGTTGACATTGCAATATGCTTTGAAGAAACCGCAGATACAACCCCATACAGCTCCTGCAAGAATTGAACAGAGTATGCATAAAAACCAGTTCCAATGAAGGGCAAGTGCGGTGTACAGGCAGGCAATTATGCCAACTGTATACTGACCGGCGCATCCTATATTGAAAAGACCTGTCTTGAATGCGAACAGAATAGCTTCAGCACAGAGGATTACAGGTACGGATTTTACCAGCACCGATCCCAGTGCACTCATCAGTTTCTTCTGGTTACCGGCAAATTTAAAGAAATTTCGAAGGATTGCAAACATTCCTTCTGCCGCATGCTCGGGATTCATCAGAAGAAGAATTATATATCCGAGAAAAATACCGAGTATTGCACATAGAACGGATGCAAGCAGAGTCTGAAATCCGGGTTTTTTAAATATACTTGTCTTTTCGTCCACGATTATGCCTCCTTTCTTGTGTCACGCTTAGCGCCGGACATGTAAAGTCCGAGTTCCTGAAGGGTCGTAGTCTTGGGATCGACTTCACCGACTATTTCACCTTCGTACATAACAAGGATTCTGTCAGAGAGATTCATGACTTCATCCAGTTCCAAAGAAACAAGAAGGATAGCAGTTCCTGCATCGCGTTCCTTTACGATTTCTTCATGTATTGTCTCAATAGCACCTACGTCAAGACCTCTGGTGGGCTGAACCGCTATAAGAAGCTTGTGGTCTTTATCCATCTCACGGGCTATGATGGCTTTCTGCTGGTTACCACCTGACATGGATCTTACGATAGTTGAAGAACCCTGTCCGGAGCGAACATCAAATTCCTCGGAAAGTTTATCCGAATATTTTCTCATCTCAGCCTTCTTTAAAAGACCGTTCTGAGAAAACTTCGGCTCGAAGTATCTCTGGAGGATCATGTTCTCCTCAAGGGTATAATCGAGGACTAATCCGTGTTTATGTCTGTCCTCCGGAATATGGCTCATACCATGTGTGTTTTTGTAACGAATGGACTTGTCGGTGATATCCTCGCCAAGAAGAGTGATCTTACCGCTGGAGATATTATCGAGTCCCGTGAGGGCACCAACAAATTCTGTCTGTCCGTTACCGTCGATACCGGCAATACAAACAATCTCACCGGCGCGAACGTTGAAGGATACATTGTGCACAGAGTCGTTGGAGTGGAGTTTACTTTTTACACAAACATTTTCAACCTTAAGTACTTCTTCTGCAGGCTTTGCTTCGCTCTTTTCAACAGCAAATTTGACGTCGCGGCCAACCATCATGGAAGAGAGTTCTTCCTTAGTAGTGCTCTTAACGTCTACAGTTCCGATATATTTACCTTTTCTGAGAATCGAGCAGCGATCTGCTACCTGCATGATCTCATTGAGCTTGTGGGTGATGAAAAGAATGGACTTTCCTTCAGCGGCAAGTTCCTTCATGATTTTCATCAGCTCGTCGATCTCCTGAGGAGTCAGAACAGCAGTGGGCTCATCGAAGATCAGAATCTCATTGTCCCTGTAGAGCATCTTCAGAATTTCAACTCTTTGCTGCATTCCTACGGTAATATCCTCAATAAGGGCATCGGGATCAACCTTAAGATTATATTTATTCGAGAGTTCGAGAACCTTTTTTCTGGCATCCGCTTTTGTCAGAAAACCAAATTTGCTTGGCTCGGACCCAAGAATGATATTGTCTAAAACAGAGAAAATCTCAACCAGCATGAAGTGCTGATGAACCATTCCGATGCCGAGAGCAGTAGCATCGTTGGGATTGGCAATTTTAACTTCCTTGCCGTCTTTTTTGATCACACCTTTTTCAGGTGTGTAGAGACCAAAAAGAACACTCATAAGTGTTGACTTTCCGGCGCCGTTTTCCCCCAAAAGTGCATGGATTTCGCCGCGCTTTAGCTGCAGAGTAATATCGTCGTTAGCTATTATGCCGGGAAATTCCTTCGTGATATGCAACATTTCAATTACATAATCTTCCATAAGTAGCACACCTTTCTGTATTTTTTGCATGAAAAACATGAATTCCGACCGGAATCCGTTCTTAAAATATAGTTTATCATTTTTTAGTGTGCGAAAAAAGAGTTTTGGCGTCCTTTGGGTAATAAAAAAGCGCCTTTCCCCAAATGGGAAAGACGCCTTAAATTAGTGCTTATTCAATTAGTGAATGTTATCAAACTCGTTTACAGTGATGTCTGTAGCGGGCATAGCATCGATATCGCTTGAAACAGTGATATCACCAGCATACATAGAAGCTACAAGAGTGTTGTAATCATCAACTGTGAAGTTTTTCATTGACCATGTATCTGTAGGAAGCTGTACATAGTTGAGAGATGCATCATCACCTGATACAAGACCAAGGTTCTCAATCTTTCCGGCATAAGAATCCCACTTACCAGCAAAGAGGTCTGTAAGAGTTGAGTTAACTGTTGCAGCAAGACCCTTCATAGCAGATGTTACACAAACACCGTCGCCATAGAGACCATCGATTGTGCCGGACTGATCAACGTCAACACCAACAACCTTGCCGCCTGTCTTCTTAGCAGCTTCGCCTGCAGATGTGAAGATACCGCCGCCGCATGCGAATACGATCTCTGTGCCGCCCTGATACCATGTATCCATAACAGCTGTTACAGACTCGTCACCGAAGAACTGTCCGCCGTATACATAGTTAACTTCTACGTCAGATGTGTTGCCAAGATCCTTTGCAGCATCGTTAGCACCCTGAACGAAACCGTAACCGTAACGGATAACTGCAGGAACTGCCATACCGCCAAGGAAACCAAGCTTTGTGTAGCCTTCCTTAACTACAGCGTAGCCAGCCATGTAACCAGCAAGCTCTTCCTGGTATGTGAATGAGCAAACGTTTGAAGGAAGCTCGTCCATGCCAGCGCCTTCGAAATCACCTGCGCTGCAGTCAAGAGCGATGATTGTTACATCGGGGTTCTCTTCAGCAACAGTTGCGATCATCTCAGCGAAAAGATAGCCGGGAACGATGATTACGTTGTAACCGTCAGCTACAGCGTTGTCAAAAGCAGCAACACGTGCTTCGTTTGAATCTTCTGTGGGTTTGTAGTACTGATAATCAACACCCTGAGCCTCAGCGAATGCCTTTGAAGCCTCGTATGTTGTCTGGTTGAATGACATATCTGTGATGTCACCGGAGTCTGTGATCATAGCGATCGAATAGTCTCCTGAAGCCTCTGTAGCTGCATCAGCTGCCTCTTCAACAGCGTCTGTACCCTCTTCAGCTGCCTCTTCAACAGCGTCTGTACCCTCTTCAGCTGCCTCTTCAACAGCGTCAGTAGCTTCTTCAACTACCTCTTCTGCAGTATCAGCAACTTCCTCAGCAGCTGACTGTGCTGTGTCTGCTGCGTCATTTGCGGTTGAGCCGCCACAAGCAACAAGGCTGAACGTGAGTGATGCTGTAAGCATCATAGCAAGTAACTTTTTCATAATGTTTTTCTCCCTTTCTTTTTAAAATAATTAAACATTATAAACGTGTAACTGTGAAATAAAATCACAGCTAAATTCATTATAAGCAAATATCTTATTTTTCTCAAGTTATAATAATTTTTGTATAAATACAGTGTTTATATGATGTTTATTTTTCCTTAACTAGTAAGATGTATGATTTTGCGATACAATAAGTGGGTAATGACATCTATCAGAGGAGGGTGTTTTATGAAGAAAAAGCAATTATCTTTTGACAAGGAACTGTTCAAACGAAGTGTTTTATATAATGTAAAAACACTTTATCGTAAAACTATCGAAGAGGCTTCACCTCAGGAGATATTCCAGGCTTCGGCTTATGCAATAAAGGATGCGATTGTTGATCACTGGATGACAACACAGAAGGCTGCCAATGAGCAGGATCCCAAGATTGTATATTACATGTCCATGGAATTCCTGATGGGACGTGCGCTTGGTAACAATCTTATAAACCTGCAGGCATATAAGCCCGTAAAGGAAGCACTCGATGAACTTGGCGTAGATATAAATTTGATAGAGGATCAGGAGCCGGATCCCGCGCTCGGAAACGGTGGTCTCGGAAGACTTGCCGCATGTTTCCTTGATTCGCTGGCTTCTCTCGGATACATGGCATACGGCTGCGGTATCAGATACAAATATGGAATGTTCAAGCAGAAGATAAGAGACGGCTACCAGGTTGAGGTGCCCGATAACTGGCTTGAGTTTGGTAATCCCTTCGAACTTCGCCGTCCGGAGTATGCTAAGGAAGTTAAGTTTGGCGGCTATGTCAATGTATTTGTGGATGACAGGGGACGAAATGTTTTCCGCCAGGAAGGCTATCAGTCCGTAAGGGCTATTCCCTATGACCTTCCTATCGTAGGCTATGGAAACGGCGTGGTTGATACTCTCAGAATCTGGGATGCGGAGCCAATCAACTGCTTCGAGCTGGATTCCTTTGATAAAGGTGATTATCAGAAGGCTGTAGAGCAGGAAAACCTTGCCAGCCAGCTTTGCGAGGTTCTTTACCCCAATGATAATCATATTGCGGGAAAAGAGCTCAGACTTAAACAGCAGTATTTCTTCATTTCAGCTTCTGTGCAGACCGCCCTTAAGAGATATTTAAGACACCATGATGATATAAGTAAGTTCTATGAGAAAGCAGTTTTCCAGCTTAATGATACACACCCGACGGTTGCGGTAGCAGAGTTGATGAGACTTCTTATGGATGAGTATTATCTGCCCTGGGATACGGCATGGGATGTAACCATGAAGACCTGCTGCTACACCAATCATACGATTATGGCAGAGGCTCTTGAAAAGTGGCCGATAGATCTCTTCCAGAGACTTCTTCCCAGAATTTACCAGATTGTTGACGAGATCAACAGAAGATTTGTTGACCAGATCATGCGTCAGTATTCAAATCTTCCCAGCATAGATGTGCAGGGAAAGATCCGCAGTATGGCTATCCTTTATGATAACCAGGTAAAAATGGCTCATCTTGCAATTGTCGGTGGTCATTCAGTTAACGGCGTTGCAAGGCTCCACACAGAGATTCTTAAGAAGAGAGAACTTAAGGATTTCTACGAGATGTATCCTGAAAAGTTCAACAACAAGACCAACGGTATTACCCAGAGACGTTTCCTTATGCATGCAAATCCTCTTCTTGCCGATTGGGTTACAGAGCATGTGGGTGAGGACTGGATCACCGATCTGTCACTTATCGGCGGACTTAAGAGTATCGCCGGTGATAAGAAGGCTCAAAAGGAGTTCATGGATATTAAGTTCCAGAACAAGAAGCGTCTTGCAGCATATATCAAGGAACATAATGGTGTTGATGTAGATCCGAAGTCAATTTTCGATGTTCAGGTTAAGAGACTTCATGAGTATAAGCGACAGTTCCTGAATATACTTCATGTAATGTATATATATGACCTGATTAAAGCTCATCCCGAGATGGATTATACGCCCAAGACTTATATTTTCGGTGCAAAGGCGGCAGCAGGATATCAGACAGCGAAGCTCACAATCAAGCTTATAAATTCCGTTGCCGATGTGATCAATAATGATCCTTCCATTAATGGAAAGCTGAAGGTTGTATTTATAGAAGATTACAAGGTATCAAACGCCGAGCTGATTTTTGCTGCAGCGGACATTTCCGAGCAGATTTCCACAGCTAGTAAGGAGGCTTCCGGAACGGGTAACATGAAGATGATGCTTAACGGAGCAATCACACTCGGAACCCTTGACGGAGCAAATGTGGAGATGCTTGAGGAGGTTGGAGAGGAAAATATGTTTATCTTCGGACTGACCTCTGAGGAAGTAATAGCATATGAAAAGAACGGCGGATATAATCCCGGAGAGATTTATGACAGGGATCCAAACGTTAAAAAGACGCTTGATCACCTTGTAGACGGAACCTATTCCAAGGATAGGGAACTTTTCAGACCGCTTTACAACATGCTTCTTAATACCATCAATTCCAATAAGGCAGATCAGTACTTCATCTTGAAGGATTTTGAGCCCTACATTGAAGCACAGAGAGCTGTATCGGAAGCCTACAGAGATTCCAAGAAGTGGGCTAAGATGGCAATTATGAACACTGCATCTTGCGGTAAGTTCTCATCAGACAGAACCATTCAGGAATATGTTGATGAGATATGGCATATAGATAAACTGGATATGTCAAAAGTCTGAATAAATATTCACACCGACTGGCTAAATCTTGGCCAGTCGGTTTTTAATGTAATTAAATATACCCAAAAGGTGCATTCTAGTGGTACAATGGTTCAAAATCTAAGAGATAAATGGCTATGTTAAAAGGAAAGGCAGGAACGGGAATGATCAAGACGTACGATGGCGGTGCTTATCTGGTTGGCGGAACAGAGCTTATTGCTGATGATGCCGAGGCTTTAAAAAGCGTTGCAGCTAAGACCGGAAAAGAAACTGACAAAAATGAAGCAAGAAAAAATACAATTGCTTACGGAATTTTAAGTAATCATAATACATCAGGCAATATGGATAAGCTTGAGATAAAGTTTGATAAGCTTACCAGCCACGATATTACTTATGTAGGTATTATCCAGACAGCACGTGCATCGGGACTTGAAAAGTTTCCTATTCCCTATGTACTTACAAACTGTCACAATTCGCTTTGTGCGGTTGGCGGTACAATTAATGAAGATGACCACATGTACGGTCTCACCGCAGCTCAGAAATACGGCGGAATATATGTACCTCCTCATCAGGCGGTTATCCATCAGTTCGCAAGAGAAATGCTTGCAACAGGCGGCGGAATGATTCTTGGATCCGATTCGCACACAAGATACGGTGCTCTCGGAACCATGGCTATGGGTGAAGGCGGACCTGAGCTCGTAAAACAGCTCCTTAATCAGACCTATGATATAAATATGCCCGGAGTAGTGGCAATTTACCTTAAGGGCGAGCCCATGCATGGCGTGGGACCTCAGGATGTGGCACTCGCAATTATCGGCAAGGTATTCGGCGATGGCTATGTAAAGAATAAGGTAATGGAGTTTGTGGGTCCCGGAGTTGCATCTCTTTCAGCTGATTTCCGTATTGGAATCGATGTAATGACCACAGAGACCACATGCCTGTCTTCAATCTGGCAGACAGATGATGAGATAAAGAATTTCTATGATATTCACGGCAGAAGCGGAGATTACAAGGAGCTTAAGCCCGGTGATGTTGCTTATTATGACGGCGTGGTAGAGGTTGATCTCAGCACTATAAAGCCCATGATCGCTATGCCTTTCCATCCCAGCAACACCTATGAGATTGAGGAAGTAAATGCTAATCTGGCTGACATTATTGCGGATGTTGAGAAGCGCGCAAAGGTAAGCTTTGGAGATAAGATAGAATATTCTCTTAAGGAAAAGATAAAAGATGGTAAGTTTATGGTAGACCAGGGTGTCATCGCAGGCTGTGCCGGCGGCGGATTTGAAAACATCTGTGCTGCAGCTGATATTCTTGAGGGAAGATATACAGGTAACGACAGATTTACACTTAGCGTATATCCTGCATCAACCCCGATTTTCATGGAGATTGTGAAGAACGGAGTAGCAGCTAAGATCCTTGAGACAGGAGCAATACTTAAGACTGCGTTCTGCGGTCCTTGCTTTGGTGCCGGAGATACACCCGCAAATAATGCGTTCAGTATCAGACACTCCACCAGAAACTTCCCCAACAGAGAAGGCTCTAAGGTTCAGAGCGGCCAGATTGCTTCGGTTGCACTTATGGATGCAAGATCAATTGCTGCAACAGCTGCTAACCAGGGTGTACTTACACCTGCTACAGCATTTGACGGTAAGTTCAATAAATATACATATCACTTTGATAAGGAAATATATGCAAACCGTGTATTTGATTCAAAGGGTAAGGCTGATCCCAGTGCAGAGCTTCAGTTTGGTCCCAATATCAAGGACTGGCCGAAGATGACAGCACTTCCGGAGAACCTTGTTCTTCGAGTTGTTTCCGAGATCCACGATCCGGTTACCACAACTGACGAGCTCATCCCTTCAGGTGAGACAAGTTCTTACCGTTCAAATCCTCTTGGACTTGCTGAGTTCACACTCTCAAGAAAGGATCCTGCATACGTAGGACTTGCCAAGGAAATCAGAGAAGCTCAGACCGCACTTATGGAGGGCAGTGATCCCGAGGCAGCATGGCCTGAGCTCAAGGAGGTTATGGCTTCTATAGTAAAAGAGTATGCTGATGTAAATAACTCTAACGTCGGCTTTGGCTCAACAATTTTTGCAGTTAAACCCGGCGATGGTTCCGCAAGAGAACAGGCAGCTTCCTGCCAGAAGGTTCTCGGAGGTTGGGCTAACGTTGCCAATGAGTATGCGACAAAACGCTATCGCTCAAACCTTATCAACTGGGGTATGCTTCCGCTTGTTATTGACAAGGGAGAGCTTCCGTTTAAAAATAAGGATTACATCTTCCTTCCCGGTATCAGAACCGCTGTTGAGAACAAGGCTGATACAATCAAGGCTGTTGCCGTGTCCGGTGGAAAGCTTACTGAGTTTACAATGACACTTGGTGATCTCACCGACAATGAGAGAGAGATAATTTTAGACGGATGTCTTATAAACTATAACCGTGCAGGAAAGAAATAATGAATTGTTTTAGAAGACTTACCGCGATAGTCATGAGTGTCTCACTGGCGTTCATGGCTGTTGGATGCGGGAGTACTAAAAATACAAATAACGTTAAACCGGAGCAGGAGGCGCAAAGCAGCGACCCTGCTCCAAATGTCGTATATGATGTTCCCACTATAGTACCAAGCGCCCTGGTGGATCAGAACGGGTACAGAACCGGCGCTGAAAAAGTCGTGACCTTTAAAGGCAGCGATTTGCCTGAATTGTTCTATATATATAATCTTGAAACCGACGAACTTGCCTATACGGGGCAGATGCGTGACACAAACTATGAAGAAGACGGTGAGGAGATAAAAGAAGGTTATTTTACGGATCTGGTTGAGGACGGAACATACTATATTTATGCTGATAATATAGGAAGTTCCTACTCTTTCAGGATTAAGAATGACCTATATGGTGACATTTTTCGTCAGGCTTTAAGAACGTACTACACCAACAGATGTGGTATGTCACTTTCGGAGGAACTTGCGGGAGAGGATGCACATGCTGCCTGTCACACCAAAGAGGCTCATCTTCAGGAGGATCCGGATAAAACACTGGACGTATCGGGGGGATGGCACCTCAATGCCGAGGCAGACAGAGAGGTTGAACTTGGCTGTAAAATTGCTCAGAATCTTCTGCTTGCCTACGAGATGAAGCCTGAATCCATTCCGGATGATACCGGAATACCGGAGAGCGGGAATGGTATTCCCGACATTCTTGATGAAGTGAGGTATGAAATCGAGTGGCTCATGAAAATGCAGGATGAGCGCACCGGAGGAGTTTATGGTGCCGCGCTTACCGTAAGAAATGAGTCTGAAGATCTGATGCAGGCGCAGGTTGAGGTTACCCCTGTAACCATGGATGCAACTATCAGATTTGCTACATTGCTTGCTGAATTCAGCTTTTTATATCAGAGCTATGATTCTGATTTTGCAACCAAATGTCTGAAGTGTGCCGACAGAGCCTACAGCCTGTATGCAGGGACAGAGAATGTCAGGGAAAAAACCGAAGGCTTCTATGCTGCGGCTCAGTTGTATCGTGCTACCGGAAGTTCGGATTATGAGCAGGTTTTGACATCATATTTTGAAAGCGGGAAATACTCATCTTTATTTGAGGAGAATGAGGATATTTTCCTTGGATGTATCACATATATTTCAACCAATCAGAAAGTAAATGTGGATATTTGCTCAAAAATAATGAAGCTCCTTATGAAAAAGACAACAAGTATAGTTGATGCAGCAAGGAGTTCCGGATTCATGGTCACAAGCAGGGACCATGCACAGCTTCTCGATGATATGAGAACGATAACAATTACCGACCATATAATATATAATTATGAGTATACTACTATCATTGAGAACCACGCCCATTACCTTATGGGACGCAATCCCGAGGCGGTGAATTATATTACTGACACGACGGAGCGTACTTATCTGAACACGGATGAGGGCATGGGAATCATGAACCAGCCGCTTTTAAATGCGATGTTTATATTTATGCTCAATGTTATAAAAGAGTAAAAGCATGAGGATTTTATGAATACAGAAATTGATGGATTAAATATTAATTACCGCGATGAGGGCGAGGGTCCTCTTCTTATCCTTCTCCACGGATGGGGCTCCAATGTGGATCTTTTTGATGGTATTTTCAAGTTTGCTTCCAAGAAGTACCATGTAGTCGGCATGGACATGCCGGGGTTCGGAAAAAGCGATGAGCCTGCTGAGCCCTGGGAAGTAAGTGATTTTGTCACCTTTGTTATACATTTTGTTAAGAAGCTTTTTCCCGATGAAAAGGAGATAATGTTCCTCGGACATTCAATGGGTGGCAGAGTTATCATAAAAATGATAGGCACTAAGAGTGAGGAGGAGCTTGGATTTAAGATTCCCAGGGTTATTCTCACGGACAGTGCGGGAATAAAGCCTGTGCCGTCAGGAAAACAGTCGGCAAAAACAAGGAGATACAAGTTTTACAAGAACTTACTTATAAAGACAGGAATAGCAAAGATATCTCCTGGTACACTTGAGAACCTTAAGAAGAAATTCGGCTCGGCGGATTATGCTGCGGCATCGCCCGTAATGAGGAACAGTCTGGTAAAGGTTGTAAACGAGGATCTTGCGCCCTACATGCCCAAGGTGACTATGCCGGCACTTCTTATATGGGGAGATCAGGACACGGCAACCCCGCTTTCTGACGGACAACAGATGGAGAAGCTTATGCCGGAGGCCGGACTTGCAGTTATTCAGGGAGCAGGACATTATTCTTTCCTTGATAACCAGTATTTATTTAATAAGATTCTGGGAAGTTTTTTGAAAATTGAGATGTAAATAACACTTGCCGATAAAACCGGCGGATGAGGGGTTATATGAATACATTTTTACTTATTCTATATTTTGCAGCATATATTGCGGTAACGGTTTTGGGTCTTAGATATTATACCCACATGTTACAGCTTTCATCATATCAGTTTCAGGGATATTTCAGGTTCCTCAGATCAAAGCCCCACAGATACGGACTTCATGTGGGCTTTTTATGTGTGACAATAATAGGCGGAATGCTTGGAAGTAATAAGGCAGGAAGCGCTTTCAGAATTCTTTCCCTGCTATTTCTTATTTTCCTGATCTTTCAGTATATTCCAAAGCCTGCAAAGAAGAAGTTTGTGGTAACAAAGAGGGTACAGAGACTTTTTGTGACCTATGCGGTGCTTTTCCTGATTTTGGGAGTGATAGCGGTATATCTTTATTTTACCGGGGTACAGACTATATCCTCTATTTTTATAGCAACATCAAAAAGTGTATCCAATTTTACTGTTGAAGGCAGTAAAAAGAGGATTGCTGCAGGTATCATTTTTGCGTCATTTGTAGGACTTCTTCCTCTCGTTACGGCCCTGTGTAATCTGATAAATAAGCCTATTGAGAAAAGAGTTAATGACTGGTTTATTCATGATGCTCAGAGAATGCTTCAGGAGCATCCCGGATTAAGGATAATCGGAATTACCGGAAGCTATGGAAAAACCAGCGTAAAATACTATCTCTGGACTCTTCTTTCAGAGGGCTTTCGTGTTTTAATGACGCCGGAGAGCTTTAATACGCCTATGGGAGTCGTTCGTACAATAAGAGAACAACTCACACCTATGCACGAGATTTTCATTTGCGAGATGGGAGCAAGACATGTGCATGATATTAAGGAGATAACCGATATTGTACATCCCGATGACGGAATATTGACTTCAATAGGGCCACAGCACCTTGAGACCTTCCATTCAATTGAGAATATAATTGATACAAAATATGAACTGTTTGACGCTGTTCAGGAAAAGAGCAGACAGGGACTTAAGTTTGCAAACGGCGACAATGAGCTTATCAGAAATAATATGCGTCATGAGAATGTCGTGCTTTACGGCGTGAGTGAAGGCTGTGATTACAGAGCCACAGAGGTTAAATATTCACCTGACGGAGCATCGTTTAAAGTGACTGCACCTAACGGAGAAGAAGCAGAATTTTCGATGAAGCTTCTAGGAGAGCACAATGTTACCAATGTTGTCGGAGCGATAGCCATGGCTCATACAATGGGTATTCCGATGACAAAGCTCAAGATGGCGGTGAGAAGAATTACTCCTGCTCCGCACAGACAGGAGCTACTTAAGCATGGAAACGTATCGATTATTGATGATGCGTATAACTCAAATCCCATGGGAGCGAAAATGGCTCTTGATACACTTTCAAAATTTGAGGGAAGTGTTAGGATCCTTGTGACACCGGGTATGGTTGAACTTGGAGAGAAGGAAGCCGAGTATAACAAGGAATTCGGCAGACAGGCAGCAGATGCAGCGGACTATATTATTCTTGTCGGAGCGGATCATGTAAAACCCATAAAAGAGGGTGCGCTCGAAGCCGGTTTTTCAGAGGACAGACTTTTTGTGAAGACTACCTTAAAAGAGGCTACTGATCTGATGTATGAGATTGATGCCGGAAAACCCAAGGTAATCCTTCTTGAGAATGACCTTCCGGATAATTACACCTGACGGATTTGCAATATTTTCTCAAGTCTATATAATGATTTAGAGTGTTAATTGGATTTTTGAAAGGAAGTGTTAATTTTGAAATTAAAGCTGGCAGTTCTCTTTGGAGGAAAAAGTACGGAGCATGAGATTTCAATCATCTCTGCAATCCAGGCTATAGGCTATATGAACAGAGATAAGTATGATATTGTGCCTGTTTATATGACAAAAGAGAACGATTTTTATATTGGTGAGGATATTGATAAGATCGAGGAATACACACATATTCCGGAGCTTTTAAAGAAGAGCACAAGGGTAGTTTGGATTAAGGATGGCAATAAGATCAATCTTGTCCGTTACCCCATGAAGAAGTTTGGTAACAACGTTATTACAAGTGTTGATATCGCGTTCCCCATTGTGCACGGAACCAATGTTGAGGATGGCGTTCTTACCGGATTTTTGCAGACGCTTGGTCTGCCGGTTGTAGGATGTGATGTTCTTTCATCCGCTGTCGGCATGAATAAGTACGTTATGAAAACCGTTCTTAAGGACAACGGTATATCTGTTCTTGATTGTAAATGCTATACATGGACTGACTATGAGGATCCCGATGCCCTTATGAACAGGATTGAGGGTGTATTCAAGTATCCCGTTATTGTAAAGCCCATTAACCTTGGATCAAGTATCGGTATTTCCAAAGCGAGCAACAGAGAAGAGCTTACAGAAGCACTGGAGCTGGCTTTTGAGTTTTCAAAGAAGATTCTTGTTGAGCCCGCAATAGTGAAGCTTAAGGAGATAAACTGTTCAGTTCTCGGTGACTACGAGGAGGCAGAGGCTTCAGAGTGTGAGGAGCCTGTAAACTCAGACGAGATTCTTTCATTTGAGGATAAATATATCGGCGGCTCAGGAGCAAAAGGCGCAAAGAACGGTGGAGCAAAGAGTGGCGGTTCCAAGGGAATGGCCAGCCTTAAGAGAAAGATCCCCGCTGAGATTACCGATGAACAGAGAAGTGAAGTTCGCAAGATGGCAGTTGATGCATTTAAGTGCCTTGGATGTAGCGGAGTTTCCAGAATAGACTTTATGCTTGACGAAGAGACAGGAAAAATCTATCTCAATGAGATAAATACTATCCCGGGATCATTATCATTTTATCTTTGGGAGCCTCTTGGCAAGAAGTATTCCCAGCTTCTTGACGACATGATCGACATAGCGATCAAACAGGATAGAGAGAATCACAAGCTTGTATTCTCCTTTGAGACGAATGTTCTTGAGGGTGTTAAGCTTGGCGGCGGTTCCAAGGGAAGCAAAACCTCATAATGAATAAAAAAAGATAAGACGCTTTATACAAGCGCCTTATTTTTTTCATATGTTTGTTTAATTATGTTGTAGCAGTAGGTCTCAATGTTCTTTTTATCATTGGGATCGAGCTTATCCAGATAGATGGGCTCGCCATATTCCAAAACGACATGTGACTTTCTTAAAAAAGGAATGTGGTCTTCAAAGATCGCATTTGAGTTGTTGATTGTCATAGGAACTATGGGGCATCCGGTTTTCTGAGCGATCTTAAAGCTTCCCTTGTGGAAGGGGAGCATCTCGTCGGTGCCGTTTCTGGTGCCTTCGGGATAAATCGTTATTGATATGCCGTTTTTCACCTTATCAATTGCAGAAAGAATTACCTGAAGGCCCTGTCTTATGTCGTCTCTGTCAAGGAAGAGACAGTCCATATTTCTCATCCACTGCGAGAGAATCGGAACTTTTAATATTTCTTTTTTGGCTATATAACCTGTAATTCGCGGAACTCTGGAATAGCTTAGAACTATATCGTAATAGCTTCTGTGGTTGCCTACATATAAAACCGCTGTATCCTTCGGGACATTCTCTTCTCCTATCACGGTAAGCTTGGCGCCTGAAAGAAATGCGACACATCTAAATGCCCAGCTTACTATGCGAAGGGATGCGACCTTCTTGGCATTCAGATTGAATTTGCCGACAATCCACAGCACCAGGTGCATGACAATGCTGCAGAGAAAAAAGATAATTAAAAACAACAGAACTAAAATAAAACGTATCATAAAAACTCTCCGATTAGTGTATAGTATAGATATTATATCATAATAAAGGAAATAACATGATTCTTATTAAAAATGGCAGGCTTATGGATCCTGCAAGTAAAACAGACGGATACAGAGATATTCTTATTCATGAGGGCAGAATAGCCAAGATAGGGTTTTGCGGAACTCTGGATGATATGGCTGCTGAAGCTATGGCATATTATGCCGATAGCGATCCTCAGGGACAGCTGTGTGAAATAGATGCCGGAGGAATGATAGTTGCACCCGGCCTTGTGGATGCGCACGTCCATTTCAGGGATCCCGGTTTTACAAAGAAGGAGGATATTCATACCGGTGCGGAAGCAGCAAAACACGGCGGATTTACCTCTGTTGTAATGATGGGTAACACTGAGCCGCACATGGATAACCCCGAGACTATAAGATATGCTCTTGAAAAGGGGATGGAGACAGGTATACGCGTCTTCACCTGCGCAAATATTACAATAGGGATGAACGGTAATGAACTGACGGATATGGAAGGTCTTCTTAAGGAAGGTGCAGTACTGTTTACCGATGACGGGAAGCCGATAACTGATGAAAACATCATGCGAAAGGCCTGCCTTGAATCTGCAAGACTCGGAAAAGTGCTCAGCCTTCACGAGGAGAATCCGGAGTTTATAACCGACAACGGAATAAATGCGGGAGAAGCTGCTAAGCTTCAGGGACTTAAGGGTTCACCCAGAGAAGCAGAGATATCCATGGTAAAAAGGGATATAGAAATAGCAGGTGAGACCGGAGCACATATTACAATCCAGCATATAAGCACGAAGGAAGCCGTGGATATGGTGAGGGAAGCAAGAAAAACCAATCCGAGAATCCATGCTGAGGCTACGCCCCATCATTTCACATTAACAGATGACGCGGTAAGAGAATGGGGAACCATGGCTAAAATGAATCCGCCCCTCAGAAAAGAGGAGGACAGGCTTGCTATTATAGAAGGGCTGGCAGACGGAACGATTGAGACGATAGCAACAGATCATGCTCCGCATACTGCCGAGGAAAAGGCGGCGGAATTTTCAAAAGCGCCAAGCGGAATAATAGGTCTAGAGACATCGCTGGGGCTTGGCATAAGAGAACTGGTACAAAAGGGACATCTGGATCTTATGACGCTGCTATCCAGAATGACCTATCAGGTTGCCAATATTTATGAACTTGGAGCCGTGGGCAGGATCTTTGAAGGCGGCCCGGCTGATCTGGTCATTTTTTCTGAGAATGAGACCCGTAAGGTTGGGGAGAAATTTGCTTCAAAAGCTTCAAATTCTCCGTTTATCGGTCAGGAACTTCCTGGAAAAATATATTACACCATATGCGGAGGCAGGGTGTACGACATAAATTCAAATTCATAAGTATACGCTTAATATACGGAGGAAAGAAATGTCTAAAAAGAAAAAAATAGACGCGGTAGTGCTGGAACAGAGGGTGCTTGCGGACGGAATAATGGATATCACTATTGAAACAAGCCTGGCGGAGGATGCAAATCCGGGCCAGTTTGTCGGGATTTATCCAAAGAATAAGTCCACTCTTCTTCCAAGGCCCATAAGTATCTGTGAGTATGACAGGGAAAACGGAAAACTCAGAATAGTATACAGAATAGCAGGAAGCGGCACTGCAGAATTTGCACTCTATCAGCCGGGAGAAAGCATAAGTATTCTTGGGATTCTGGGAAATGGCTTTCCGCTTGATAAGGCAGAAGGAAAGCGGGTTCTTATCATAGGCGGAGGAATCGGTGTTCCGCCGCTTCTTGGTCTTTCAAAAGCCCTTCATGAAGGGAATGAGGGAGTAAAAGCCGGGTCGGTTACTATGGTAATGGGCTACAGGAATTCGGACAATTTTCTTGCGGACGAATTTAAAAAGTACGGAAATCTCCTTATTGCCACCGAGGACGGAAGCGTAGGGACTAAAGGTAATGTCATAGACGCCTGCAGAGAGAATAAGGTTCAGGCAGATATTATCTATGCCTGCGGCCCTATGCCCATGCTTAGGGGAGTGGCAGCTTATGCTGCGGAAATAGGTGCAAAGGCTTATATAAGCCTGGAGGAGCGTATGGCCTGCGGAGTAGGCGCTTGTCTTGGATGTATATGCAAGACGAAGAATACAGATGAGCATTCACATGTAAACAACGCACGAATATGTACGGATGGACCGGTGTTTAACGCAGATGATCTTGAACTTTAAAATGTAAAAATTTTCACGAGGTAAGATTAGAATGAATACAGCAGTTACAATTGCAGGAGTTACTTTTAAGAATCCCGTAATGACCGCATCCGGTACCTTTGGATCCGGCATGGAGTACTCGGAATTTGTAGATCTGAACAGACTTGGCGCCGTTGTTACAAAAGGTGTTGCCAATGTGCCGTGGCCGGGAAATCCAACACCGAGAGTGGCGGAAGTATATGGCGGAATGCTAAATGCCATTGGACTTCAGAATCCCGGAGTGGATGTAATGATAGAGAGAGATCTGCCCTTTCTTAAGGACTTTGATACTAAAGTTATTGTCAATGTGTGTGGGAAGAGTACGCAGGACTATGTGGACGTTGTCGAGAGGCTTTCAGATCAGGATTCGGTTCATATGCTTGAAATCAACGTATCCTGCCCCAATGTTAAGGAGGGCGGAATAGCTTTCGGGCAGAATCCGGATGCTTTATTTGAAATCACAAAAGAAATCAAAAAGCATGCAAAACAGCCGATCATAATGAAGCTCAGCCCGAATGTCACAAGCATTTCAGAGATGGCTAAGGCTGCAGAGGCAGCAGGGTCGGATGCTATTTCACTAATAAATACAATTACCGGAATGAAGATTGATATTTACAGGAAAACCTTTGCCATAGCAAATAAAACCGGCGGTTTGTCGGGGCCTGCCATAAAGCCGGTTG
The DNA here is from genome assembly GCF_900109475.1 of Butyrivibrio sp. ob235. NCBI lineage: Bacteria > Bacillati > Bacillota > Clostridia > Lachnospirales > Lachnospiraceae > Butyrivibrio > Butyrivibrio sp. ob235. The sequence continues at coordinate 28,676 of NZ_FOBE01000004.1, forward strand.
CTGTTCGCATGGTATATGAGGCTTCACATGCGGTAAAAATCCCGGTTATCGGAATGGGTGGTATAGCGACAGCAGAGGATGCCATCGAATTCATGCTTGCAGGAGCATCCGGGGTAGCAGTAGGAGCTATGAATTTCCATGATCCTTATACCACGATAAATGTGATAGAAGGTATTGAGAGATATATGGAAGAGCAGAATATATCGGATATTAATGAAATAATCGGCGCAGTGAAATAAGTATTCACCACGCCGGTAGAGTTTAAATAATTACATATTATCCGGAGTAAAGGATATCCTTACCTTTGAATCCGAGATTTTATCGCCGTCCAGTTGCAGTTCATACTGTACATGGGCGGTGATTTTTTTTGGATTTTCTTCAATCATGAGATGCCTTGTTATGGCAGTCATTTTCATCAGGCCGTAGGGAGTCTTATAGTCGGTGTCCCAGGTTTTTCCCAGTGAAAAATATAGCTCCGAATCCAAAGCACCGGTCTGAACCATGCGAAGAAAGCCCTCGCCGATCTCAAGCCTGTGGGAAGTAACTGCAGGTGCCTCTCCGGGAGTATCTGACATATCTTCCGTATATGTGATTATGTAGGTGGTTCCCTGCTGGTCGCAGCTTGCCGGGAACTCCTGCTTTATTATTTCGGGAGTTCCGTCGCCGTGATCATGGGAGCCGACGATTTTAAGTGTTCCGTTCATTCATACTCCGCTTTATAAAAATATAATTGTAATGGACTTATAAATTTGAGTTAATGGGCTTTGTCAGGAAAAGCTCAGGGGCAATGCCTCTGCCTTGGAGTTCCTTTACAGCGTTATTTGCGCTGACAAGATCCTTATTCTCAAAAATACCGAATACTGTAGGACCGCTTCCGCTCATGCGTGCGCCTTTCGCGCCGTTTGCCAGAAGAATCTGCCTTATTTCCTCTATAACAGGATATTTTCCTGATGTAATAGGCTCTAAAACATTGCCGAGGCGATCAGTTATTCCGGTAAGGTCGCCCTCTTCTATGGCGGATTTTATTCCGTCAATGTCCGGATGCTCTGCAATGGGTGCCGAATCAAGAGTCGTGTAAGCCCAAGCGGTTGATACATCAAGAAGTGGCTTTGCAATTACAATATGACAGGAGGGCATGTCGGGGAGAGCCGTAAGCTCTTCTCCTATTCCTTCTGAGAGGGCAGTACCACCCTTTATGCAGTAGGGAATGTCCGCACCTTTTTTTACTGCAAGAGCACATAGCTCCTCGGTATTAAGACCGAGATTCCAGAGCTCGCTAAGTGCGATATATGTCGCAGCGGCATCGGTACTTCCACCGGCCATTCCGGCAGCCATGGGTATGTGCTTCTCAAGGCGGATAGTTACACCCAGGTCTGTGGCATTACAGTGAGAACGAAGCTGATCAGCAGCCTTATAGATCAGGTTATGTTCGTCCGTGGGAATTCTGGGATCCGATGTCTCTATTACTATTTTATTATCGTCTCTTTTTTCAAAAGAAAGATCGTCTGACAGGTCAATGCTCTGCATGATCATTCGCACGAGATGGTAGCCGTCATCGCGTCTTCCGATTACGTCGAGGCCTAAATTTATTTTCGCGTATGCTTTTCTTGTGATCAATAGAATATCCTCCTTCAATCATCAAACTGTAAGTATCATACCATACTTTATAAATAGTTTACATTTTGCGGAGAAGTATATGGTAATAGTACAAATTTTATAATTATTTAATTGAAAATAGCTAAAAAAATACTTAAGGTTAAATTGAAAAGAGTCGATAAATAAGATGAGTAATACTGTAAGTATGCCTTGGCATACCAGTCGTATCGGCGTCAGATCATTTGGCGTAGAAAAGGAGTTCATATGGGCGTAAACGGAGTTACGGGTGTAGACCAAACCACGTATTACGAGCCGACGACGACCGCAAAGGTAGCAGAATCAACATCTGAGGATAAAACAGCGAAAACCGCTGAAGCAAAAGATACCGGAAAAGCTGCGGTTTATGAGAAGTCGGATAGTGTGGCAGCACCTACAACCAATAAGACTTACACAAAGAACGAAGCAGTTGTCAATATGCTTAAGAGCGACCTGGAGGAAAGAACCAATCAGCTGAAGGATATTGTATCCCAGATGATTTCCAAACAGGGAAATGCCATCGGAAAAGCTGATGATATCTGGTCTTTCCTTGCAAGCGGCGACTATACGGTTGATGAACTTGCAAAGAAGAAAGCGCAGGAAGAGATATCTGAGGATGGCTATTGGGGCGTAAAGCAGACCTCACAGCGTATTCTCGATTTTGCAAATGCTCTTACAGGCGGAGATCCCAGTCAGATCGAAAAGATGCGCTCAGCATTTGAAAAGGGATTTAAGGAAGCAACCAAGGCCTGGGGCAAAGAACTGCCGGATATTTCAAAGCAGACCTACGATGCAGTCATGAAGGGATTTGACGAAATGGCTGAAAAGAATAATGAAACAACTGCTGAGACCGGTGAAATTGAAGCATGATTTTTACAAATTAAATATTGAATAATGAAAAGGACTGTGAGCATATGCCACAGTCCTTATTTTGTAGTATTTTATTAAAGTATCGGATTACTTAAGGGGCTTTGCGCCGGCCTTCTCCTGAGCTTTGGAAATGAGATCCTTCCAGAAACCTTTTTTCTCTTCCTTCTGAGCAACACCGCCGCGGATACCCTTAACACCTATAACATAGATTCCGCTCACATCGGCCTTAACTTCCTTCTTAACAGGTACAGAATCAAAGATCTTTTCATCGCAGACAAGATTCATGATCTGAGGACCAACCTTAACCTTGAGGATCGGAAGCTTGGAACGACGAAGAAGCTTGGGAGTGTTCTCCAAAACAGCAGAAGGAAGACCTGCCTCATTGATTTTCATACGCTTTTTATCAATGACGAGCATGGAAATGCTCTGCTTCATAGCCTCCATCTGTGCCTGCTGCTCTTCCTGACGCTTCTGGGCTTTCTTACCGAGAATAGTCAGTACAACAAGACCTATAATAAGAACTGCAATAATTACTAATAATACGATTAATACCGGATTCAAAACATTCCTCCAAACTATACAAAAAACTGATTGTTGCGACTAGCGAAAAACATCGCGCAAAAAGTATTTTATCATTGAATGCGGTTACAGGCAACAAAATACTTTAACATAAGTAGAAACTGTGCTAGTATTAAAAAAGTTTGATTTTTGTTTTCAAGGAGTAAATGTTATATGAAAAAAATAGTGTCAGTTATGATGGCTGCGGTAATTGCTGCGGGAGCACTTACAGGATGTGCCAAGGCAGGCAAAAACGCCGATGCTGCATACCTTAAGGATATTAAACTTACAGATTATGTAAAGCTTGGAGAGTACAAGGGATTGTCCATAGAAGTTGCATCCCCTGAAGTTACAGACGAAGAGGTTGAGCAGTACATGCAGTATATAAGCTCTTCCATGAAGGCTACTGTTGAGGTAACGGACAGAGCAGTTCAGGAGGGTGATACGGTAAATATTGATTATTCCGGTAAAAGAGCAGATACCGGCGAGGTATTCGATGGTGGTACTGCTGAAGGATATGATCTTACAATAGGTTCACATTCTTTTATTGATGGTTTTGAGGACGGTCTTATCGGCGCACAGATCGGTGAGACAAGAGATTTGAATCTTACTTTCCCTGAGAATTACGGCGCTGCCGAGCTTGCCGGTGCAGATGTTATTTTCACGGTAAAGGTCAACAGCATAAAAGTTAAGCCCGATCTTGACGATGCTTATGCAGCTTCACTTGGAATAGAGAATGTATCTACTATTGATGAACTTAAGGCATATCTTAAGAGCAGACTTCTCGAGGAAAAGCAGACAGATTATCAGAATGAAGTAAATAATAAGATTCTTGAAGCTGTTACCAATAATTGTAAATTTTCAGAGACTCCTGCTGCAGCCCTTGAGCGCTTTAAGGGATTGTACACAGATCAGGCAAATCTTGTTGCATCATATTATTCAGCAAATTACGGTACCAATTATTCAACAGACCAGGTTCTTTCAATGCTGATGTCACAGGATGGCTTTACAGGAGAGCAGGAAGAGTATCTTGCAGATAAGTCGGTTGAACTTGCAAATCAGTTCATAATGCTTGGAGCAATTGCTGAGGCTGAGGGTATTGAGGTAACAGAGGACGAACTCAACGAGAAGCTTAATACCGATATGGCTAATGCAAATGCTACTGCCGAAGAAGGTAAGTCGGTTGCCAGCCTTGATGAGTACAAGAAGACAGTTGATGTTGAGAATGTGAAGGAGAATCTCCTTACAAATAAAGTTATTGAGTTCCTTGCAGCAAATGCAGTTGTTACAGAGCCTACAGCCGATGCGACAGAGGCAGACAGTTCAGCAGAGACTGATGAAGCAGCACAGACAGACGCAGCAGAGGAAGCAGAAAGCGCAGATTGATCCGAATAACGGACAGATACGGAGGTATATATGGAACTGACAGATATCAGAGAGCTCTTTGCAGCTCCGGAAAAATATGCAGATAAAGAAGTGACGGTTGGCGGCTGGATCCGTAATATTCGTGATTCTAAGACTATCGGATTTGTTGTATTAAATGACGGTACATATTTTTCACCCCTTCAGGTGGTTTATTCTGATGAGCTTAGCAACTTTGCAGAAGTAAGCAAGCTCAATGTAGGAGCAGCTATCATTGCTACAGGTAAGATCGTAATGACTCCTGATGCAAAGCAGCCCTTCGAGATGCAGGCAACAGGTATTGAGATCGAGGGACCTTCAACTCCCGATTATCCGCTTCAGCCTAAGCGTCACTCTCTTGAGTATTTGAGAACACTTCCTCATCTTCGTGCAAGAACAAACACATTTGAGGCAGTTTTCAGAGTTCGTTCACTTGCAGCATATGCTATTCACTCATTCTTCCAGGAGAGAGGCTTCGTATATGTTCACACACCGCTTATCACAGGTAGTGACTGTGAGGGTGCAGGTGAGATGTTCCAGGTAACAACAATGGACCTGAACAATGTTCCCAAGACTGAGGACGGAGAAGTTGATTATTCAAAGGATTTCTTCGGAAAGCCGGTAAACCTTACTGTTTCAGGACAGCTTAACGTTGAAACCTATGCATTTGCATTTAAGAATGTTTACACATTTGGTCCCACATTCCGTGCAGAGAACTCAAACACAACACGTCACGCTGCTGAGTTCTGGATGATCGAGCCCGAGATGTGCTTTGCAGATCTTAAGGATGATTGTGACTGTGCAGAGGCTATGCTTAAGTATGTTATCAACTATGTACTTGAGAATGCACCTGCTGAGATGGAGTTCTTCAACACATTTGTAGATAAGGGACTTATCGAAAGACTTAAGAATGTTGCAAACAGCGATTTCGGTAGAATTACATATACCGAGGCGGTTGAACTTCTTAAGAAGCACAATGATAAGTTTGATTACAAGGTAGATTGGGGTTGTGACCTCCAGACTGAGCATGAGAGATATCTCACAGAGGAGATTTTCAAAAAGCCTGTATTCGTAACTGATTATCCGAAGGAAATCAAGGCTTTCTATATGAAACTTAACGAGGATGGCAAGACTGTTGCAGCTGCTGACTGTCTTGTACCCGGAATCGGTGAGATTGTCGGTGGAAGCCAGAGAGAGGATGATCTCGAGACTCTTGAAAAGAGAATGGATGAACTTGGCCTTAAGAAGGAAGATTATCAGTTCTATCTTGATCTTCGCCGTTACGGTTCAGTTCGTCACGCCGGATTCGGACTTGGTTTCGAGCGTTGCGTAATGTACCTTACAGGTATGGGCAATATCCGCGACGTTGAGTCCTTCCCTCGTACAGTAGGAAACTGTGAGCTGTAATTCGAGCATATTATCTGAATAATCAAGCTGCTTCATTTTCTATGAAAAATAAGAAAATGAGGCGGCTTTTTTGATATAATAAAATAGAATAAGAGTTTTGTTTTTTTATGGGGAATAAATGAGAAAATACACATTTAAAGCATATAAAAAATATATTTGTGCAATTATGGCGGCAGTCTTTGTTTTGAGCTCCGGCAGCACCGCTTTCGCTACGACCAGTAAGGAACTTAAGGAGCAGCAAAAGGAGCTGGAAAAGGAGAAAAAAACTCTGGAAAAGCAGCAGGATGCCATTGAATCAGAACAGCAGCAAAGCCAGAGCGGTCTTGACAATGCAAACAGGGATATCAGCAATATTCAGGGAGAGCAGGCTGAAATCCAGGAAGGCATTAATGCTGCAAATGAGGAACTTACAGGCCTGCTCACAAGTATAGATCTGATTCAGTCCGATATTGAGGATACTCAGGTAAAGATAGAGAAGACTCAACAGGAATATGATGAGGCGAAGTCTCAGGAAGAAACACTTTATGATGCCATGAAAAAGCGCATAAAGTTTATGTATGAAAAGGGAGAGTTCTCCTATGCTGAGCTTTTGTTACAGGCGCAGAGCGTCGGAGATATGCTCAACAAAGCCGGATATGCCGAGGAACTCTATGATTATGACAGAACAAAGCTGTCAGAGTTTGTTGCGGTAAAGGAGGCTGCTCAGCAATACGGAGAGGAGCTTGAAGAAGCAAAGTCTGAACTTGAGACCTCACAGTATGAGCTTAAAGAGGAACAGGCTTATGTTGAGACAGTTATAGACCAATATAAGAAGCAGTATGCAAACTTTGATGTGCAGCTTGCAAAGGCGAGACAGAACGCAGCCGTATATTCCGAACAGCTAAAACAGCAGACCTCGCAGATAAGGGATTTGCAGGCTAAGATTGATGCAAAGGATGCTGAAGTAAAAAAGACAAAGAAGGCAGCAGACGAAGCCGCATCCAAGGAAGTGGAAGAGGCTAGAAAGAAGAAGGAAGCAGAAGAGGCTGCAAAGAAGAAGGCGCAGGAAGAACTCGCAAAGAATACTGCCACCGACGACGATGATGAGGATGATGACGATGATGATGCCGGACAAAGTAGTGCATCTACAGCAAGCAGTGAAGCTCCGTCAGCCCAGGCTTCAAATACAGCACCTGCTCCTGCCGGTTCTGCAAGCGGACAGAATATAGCAAATTACGCCTGTCAGTTTGTCGGCAATCCTTATGTTCCGGGAGGAACCAGTCTTACAAACGGTGCAGACTGTTCGGGATTTGTTTATGCTGTTTACAAAGCATTTGGAATCACTGTCCCGAGAACTTCCTATTCTCAGGCAACCTATGGCCGGGAGGTTTCATATCAGAATGCCCAGGCCGGGGATGTAATTTATTACGGCGGACATGTCGGAATCTATCTGGGCGGCGGAAGAATTGTTCATGCAAGTACCGCCAGAACCGGAATAAAATACGAGAATGCAACTTACAGAACAATACTTACAATTCGTAGGTTTGTGGGATAAATAAGCCTTCTCCTATGGAGAAGGTGTCAGCGAAGCTGACGGATGAGGGTAAAACGTGGAATGGAATAAACTTCTTTGCGGAGACAGAATCCGCCCTATACAAAAACGAGAGGGTTCACAGGATCTTCGCAGTGAATTTGAAAAAGACTATCACAGAATAATCGGAAGCGCTTCTTTCAGGAGGCTTCAGGACAAGACCCAGGTATTTCCGCTGGATCAGTCTGATTTTGTGCGGACAAGACTTACGCACTCTCTGGAGGTTTCCTCCTTTTGCAAATCTCTTGGACAGAACATAGCAAGGAAAATATTAACGCAGATAAAGGACGAGAGCTTTGATCCGTCCTACCAACAGGATATCTGTGACATTTTGCAATGCGCAGGACTTTTGCATGATATAGGGAATCCGCCTTTCGGTCACTTCGGAGAGACCGTGATAAGGGAGTGGTTTAAAGATAATTTGCCAAAACTTCGTTTTTCAAAAGACACTGATGGGAGTGGTACAGGTTTTGAAGAAGGGAGACCGCTTACCGAGATTCTGAATCCTCAGATGCAGAACGATTTTTATAATTTCGAGGGTAATACCCAGGCGCTTCGAGTGGTAAGTAAACTGCATTACTTAGTTGATGAGCACGGAATGAACCTTACGAAAGCTCTTTTGGCTACCATTATAAAGTATCCCGTTTCATCGCTGGATGTTGATAAGAAGAACCCTGATATATGCTGTCACAAGATGGGTTATTACTATGCGGACAGAGAGCTTTTTAAGAACATAGAGGATTCATGCGGCTTAGGCGGAAGACGTCATCCGCTGACATATATTCTTGAGGCAGCTGATGATATAGCATATAGGACAGCTGATATAGAGGATTCTTATAAAAAGGGAAGAATCAGCTTTGACATGCTGGTAAGGGAGCTTGAGAAGAGATGCTATGAAAATCAGTCCGATAAGGCATACAGGTCGCTTATAGAAACTCTCAAGTACAGATATGGCAAGGGAATTGAGCACGGAGTGAGTGATCCCGGGGAGTATGCGGTACAGAATTGGATCGTTGCGGTTCAGGGTAAGCTCATTTATCTCGCGACAGAGAGCTTTGAGACACATTATAAAGAGATCATGGATGGATCCTTTGGCTCAGAACTCCTTGAGGGTACCGAAGGGAAACATATTGTGGATGCCCTGGGAGAAATTGCCGTAAAATATGCTTTTAATTCGGAGCCGATTCTGAAGATTGAAGTGAGTGCGGATCAGATTCTGACCTATCTTCTGGACAGACTTGTGCCCGCGGCAATAGGCTATGATACCGGAAATAAGCTGCGTCCTATAGATTCCAGGATGATGTCGTTCATATCGGATAATTATAAAAAGATATATCACATTTATTCTGAGGGAAAGACAGAGGATGAAAAGCTTTATTTGAGGCTTCTTCTTGTGACTGACTATGTATGCGGCATGACTGACAGTTATGCGAAGAGGTTGTATCAGGAATTGAACGGACTAATATAGATTTGTGATATATCTGCAGGCTTGCTTTTTTTTGCTATTGCATTTATTGTAATTTAAGCGATAAACAGAATTTTTCACATCAATGATGAAAGAGGAAAATATGGATAAAGAAATGGTAGTGGTCCTGGATTTCGGCGGACAGTACAATCAGCTTGTAGCCCGTCGTGTCAGAGAGTGTAACGTTTACTGTGAAATCTATTCCTACAGAACGCCTATCGATCAGATTAAGGCGATGAATCCCAAGGGAATTATCCTGACGGGTGGTCCGAACTCCTGTTATGAGGAGGGAGCACCGACCTACACTAAGGAATTGTTTGAGCTTGGCATTCCGATTTTGGGATTGTGCTATGGTGCTCAGCTTATGATGCATGTTCTCGGAGGAAAGGTTGAGAAGGCACCTGTAAGAGAATACGGTAAGACGAATACCTTTATAGATGGTGCAAAAGATACACTTTTTGCAGAAATTGAGGATGAAACCATTGTCTGGATGAGCCATTTTGACTATATCAGCAAGGCTGCACCGGGATTTGAGATTGTTGCGCATACAGCGGACTGCCCTGTTGCTGCAGCAGCCTGTGAAGAGAAAAAACTCTATGCTATCCAGTTCCATCCTGAGGTTCTCCATACAGTTAAGGGTAAAGAGATTCTCTACAATTTTGTAAGAGGAATCTGCAAGACAGAAGGATCCTGGAGAATGGATTCTTTTGTGGAAAATACAGTAAAAGAGATAAGAGAAAAGGTCGGAGACGGCAAGGTGCTTCTTGCTTTATCGGGCGGTGTTGATTCATCAGTTTTGGCAGCACTTCTTGCAAAAGCTATCGGCAAGCAGCTTACTTGTGTGTTCGTTGACCACGGTCTTCTTCGTAAGAATGAAGGCGATGAGGTCGAGGGCGTATTTGGCCCTAATGGAAATTTCGATATTAACTTTATCCGCGTAAATGCGGCAGAAAGATATTATGCAAAGCTCAAGGGCGTTGAAGAGCCTGAGAGAAAGCGCAAGATTATCGGTGAAGAGTTCATCAGAGTCTTTGAGGAAGAGGCCAAGAAGATTGGAACGGTTGATTTCCTCGCTCAGGGAACTATTTATCCCGACGTTGTTGAATCAGGCCTTGGCGGTGAGTCCGTTGTGATTAAGTCTCACCACAATGTGGGCGGACTTCCGGATTATGTCGATTTTAAAGAAATTATCGAACCTCTTCGTTCACTGTTTAAGGACGAAGTTCGTAAGGCTGGACTTGAGCTTGGACTTCCCGAGTATCTTGTGTTCCGTCAGCCTTTCCCCGGACCGGGACTTGGAATTCGAATAATCGGAGAGGTTACAGCCGAGAAGGTTCGCATCGTTCAGGATGCCGATTATATCTACAGGACAGAGCTTGCTGAGGCGTTCAAGGAAGGCAAGATGCAAAAGCTTCCCGATCAGTATTTTGCAGCTCTTTCAAATATGAGATCTGTCGGAGTTATGGGTGATGAGAGAACCTATGATTATGCAGTAGTTCTCCGTGCCGTTGAGACAATCGACTTTATGACAGCCGAGGCTTCAGAGATTCCTTTTGAGGTATTACAGCGTGTTATGAGCCGTATCATCAACGAGGTCAAGGGTGTCAACAGAGTAATGTACGATCTTACAAGTAAGCCTCCGGGAACGGTGGAACTTGAGTGAAAATTCTGTAAATTTCAAATATTGTATTGACAAAGAGTTTCAATTAGCATAATGTAGTAGTTGCTTGTGACACTGTAAACTATTTTTCAGGAAGGAGGTAAACGCAATGATTAAGACTAGACATAATGATGTACTGAACATGGTAATTGTGGTTACCTCGCAGAAGTTTGCCAAGTAATTCTATAAGGCTTATTTTGGCGTGGTATCCGCTCAGGAGACCACGCCTTTTATATTTTTGGGCACATGCGCGCGATGTGCTGCAGGCGATAACTAGGCGATAGGGTCTCCGATCCTGTCGCTTTTTGTTTTGCGCACAACTGTGCGTTTGTAGATATAGGGGTGAAACAATGAAAAAGTATTTGATAAAAAACTGGTGGCGATACCTGATCGGAGGAATCTCTCTGATCTGCAGCACCGCAATTGATGTAATGCTGCCTTTCGTTACCCTGTCCATGGTTGACGACGTCATCGTGGGCAGAAATATGGATATATTCAGGAGAGACATTATTCTCTTCGTAGCAGCAGGTCTTGGAAGAGCCTTCTTCCAGTTTATTAAGGAGTTCCTGTGCGACATGTCAGGATGCCGCGTGGCATCGGGCCTTAGAAAAGACATGATGAAGCACATATTCTCCCTGAACAAGGGCTATTTTGACAAGAACAACACCGGCGAGCTCATGGCAAGAGTCAAGGACGATGCCGGATCAGTATGGGATCTTACGGGATTTGTGGGCATGCTTTTGACTGAAGCAACCGTTTATTTCATAGGCGTTGTAATCTGTATGATCACACTAAACTGGAAGCTCAGCATAATCCCGCTGGCATTTATGCCTCCTCTTGCATATGTGGCCCTTCACCTTGAGAAAAAGCTCGGCAAGGACTACGACGAGATCAGCGAAAGAAATGCCGATCTCACCAAAGTTGTTGAAGAGAACATCTCAGGTGTCAGAACTGTAAAGGCATTTTCTGCCGAGGGCCTTGAGATGAAAAAGTTCGATGAAAAGAACGAAGCCTACGGCGATGCGAACAAGCAGTTTGCTTCCGATCTTGCGGACAGCGATCCTCTTATCGGCCTGATCCCCAAGATTATGCAGGTTCTGGTGGTGGCCATTGGCGGCTACGCAGCCATCAAGGGCAGCATCACCTACGGAACACTTGTTGCATTCGTGTCATATTCAATCCAGGTAGTATGGCCTATTGAAAACCTTGGCTGGATGCTTTCCCTGGTTTCTCAGGGTCTTGCAGGCTACAAAAAAATTAACAAGGTTATGAAGACCGAGCCCGAGATCACAGATACTTGGGCAAAAGAGCTGCATAAGGAGGGTAACAAGTCGGGTGAGATCAGCTTCGATCATGTGAGCTTCAACATTGACGGCAAGACAATCCTGAACGATGTCAGCTTTAACTTAGGAAAAGGTAAGACCCTTGGAATCATGGGTGCCACCGGTGCCGGAAAGAGCACCATCGTAAACCTTATTGAGAGGTTCTACGACGTCACAAGCGGCAGCATAAAGATCGAGGGAAAAGACATCAAGAAGATGCCCCTTAGTGATGTAAGAGCTTTTTCCTCGGTTGTAACGCAGGATGTATTTCTTTTCTCGGATACCATCACTGAGAACGTCAGACTTGGATTCAAGGACACAATGGACTTAAGAACCGTTAAGTCAGCCATCAAGAGTGCTCACGCTCAGGAGTTTGTCGAGAAGATAACCGACAGCTATGACGCTGTCATCGGAGAAAGAGGCATCGGCCTCTCCGGAGGGCAGAAACAGAGACTTTCCATTGCGAGAGCTCTTGCCAAGAAGGCAGATCTTCTGGTGCTGGATGATTCTACATCCGCACTGGATATGGAAACTGAAGCAGCAATTCAACAGGAGCTTCAGGAAAAGAATGATATGAGCAAGATCATCATCGGACACCGTATTTCTTCAGTGAAGGATGCCGATGAGATCCTTGTACTTGAAAACGGAAGGGTGGCCGAGAGAGGAACCCACTCTGAGCTCATAAGAAAAGGCGGGCTGTATTACAGCACATATGAGGCTCAGTATGGAGACTACCACAAAGCTATGGCTGCCTGCGAATAAGGAGGTGCATATTATATGGCAATAAACAGCACCAGAGAGGATGAGGATTTAAAGGAGACCCTAAAGCTTGATGTACTGGGGCGTCTTCTTAAAAATCTTTTGGAATATAAGGGAAAGATTGCGCTGGTAACAATACTTATACTGATCACAGTAGCAATCTCAACCACCTATCCTCTGCTGATTGAAAAAGTAATAAATGACGAGATCATAGACAAGAATGTAAAAGGCCTGTTCATTATGTCAGGTATTATGGTAGCCATGGCTCTCATACACTACGTAGCCACCAGAATATGGAGGCGCATAATGGCCACCATTTCCAATGATATGATAAAGAACATCAGAAGAAGGCTCTATGTTCACATTCAGGAGCTGGGAGTGGATTTCTTTGATCAGAGGCCTTCAGGCAAGATTCTGGCCAGGGTAACCGGAGACGTAAATGCTCTTAAGGAAGTTCTCTCCAGCACTATTACAACCCTGGCTCCCGAGGCCATAAGCCTTGTGGTGATCCTGGCAATAATGATCATCAAGAGCCCTGTCCTTTCTCTTTCTGCGGCAGTGGCAGTTCCCATCATCATGCTGGGACTGTTCTTCTGCGAGATTCTTGCCCACAAGAGATGGCAGAAATGGAAGAAGAAGGACTCCAACATGACAGCCTTTATCCACGAGGGTATAGAGGGCGTGTCGGTAATTCAGAGTTTCAACGCTCAGGAGGAATCCTCCAGAGAGTTCAACGGAATAGTAAACGAAGTCATCCATGCCTTCAGATCCGCAGTTCTCATCGCCGACCTATACAGTCCCACCATTGAGATTGCAGGCGGCCTTGGAACAGCAACTCTGTATTACCTGGCTGTGACAAAACTCGGTGTGACACAGGAATCACTGGGAACTCTGTCGGCCTTCGTATTGTATCTGGGAATGTTCTTTAGTCCCATTAGGAACCTTGCCAGTTACTACAACAAGCTCATAACCAACCTCTCATCTGCAGAGCGAGTTTATGAGATAATGGACATGGAGCCTCTGGTAAAGGATGGCGAAAATGCTATTGATCTTCCTGAGATCAAGGGCAATGTGGAATTTGATCATGTAACCTTTGCTTATCCTGATGAGCCCGATGTTGACATTCTTCACGATGTGAGTTTTACAGCTGGGCAGGGTGAGACCATCGCACTTGTTGGTCCAACCGGTGCAGGGAAGACAACCATTGTCAGCCTTCTTAGCCGCTTTTACAACACCAAGGCGGGAAGAATTTTGGTGGATGGATATGACATCAGCAAGGTTACCATCCAGTCTCTGAGAAATCAGTTTGGCATCATGACCCAGGACAACTACCTGTTCTCGGGAACTATCAGGGACAACATCAAGTACGGAAGACCCGATGCCACTGATGAAGAGATGATAGAAGTTTGCAAGGCGGTTCACGCGCACGACTTCATCAGCAAGCTGGAGAAGGGCTATGACACCGTCATAACCGAAAGGGGCGGCGGACTTTCCAATGGCCAGGGACAGCTGGTGGCTTTTGCGAGAACTCTTTTGACGGATCCCAAGATACTGATCCTGGACGAGGCCACAGCCAGCATTGACACCGGAACAGAGATCCTGGTTCAGCAGGGAATCGAAGAGCTTCTTAAAAAGAGGACTTCCTTTGTGGTGGCCCACAGACTTTCAACCATTAAGAATGCGGACAAGATCTTTGTCATCGACGATGGCGGAATTCTGGAGTGGGGTGACCACGAGAGCCTCATGGCCAAGAAAGGCGCTTACTACGAGCTGTACTCCGCTCAGTTTGTGAGAGCCTCATAAAATGAGAATGAAAACACTTGGAAGGAAAAATGAAAATGGAACAATGGGATGCCTATGATGAGCTAAATGTCATTTCAGTCTGTTTTTTGTATAATTGAGAAGATATGGATTGATGGAAAATCTGGCGATGCTAACATGAGTATATAGAAAAACGGAGGCGGTTGTGGGAGATACACATTTATATCTTATCTTAAGTGTCACATTGGCAGTAATACTCATAGGCTGCATTGCTGTTCTGATAAGGAACTATATGAAGCTGATAGCCAGGAACGATGCTCTTCGCGAAAGTATCGATAACCTGTGCAGGCTGAATGACAAACTTAGAATGGACAGACACGACTATCTGAATCATCTGCAGATTGTGTATGGTCTGATGGAGCTTGAGGAATATGAGGAAATGAATTCATATCTCAGGAAGGTTTACAAGGAGTTGCTTAAAACAGGAAAAGCTGTAAAGACGTCAAAGCCTGCGATAAATGCACTTCTGGCAGCCAAGTCGGCGGAGGCAGAAGCAAAAGAGATTGAGTTTCTGATTGAAGTCAAATCTGATCTTAAAAAGCTGAGTATTGAAGACTGGGAGCTGTGCAAAGTCCTTTCCAATCTGATAGACAATGCTGTTAAGGCGCTTGAGGATTTTGACAGCGGAGAAAAGACGATCAGAGTGAACATTACGGAAACGCCTGAGAGATATATTTTCGATGTGGAGGATAATGGCCCTGAGATTCCGGAGAGCATAAGAGAGAGTATTTTTAAAAAGGGATTTTCTACCAGGAAAGAAGAGGGCCATGGAATGGGGCTCGCAATCGTATCCGAAATTTTGAATAAGAGCGGTGGAGACATTGAACTTTCGTCAGACGAAGAAGAAACTGTCTTTACTGTAAGCTTTGAAAAAGGAGAATAGTTATGGGAGCAGTTCAGATATTGGGAGTGCTAGCCCTGATAATAGGGATACTTCTGATAGGTGTCGAATTCTATATGCCGGGCTTTGGATTTCCGGGGATTGCCGGCATCATTTTTACCGCAGCAGGTATCTTTTTAACCGGAAGAAATGTTCAGGAACGAGTTATTGTGGGCGTGATAGCTATCGTTGTTATAGCAGTAATGCTGGTGATAAGCATCATAGTATTCAGTTCAAAAAAGATAAAATCACCGATTAAGCTTGATGAGGACCTGCGGGGCAAAAACCTGTTTATCGATGAGAAGGACATGGAGTATCTTATCGGGAAAAGAGGTGTTGCCATAACGGACTTAAAACCCTCCGGAAAAGGTGAATTTGACGGAGTTAAGTTTGATATTCTTTCTGAAAATTATTATATAAAAAAGGATTCACCCCTTGTTATAACAGAAGTAAAAAACAACAGGATAATGGTTGAGGAGGATAAGTAAAATGATGGCAACTATAATAATAGCGGCAATAGTAATCATACTGATAGCAGCGTTTTTTGCAGTGATACCTGTAGGAATGTGGATTTCGGCAGTAGCCAGCGGAGTAAAGATAAGTATCTTTTCCCTGGTGGGAATGAAGCTTCGTCGGGTTAAACCAGCTAAGATTGTAAGCCCCCTTATTAAGGCAACAAAGGCAGGAATCAGCGTTACAACCAATCAGCTTGAAGCGCACTATCTTGCAGGCGGAAACGTAGACAGTGTGGTAAATGCTCTTATTGCAGCAG
Source organism: Butyrivibrio sp. ob235 (assembly GCF_900109475.1). NCBI lineage: Bacteria > Bacillati > Bacillota > Clostridia > Lachnospirales > Lachnospiraceae > Butyrivibrio > Butyrivibrio sp. ob235. Next base: position 44,793 of record NZ_FOBE01000004.1, read on the forward strand.
AAAGAGCCAGCATGAACCTTTCTTTTGAGCAGGCATCGGCAATTGATCTTGCGGGACGTGACGTTTTTGAAGCGGTAACAATGAGCGTAACCCCGAAGGTTATTGAGACACCTCAGATCTCAGCCGTAGCAAAAGACGGTATAGAGCTTCTTGTTAAAGCCCGTGTGACTGTCAGAACCAATATTGATCAGCTTATCGGTGGCGCCGGAGAGGCAACTGTGCTGGCAAGAGTAGGAGAAGGTATCGTAACTACTGTTGGCTCGGCTACAACGCACAGCAGTGTTCTTGAAAATCCCGATGATATTTCCAAAGTTGTTCTCGAAAAGGGACTTGATTCCGGTACAGCCTATGAGATCATGTCCATTGATATTGCTGATATCGATATTGGAAGAAATATCGGTGCTAACCTGCAGAGCCTTCAGGCGGAGGCCAACACCAAGATTGCACAGGCCAAGGCAGAGGAGAGAAGGGCAATGGCTGTAGCTCTTGAACAGGAGATGAAGGCAGAAGTCGTTAAGGCGGAAGCAGATATTCCAAGAGCGATGGCAGAAGCTCTCAGGTCAGGTAATCTTGGGGTTCTTGATTACTACAATCTCAAGAATGTTCAGGCAGACACTAAGATGAAGAATGACATAGGAAGCGGTATTGCCGAATATGTCGAGACTAAGAAGGATAAGAACTAAGCTTACCGGGTAATCCGGAAAAGAACTATTAAGGGGCGAAGATATGATAAGAGTAATGGTAGTTGAGGACGAGGAGCAGATCAGGAATATTTTAAAGAAGATGATAGAGAAGACTCCTGATTGTGAAGTTGTATCCTCCTGCGGAAATTTTGCTGCAGCTATCAGCGACTTTATCAGACTTCGCCCCGATGCAGTTTTCATGGACATAGACCTTGCGGGTGAAAGCGGCCTTGACTGTGCCAAGGCTATCACCGAAGTGGATCCGAAGGTGAAGATTATTTTTGCAACAGCTCACAGCGAGTACATGGCTAATGCCTTTGAAATATATGCATTTGATTATCTTGTAAAACCATTCGATCTGGAGAGGATCGGTAAGACACTTGGCAAAATAAAGAGTATGACGTCCGGGAATGCTACCGGTTCTAATGGGGCTAAAACAGAGACCGGTTATGAGAAACTTGTTATTCGTGGCAAGGAAGAGATAAACCTCATAGATACTAAGGATATCATAATGATAGAACGTACCGATGGCATCTGCAGAATAGTGACCGGGGACGAGATCTTTCTTACATCAACGTCTCTATCCTCTATTCAGGATAAGCTGGATCCCGACAAATTCATGAGATGTCACAAGTCATATATCATAAGAGTAGAAGCGGTCAAAAAGCTTGAGGTATACGGCAGGTGGACATATACAGTAACTCTTAAAGACACCGATGAAACCGCGCTTATGACCTCGGAAAAATATAATGAGATGAAACTAAGACTTTGCGGGTTTTAAAATATGTATTATCACGCATCATCATTGGGGAACATTTCCAGACTGGAGCCTAGAATTTCTAATCATGGAATCCCTTTGATCTATTTTTCAAGAAAAAGAGAAAATGTGCTTGTCTATCTTAGTAATGCTATCGAGAAGTATTGCAGAGAAACAGGCTTTGATTTTTGTGGAATCTGGCAAAAGTGGGGGCCATATGGTTTTGATAAGGAGGGGCGTCTTTGCTTAGAGGAGTATTATCCTAATGCCCTTGAAGAAACATATAGTGGCGTTTCGGGATACATTTACAGCGCTTCTGAGATAGAGAATTGAGAAAGGAAAATTAAGAACTAATCATGTTCAAAGAATACTATGAAAAGCTTTTGGAGCGGATATCCATTGATTTTAACTGTACCCCGGCAGATTTAAGGGAAAAGAAGATTATTATCACGCAGCCCGCTTTGAATGAGGGGAGAAGGAGTTACAGCCCGGGTATGCCATTTCTGGAAATGGCTACGCTCGGAGACAGTACTGTCATCATGGCAGATGAATGCCTGCACGAGTTCCTGAGGGGACTGATAAAAGATAAAGAGGCGCATCGTCTGTTTGAATTTGATAATCTTCTGAAGTTAGACGAAGAACTGAAGCAATATGCCTACCAAATGAATCATACGCATCACATGTTCCTGCCCTGCTGTGATATCAGGGTGGAAGAGCGTTTCCGCGTTAAGTGGCTATATGACGATGAAATCAGCCGGTTTTACGGTGATTCACGCTTCCCGAACGCAATTGCTTATCCTGAGCCTTGTCCGGTTCGGCCTGACAGAATCGCAGTCATTGCGCTTGATGGGGATACCATTATGGGTATGGCAGGCTGTTCTGAAGATGCACCACACTGGCAGCAGGTAGGAATTGATGTTTTACCTGAATACCGGTCAAGAGGGATCGGATCCTATCTTGTGACTCTGCTTAAGAACAAGATTATTGAAATGGGCGATGTTCCTTTCTATGGGACAGCGACAGCAAATATTCAGTCACAAAACGTTGCCATTAAAAGCGGCTTCAGACACGCATGGGTGGAAACCGAGGCTATGAAGGTCTAAAAAACTACAAAAGACAGATAATCAGTATTTGACTTAGCCCTTGGGGCAGGCTTTATCATTTTCTAAAAATATAAACATCAGGGAAGGTCTCCTATGAATATTGATGACTATATCGAGTTATACAAAAAAGATGGTTACATTAAGGAAATGAGAAAGCATGTCGGTCATGCTCCCGTGATGACTTGTGCCTGCGGAGTGATAATTGAAAATGTCGAGGGAGAGATTCTCTTGCAAAAGAGGCAGGATAACGGGTGCTGGGCCATTATAGGCGGAGCCATGGAAATGGGTGAGACTTTTGAAGAAACCATCAGAAGGGAAGCCTTGGAGGAATCCGGTCTTACGCTTGGAAAACTTGAGGTGTTTCAGCTCTATTCGGGGAAGGACCGCATAATACAATATCCTAACAGTGACATATGTTTTGGCCCGGGAATAGTTTTCATCACAAAAGAATACACCGGTGATATCGTGAATGATCCCGGCGAGGTGATGGAGCACAGATTTTTTGGAAAAACTGAGTTGCCTGAAAATCTAAATGAGTACGATAGGAAAATTATCCTTGAGTGGGTTAACAGAGGCTAACTGGCGGAGGAGAGCAATGCATTTTGACAAATCTCACAACTACATTGGATGGCTCAGAAGCAAAGTCGGCCATGAAAAAATAATGCTCGTATTTGCAGGCGGCTGTATCTTCAACGATAAGGGAGAAGTTCTCCTTCAGAGAAGAGGAGATAGTAACAAATGGGGATTTCCGGGAGGTGCTGTTGAACTTGGTGAAACACCTGAAATGGCAGCAGTACGCGAGGCAAAAGAAGAGACCGGACTTGATGTTGAAGTAGGTAAGATAATCGGAATCTATACGGATAGCGATATTGAATATCCCAACGGAGATAAGGCTCACAGTATTTGCATAGCCTATGAGTTAAAAGTCGTAGGCGGAGAATTATTCTGTGATCAGGAAGAGACATTGGAGCTTAGGTATTTTTCAAAAGAGGATAAGCCGATTTTGTTTTGCAAACAGCACGAAGAAATGTGGCAGGATATTTTTAGTGGAAACTGTTGACAAGAAAAATGTTTGGTGTTTGAATAATATTTAGCGTTTGACAAAAACTATCGGAGGTATGAAAGGAATGCGGAATAGGTAATATTGATTCATAAATTTGCAATATGCAGATTGAAAAGGTCATCAGAGAATGGCTTTTTTAAGCACGGATCATATTATCTTGAACACATTTTTCATAGAGCCGATTGGTCATAGATTATCAGTACCGGGGCCCTTGATTTATCAGGGGTGTTTTTAGTTCTGATATATTAAGTGAAAATAGCATGCTGCTCATACTATAGCTGCATGCGATGTTAAGGGATAATGGATCCGTCTGCATAATGCAGGCGGTTTTTTTGTGTCGCGGAAGTTGCAATTTATGACAGGAGGACGTATGGAAACGAAAACAAAGAATCCCTTATGGACGAGGGATTTTACAATAATAACTATAGGCAGCGTGATTTCAATGTTTGGAAATAGTATGGCAGGATTTGCCATGAGTCTTATGGTGCTTGATTATACAGGTTCAACAATGCTGTATGCAGTATATCTTATGACCTATACTGTGCCAAAGCTGATTGTACCCATAATATCAGGTGCAGTACTCGACAGATTTTCCAGGAAAAAGATGATATATACCCTGGACTACACTATGGGAACTATCTATCTGCTGGTTGGCATTCTTCTTATGAGAGGGTGGTTCAGCTTTCCATTATTTGCACTTTTCAGTCTGCTAATAGGCTCGATAAGCAGTATATACATGGTGGCTTATGACAGCTTTTATCCGCTTCTTATAACGGAAGGGAATTATTCAAAGGCATACTCTATAGCAAGTGTGCTTGAGACGCTGGCGATGTTCATGGTTCCTGTAGCAACCTTTTTATATAATCTCGTGGGCCTTGGCCCGTTACTTCTTGCAAACGCAGTGTGCTTCCTAATGGCAGCAACACTTGAAGTAAATATAAAGGCTGAGGAGAAATATATAGAAAAGCAGAGCATGAGACAGGATACTAAGGATATGGGGCATGTAGAGAGAATGCTCTTTGATATCAAGGAGGGTTTCTTATATCTTTTTTCGGAAAAAGGACTGCTTGTCATTGCTGTTTATTTCTTGTTTAGTGCTATGGCAGGAGGGGCTTCTGATGTAATATGCCTCCCATATTTGAAGAGTCACTACAAAAACGGAGAATACCTTTTCATGTGTATTTTCGGGATGAGCTTTTTAGGAAGAGGACTTGGAGGGATGTTCCACTACAGGAGGAAGCTCCCTGCAAAATACAAGTTTTATATAGCTCTTTTGGTGTACATAATCATAGGCGTTTTTGAGGGATTATATCTATATGTGCCTGTGAAAATTGCGATGGGGCTTGGCCTTATTGTGGGAATCGGAGGAGTAACCAGTTACACAATCAGAATCTCTTCAACTCAGAGCTATGTTCCGGATGAGACAAAGGGCAGATTTAACGGGGCTTTTCAGGTTCTTAGTACATCAGGTGCACTTCTAGCGCAGCTGATGGCCGGTGTTCTTACAGTCTATATGGATCAGAGGGCTGTGCTCCTTTTGTTTGAGCTTCTAAGTGTGTTTGCGGCCATAGCTTTTGTGGGAACTAACAGAAAATATGTAAAGCCAATCTATAACAGAAACATGTAATTAAAAGGAGGTACTATGCCCAGACGATTACTTATAAAAGCAGAAAATATAGTTCATTCCTACGGCGAACAGACTGTTCTTGATTTTGACAGATTTTATTTATACGAAGGTGAAAAGGTAGGTCTTGTTGGTGTAAACGGAGCAGGGAAAAGCACTCTTTTGAAAATTCTATCAGGAGAAATAGAACCGACTAAAGGGACAGTTTACAGAGACTGTGAGCCATTTTATTTTGAGCAGTTTGGAATGACGGAAGTTTATGATACAGACTATGAGGAAGCAGGAAAAATGGGAGTCAGCGATCAGCTCTGGCAAGAAAATGTCAGCGGCGGCGAGAATACAAGAATCAGACTGGCGCAGCTTTTTTCAAGCCCTCAGGCGGTAGCTTTCCTTGATGAGCCAACCTCAAACCTTGATTTTGATGGGGTGGAGCTTTTAAAGAAAAGACTTAGAGAAATTGAAACAATGGTTATCATCAGCCATGACAGAACCGTACTCAATGAGCTATGCGACAGGATTGTTGAGATATCCTTTAGTGAGCTTCAAAGCTATAACGGCAATTATGATGATTATGTTGTTCAGAAGGAAGAGCAGTATAAAACACAGCTCTCGGAATATGAAAACTATCAGTCTGAAAAGAAAAGATTGCAGAATGTTTACACTCAGAAGAAAGCCAAGGCAAAGAAGGTTGAGAAAAAGCCAAGGAACATCACTGCAAGTGAAGCTAAGGCACGGGCCCTTTGCGGAAACAGGAAACCTGAGGATAAGGCGAGAGGAATTGAGAAAAGTGCATCCAATGTCTTAAAAAGGATAGAACACATGGAGGTAAAGGAGAAGCCAAAGGAGGAACCAACAGCAAGACCGGATTTCAGGCTGACAAACCCTCCGAGGAACCCAATCGTCATAAGAGGCGAGCATATTAACTTTTCATACGATGACAATGTGATACTTGATGATGCGGACTTCATGATAAAAAACGGAAGTAAGGTGGCGCTTCTTGGAAGTAACGGTGCCGGTAAGACAACACTGCTGGAACTCATAGCAAATAGAGATATGGTCTACGTAGTTCCGGGGGCTAAGATCGGATACGCCAAGCAGAACATGTCGCAGATAGATTATGACCGGACAGTGCTTGAAAACATAAGAAGGGTAAGTATACAGACAGAAAGCTTATCACGTATAATATTATCCAGGTTACTGCTTACTGAAAAAGACATGAACAAGAAGGCATCACAGTTATCCGGAGGAGAGAGGATGAAGCTTTCCTTTGCGATGCTTTTTGTGTCGGATGTCAATTTGCTCATTCTTGACGAGCCTACAAATTATCTGGATATTCCGTCGGTTGAGGCGCTTGAAAAGCTGCTCATAGAGTATGAAGGTACTTTGATTTTTACATCGCACGACAAGATGTTTGTGGACAGGATAGCGACAGAGAGACTTTACGTTGAGAATGGGAAAATAGTAAGTGATATGCAGAAGAAATAATGTGCTAAGAGGAGGTTCATCATGGCAGTTAAATTCATGCGTACAGGACAACAGGGAATTCTCGTATGGGATGAGGAGACAGGCTACAGGTTCGGTATAGATTTATTTTTATCTGATCTGGATGACAGACAGGTAAAGAACCCGTTCGATATCGAAGAATTGAAGGATGTTTCCCTCTTTTTCGGAACCCATGACCATATAGATCATATTGACAGAGATGCCTGGATAAAAATTGCGGGGTTAAACTCCAAGGCAAAATTTGTAGCACCTAAGTACTTTGAAAAGACTTTGCCTTCTGAGCTTGGAATAGAAAAAGAACGGTTTATTTTTGTGGATGAAGAATACTCTGCGGATGTAGATGACCTGCACATAGAGGCAATTCCTGCTGCGCATGAATTTCTTGATACTGCGCCGGAGGGGCTACATCCGTATCTGATGTATATAGTTACTTTCGGTGGTAAAAAAATCTGCCACATGGGAGACACCTGCTTGTATGAAGGGGTATATGACAAGCTAAGGAAAAGCGGACCCTTTGATGTCATGTTCCCTCCGATAAACGGTCGTGATGCAGTGAGACTTCGCGATAACTGCATAGGAAATATGACATATCAGGAGGCAGCAGATCTGGTGGGTACTTTAAAGCCGGCACTTGCTGTTCCGGGACATTACGATATGTTTAAGTTCAATGGTGCTGATCCAAACGAGTTTAAGGACTATGTGGAAATAAAATATCCGGGTCAAAAAGTGATGATCCTGCAGCCGGGTGAGGAATTTGAGTTATAAAAGAAAAGCGCACTTTTAAAGCATTATTTGACAGTAGCAAGGCAAATAGTGAGAAGAGTTTTTTGCAAAACTAGGATAAGTTAATAATGTAAATACAGATAAGTTTCTTTTCACGGGAGGACCTATGCTTAGACCTGACAAAATAACAGAGGCCGGACGCTTTAACAGTTTTGATAATAACGAAATATTACTTGGAAAAAAGAAAAACCACCTTCCTGCAATGGGGTGGAACAGCTGGAATGCCTTCGGAAGCTGTAATACCGAAGCACTGACTAAGGCAATGGCAGATAAAATGGTAGAGCTGGGCCTTGATAAGAAAGGTTATCAGTATGTAGTTTTGGACGATGGCTGTTATAACCCCGAGAGGATTGACGGAAAGCTAGCTGCGGAACCGGTGAAGTTCCCGGGTGGTTTTAAGTCTGTTTCCGATTATGTCCATGCTAAAGGTCTTAAGTTTGGCATGTACAATGATATAGGTGTAAAGACCTGCTCCGGAGCAAGGGTTGGCATTTGCGGATACGAGGATGTGGATGCAAAAAGCTATGTTGAATGGGGCGTTGATTTTATGAAGGTTGATAATTGCTATTATCCTTTTGATAACGCTACTTTTTCAAATTCAGAGAATGCTGCATACACCTTTACGCCTGATATCAGAGCAATAAAAATATGCGGAAAGAAAAGCGAGATTCTTAGCGCCGTATCCGATGGCAGAATAACCGGTGATCGTGCTCATGCAGAAAAGGATTATGTGACGGGGCTCGGAACCTTCGATGGAACGGGACCTGATGCTTCTCCCGTGGGAGTTAGAAGCAGTGAACTCATTTTTGATTATGAGCCCTCTGCTGATAATAAGACAGATAATAATGAATACCAGATCTTAGTGGAATACAGATCCTCAAAAGAGGAGGGGCGTGGTGACTGGCTTCAGCTTGCGGTAGGGGATGAGTATTATTATGACGATTTTCTTACCAAGGGACTTGATGCGGAGCTCTCTGATAAGAATTTGAATGATCCCGATAACAGAAATAATCCCGTGGATAACAATATGCCGGATCTGGACGGGGAAGAAAATAAAGAGGCTGCAGATAAGGAATTCATCTGGAGTGAGCCTGTTACAGTCAAGCTTGGTGATGGTATTAATCATATCAGGATTATGAATCACAGAAGACAGGAAAACACTCTTAATTCATATTCCAGAATCCTGAAGGCACTTAATGAAGCTGCTCCCGGACACGATATCATCTATTCTGCCTGCGAATGGGGTAAGAGTCATCCGCAGAACTGGGCTTACAAAGTATGTGACAGCTGGAGAATCCTGAATGATATAACATTCCGGGTAGGAAGTGATGGAGATCCCGGGCACGGCGACTGGAAGGATGATTATACTCCAAGTGTGACGACGCAGTATAACAAGGCAGTCATAATGGATGAGTTCGCAGGTCTTGATAAGGGCTGGAACGATCCCGATATGCTGATGATAGGCATGGACGGACTTGATGAGATTCAGTGCAGAACACATATGACACTGTGGTGCATGATGAATTCGCCTCTTATGCTGGGACTTGATCTTAGAAGAGTACAAAAAGGTGACTGGATCTATAACATAATCGCCAATGACGATGCTATTGCAATTAATCAGGACTCTCTCGGAGTTCAGGCAAAGAGGGTATTTTCAACTCTGGCGAAGGAGTGTCCTGACAAGGAATATATTCGCGATATAAACCGTGTGGATATTCTTGTTAAACCGCTTAGCGGGGACAGATTTGCAATAACCTTTGTAAATGTCAGCGAGGAAGATAAGAAGGACTCTTACAGTATTACCCATAAGGAAATTCAAAAGTTCCTGGGAGATAGGATAAAATCAGCAGATAAATATCTTGTAAAAGATATTTGGACAGGAGAAGAAACCGAGAATGACACAGGTGTATTTAAAGTAGACGGACTTAAAGCCTGTGACCAGGTTACGATTGTTGTGACTCCTAAAGGCTGATTAAATAGGTAAAATGACGACTGAAGCATTCATAGATTATTTAACAGAAGAATACCATGGCGATACAGCCGCTTTTTGGAAGCATATGATGGCGGATAATTCAGAAGAGATGCTGATGCAACCTGTCACAAAGAAAAAAGCGGCTCTGATATTGCACGCCATGATGAGGGATTCACTTAATATAAAGGATGTTGACTGGGATAAGGCCAAGAAACTAAAGGATATCTATGATTGCCGCATCTGTGCTAATGCTGTTGCACAGGTAATTGAAAGAGGTCTTATAGAACCGGAGAAGCCGGACTTATTCGGAATGCAGATTCCCATGAAGGATGAAGAATTACTGAGCGCTGTGAAAAAGCTTATCATATAAATATAATGCTATCTTTAGATAATTATTAGATTTATCTGTTACAGTAATAATATACGTATTGTGGCATGCTATGCGATTTCAATAATGAGGATTGGAGCATGAGAGCACAAAGTATAAATCATTACGGTTACGATAAAGAAACTAAAGAGGAATGCACAGAGCTTATAAACGGAACCAATAGAAAACATGTGATGATTCTGAATATATGGTTCTTTATAGTGAACGTGCTGTGTATTATATTCTCGGCGTTTGATATCTTCAGCGTAAACCAGAGCGAGATGAGACTATATATCGCTTATGCAGTTGTTTCAGCTGTATTTTTTGTGGTGTGCAAGACCTATGGAGCGAAACCAACTACCGGAAGAGTGACGGTTCTGGTAGTCGTAAATATGCTTATATGGATGGCCTATTCCATTCAAATATCAATTGATCAGCCATACATGGCAGCTACACTTTTCATGGTCATGCTGGTTGTATTGTCTTTTTCTTTCATTTCCACCATGCTAAGGACATTGGCAGGCATAGCATTGTGCTGCGGATGTTTTCTATATTGTTCTTTTAAAATCAAAGCTATTTCCATCGCAGAGCAGGATTTATATAATGTAATCATTTTTGTTTCACTTTCAATCGTGCTGCACTTTGCCTTTCAGAGGACCAGAATGCAGCAGTTTGTCACGATGCAGAAAAATATACAGATTCAGCGCGAGCTGGAGATAAAATCAAGTTTTGACGCGCTTACGTCTTTGTTAAACAGAGGACGTTTCTTCTCCCTTGCAGGAAATATCCTTTCAAATCCACATGATGAATATATTGCAATATGTCTTCTCGACCTCGACGAGTTCAAACAGATAAATGATAAACTTGGGCACCAGATGGGCGATAAGGCTATCCAGATAGCGGGACAGACAATTATCGAGGGCCTCGGAGTGGATATGACAAAGAAGTGGACTTTTCAGGAAAAGGTTTTGAAGGAAGGAATCAGTTTTCCCGGAAGGCTTGGCGGTGATGAATTTATAGTGTTTATAAGAGGGAAGAAGAACAGAGAGGAAGTTACGGAGCTTCTTCAAAATATGCTCAGATCACTTAACAGTGTAGAAGTAGGAGATCTTCACGGAATACATGCATCTCTTGGGGTGACCGAGATAACAGAAAATGACAGAGACATAGATGTTGCTTATAAGCGTGCTGACGAGGCCCTGTATGAATCCAAGCGGGCAGGAAAAAATCAGATACGTTTTATGGACGCAGAAGAATAAAGGCAGGGAGGTAGATTATGAATTCAAATGAGATCAACCTGCTGATATTTTTCATAATAATACTGCTAATGCTCACAGCAATTACTCTGCATGAAAACTATACCAGGAAAAAGCGCACGGCAGCAATTCTTGAGATACTGGTTGGAATTATTGAAGCGGGAAATCCTAATCTCGACGGACATTCTCTCCATGTGCATAATCTGACGATGGTATTATATGAATTTATGCCCTTCAGATACAGATTACAGGTCAGCCAGATTGACCTTCACTATGCGTCGCTTCTTTTGGATATAGGTAAAAATGGCATACCTGATTCGATAATGGAACATGCGGGGAAGCTTGGACAAAATGAGTGGGAGATAGTAAAGAAGCATCCTGATATAGGAGTAAATATGTTAAAGGATGTGCCCGGGATGGGGAAAACTCTTTCCTACATTCTGTATCATCATGAAAGAATTGATGGTAAGGGCTATCACCAGCTGACAGGGGAACAGATTCCCCTCGGAGCCAGAATGATTGCGGTGGCAGATGCTTATTCTGCCATGACAATGAATCGCTTGTACAAAGCTACTTTGCCCTACGCTGAAGCTACATCCGAACTTCGATTAGCAGCCGGTACACAGCTTGATGAGAATCTTGTAAACATTTTTTGTAATATACCGATGAGTAAAATTGATTCCTGTATGGAGGATGTCAATCTTAAAATGGAGAGATATCCCAACGCCAGAAAGGGGAGTATAGGTGTATGAAGTGGAAGAGAATGCTTTCCGCTATACTGACAGTCATGGTGCTTATATGTGCGATGTCCTGCGGGAAACAGCAGAATAATCAAAAAGTATCGGGAGTGGATCCGGAGAAGGCGCCTCATATAACATTGGCGCTAAGAGCCGGTATTTACTCCGATGCGATAAAATCCTGCCTTGTTCAGTTTGAAGAAGAGAACCAGGTTATTTGTGATGTGCTGGAACTTGGAGAAGAAGAGCTTCACAAAGGTATTCTTGAAAATGCATCGAAGACTGAAGGGCAATATGATCTTTGTATGATAGACGGATCCTGGAAGGCAGAGATGACCGCAAATTCATTACTGTTAAACCTTTCCAAAGAAGGATATGAACTGGACGATGACATTATAAAAGCTACCACGACTATCTGCTACGATGGAAATGATATATATGTTGCGCCTTTTTACGGCAATGTGACCGTTCTTCTTTTCAATAAATATAACGTGGAGAAAGCGGGATATAATGTTGAACAACTTTCATCCCTTGAAGAGATATATCAGGTGTGCAAGGCTTCACAGGATAAAGGGAACCTGGGGTTCATGTACAGGGGCGATTCCGAGAACAATTATGTGGTGGATTTTCTCCCGATTCTCAGATCCTACGGCGGGTGGGTTGTTGATGAAAATAACAAGCCCACGGTAAATACAGAGGAATTCAAGAAAGCGCTCAATTTTTATATGCAGCTGATTGCTACAGGAAAATCGGAAAGCAGAGATGACCTTATAATGGCGATCGACAACGGAGCAGCTACTATGGCGGTAGGCTGGCCGGGGTGGTATACGCCTACAAAGAGATCAGCATCTGACTACATTGCACTTACGGGAAAAGCGTTCAGTGACTCTGAAGGGTATAATGCAAATGTATATGGTATATGGACCATAGGTGTTCCTGTAAATAGCCAAAATAAGGAATTGGCAGTGAAGCTTGTTAAGTATCTGATGGACCCTCAAGTGCAAAAAAGTACAATAGAATACGGAGGCGTTCCCTGCAGATACTCATGCCTTACTGATGAGAAGATTCTGGCAGATAATCCTCCGCTAAAAGCGGTCTGTGCTGCTCTTGAAAACGGTGTTTACAGACCTGATATGGAAGAGTGGACCGAATTTTATACAATACTCGGAAATAAGATGGAGCTTATCATAAACGGGGAGAAAGATATAGACGAAGGGCTTTCTGAGGCACAGGCAGAGCTTGAGGAGATGCTCTGTAAATAATCTATATCCTTGCAACTATGCCGAGCTTTGCGTGCATGAGCTTTTTGTTTTCATACATTCGCTTATCGGCAAGCAGATAAACACTGTGAGAGTTTTTCTGCTCCACTTCAGTGCTGAAGGCATAACCGGAAGCTACGCTTCTTCTGTAGCCGGGATACAGAACATTTTTCACCTCAAGCGCGTCTTTAAGCCTTGTTAAAAGAGTATCCACTTCATCAAAATGTTCCTTTTTGAGAATTGCCACAAACTCATCGCCACCTATCCTGGCGATGAAAGCTTTGTCATCAAAACACTGTTTAAGAACCTGAGAGAATTCCAATAAATATTTATCTCCTGCGGCATGTCCGTCGCTATCGTTAATTTCCTTAAGGCCGTTAAGATCAAGACTTACTATGCAGTAGTCGTCATCGCTTTTGTCCAAATCTTCCAGATACTTATCATAGCGTGATCTGTTTGGAAGATCTGTCAGTCCGTCTGCATAAGCAAGGTGTGTCAGAGACGCATACTCTTTTCTCATGGCGAAGGATTCCGACAAGTAAATGAAATAGTTAATGAGGTTTGCGAAAACGAATATCAGTCCTGCCATTGGAATCATGCGTGTTGTCAGGAATGATGAGGGAACAATATTCCTTATTTCCAGAGAAAAAGCGGAATAGTTGATTATGTATGACAGAGCAAAAACAGAAAGACCGAGTAACTGTATTACCTCGGCAGGCGCAAGCTTTTTTTGCTTAAAATCTTTAAAGAAGATGATAAGCATGAAGAAGGAACATATTATGGATATGCACTGAAAATACGGTAACGTACGATTCATATGCATGACACCAGTAAAATGGAGTGCAATTAGTCCAAGGCAAATGAGGGAACTGGTGCAGGACACTACCATAAATATCCAATCGCGGTAGTGCTGTTGGATGCAGCCGACAATAAGGTAAGTAAGAGGCACCATAAGATAAAGAGAGACATACTCGATTTCGGTCGCTTTGCTTTTGGTGTCGATGAAAAAGTCGATCAGCCTGAAGTAACCCAAGAGCCATAATCCCAGATTAATAAACAGGACTGATGCAAAGAGCTGGGAGAGAATATTGGGCAGAGTTTTGTAAAAACTTAAGGTGATAATCAGAAAAGCAGCACCAAAAATAATCAGGAAAATTCCCGAAGCAAGAGGGAACATATTATGGAATATGTAGGAGCGCATGACATCGTGATAATCGCCGTATACAGGCGGCAAGAAAAAATTATAGAAGCTGTCTTCTTCAACATAGAGGACGAGCCGCAGCTCCATAGGATGATCCTTTTCCGGAACAGGAACAACGTGGTAACTGCAGCCAATGTAATCCCCGTTTTTCAGCAAATCTTTATATTCGGAATGGACGAGTTCATTATCAATAAACAGGTCAAATGCAGAATATCTTGAGAGGAACATCAACGTAGGAAAATCGAAGGAACTGCTCTCGGGAATGGTCCTTGAGAGAACAATGGTATCTCCCTTTTTTGATGCATAGTTAAGAGCCTTCGGGATATCGTAAAGAGTGATATTCTCGAAGCTTTCTTCGTTAAATTCAACAGACCATTCTTTATCAAATGTGTATATCTTTCCTGCATTAGCCGGATAGAATAAAAAGTGGCATATAGTTACAAGAAGCAGGAAGGTAAGAAGTGCAATTATAAGGAATTTGATTCGTTTAATCATCTGCAGGTACACCTCCTTCCTTCGAGGGTGTATTGCCCATTATGTCATTTACAAATCTTCCGATCTTGGAAGAATGATGCTTGTCTTTTTCTTCATACATGCGATTATCGGCAAGCACAAAAACGTCACCTGCATCGCTTCCCTGAACTTCACGGCTGTAGGCGAAACCACAGGATGCGGACAGATTAAGGTTTGTTTCATGACTGTTGAAAGCATTAAGTCTTTCACACAGGTCATTTATCATTTTTTCGCATATTCCTTCCTCGGGATTCTCTACTGCCACAAGGAATTCATCACCGCCGGTTCTCCCTATCAAAGCTGCACCGGAAAAAGCCTGCTTCATGATGTCTGCGAAGGTCTTTAACATTCGGTCACCCTCCTGATGTCCCAGTGTGTCATTGACCGGTTTCAAATTATCCATATCGATCGAAATAATGGCGAATTTTCCCTGTACCGAGGCCATGTACTGCATGCATTTTGCACGGTTCATGAGTCCTGTGAGAGAGTCTGTATAGGCCAGACCTTCAAGGTGTTCCTTCATGTAGACGGAGTTTATATGCTCAATTCCATGATAGAAATAGAATACAAACAGACAAAGAACAAAGCACAGTGCACCGATTGTCATGAAGTTTATATCAGCGTAAGCTTCGCCGCCGGCCAAAAGGAATTTGAGCACATTGTATTTTATGATATCAATTACCGAGCATACTATGAAAAGGGCAAGACCGAGTATAAGGATGCTGTCTGAAGTCATACCGACGTATTCCGGACTGTTCCTTCGTTCCTGATAATGCCTTATAACATCGGATATAATTTGAGGGAGCTCTACTACAGTTTCTAATATGGCCAGGACATGAAGTGTGGGCACAAAAATGTTAATATGGATAATTCCGCAGACATGCAAAACGGTGGTAATAATCGGGAATAGAGCATTTATCGCTATGAGGATCTTATTTAAATTATTGTTAAGGCTGGGATGTGATGAGATAAGAAATGCGATAATAGCAAAAGGTATTGAGTACAGCGAAAAATACTCAAGAAAATTGAAGAAGGCTTCATAATCCGAAAGGAAGCAAAACAGGTCGTTAAAAGCAAGGTTGTAGGCACCAAGGAAAAATGCTATCAGTGAAGTGAAGATTAGTGACAGATCATGTCCGTGGTACATATACAGATACGAGGAAAGTGTCAGTAAAAGAAAAGCAAAGACTAGCTGGAAACCGCCTATGAACAGAGGGAGGCGCTTTTTCTGCAATAAGTGCCGCTCGAGCTCAAATCTGTTTCCGTAGTAGACCGGTGAAAGACCGGAGAATGCATCATCTTCTGTGACATCGAGTCTGATTGTCAGAGTTTTTCCGGCATATTGTTGCGGATTTTTAATTGGAACAAAATTAAAGTGCTTGGGGAGGAGCCGACCGGAATCAAAATATTCGTTTCCATAGGTATAGATTACTTCATTATCTATGTATACAGTAACTACGGAAAGGATTGTCCTGAACATGATACAGGCTGATGGCACCGACTCCGAAGGCATTTTTGTACTTAGGATTACAACATCGCCCTTTTGGGAATCTCCTATATTCAGATCTTCAAGAGATGCATCATCTGCATGAAAATTTCCATGCTTTACAGACCATCCGTCTTCCAGGGTGGTCATATGATAGGTGTTTGGCGTGGTCATAAATGAGCTGCCAAAAAGAATTAAAATTACCGGTATTATTACCAGCAAAATGGGCAGCAGCCACACGTTTATATGTAAATAATCGCGAAGTCGCATAGCTCTCTCCTGATAATAAGTATATCAATAAAAAAAGCAGTCTTTTATAAAAAAACAGTTATATTTCTGAATTTTGTATTACCAGAAGAAGTAAAAAGACCTCATCCGAGTGATGGATGAGGTCCGAGGATTTTTAAAAGCTTCCGCTGCTTCCGCCGTGGCTTGTTCCCGAAGAACCTGTATGGGTTGAAGAACCGCCGGTATCCTTTGGCTTAGCATGCTTTGACAGAGTTTTTCTTATAAATCTGTCGTGGTGTCCGGTTAGGGACAGACCATTTTGTGAATAATTCGAAGCTCCGGTTTCTCTGTGAACCGTGTGGAGCTGCGCAATAAATATGAAAAGCGGAATCAGTGCAAGTAAAAGACCTGCAAGAATACAGATTCCGAGTTTCCCTGCTGTGAAGGTGTGGGAGTCAATATCATCCTGAAGCTTTCTGCTGCAAGCAGAGATAAATTTATCGAAGGAGGAGTAATAATTTCCTGCCGATAAATCGCTCTTGCAGGCATCAATAAGGTCTTCCTGATCTGAATCCGAGTACACCTGTATTGCAGAGCCGGTTGTTGTAATATGCCATTGTCTGGAGGTTATATCAATCAGGAAGAGAATTCCGTCGTGTTTTTCTCCAATGCCATAGCCGTTATAATCGTAAAAATCGTCGGCATAGGCCTCTACATCGCGGCTTCCGAGACTGTCTACGGTAACAATGACAATGGCGGAATTATACTCGTTTTCCACCTGATAGATATGAGTTGCCAGAGCGTTCTCTTCGTCATCCGTCAGCAGATCGGCGGCATCGACTACAGGGAAAAGTGATCCGTCTACCGTATAAACGGGATCCACAAGACCCTCGGTGCCGGCCTTAACATTAAACGACAGGATGACAGGCAATGCCAGAATGAAGCATATCAGCATGGCCGTAATAATATTCAGTTGTTTTTTATGATTCATATTCCTATCCCTTAATGTATTATTAGCTGATAATGATGAGACAGATGATTATGGAAATAAGTGTAAATCCAAGCGCTGAAAGGATATAGAGTACGGCAGCTCGTCCCTTACTTACAGGAAGGTTGCCGACAAATTTACCGCTCTGACCGTTCATTGCGAACAGATAGTTGTTTCCGTTCCAGGAAGTGTTTAACAGCCATACCGGATAGAGCGCATATTTGTGTGAAAGACTGCGCACCTGTTTGTTTCTGGTAATGGGTGTTACTGATGAATAGCCGGTTACGGTATTTCTGATATCGTTTTCAACCGTGTTCTCCATACGATTCACGATGTGCGTCTTGGTTTCCTCTACATCAACGTCGTATCTGTTTGCAAGAAATCCTGCAAGATATCCGCTGTTGAAGGGAACCGCCTCGGAAAAGTTGAAGGGTTCGATGGATTCCATAAGATCATCGGGCATCTCTTTTGAAGCGTCATGGGGTACATGACTGAATTCTTCGTGACCGGATCTGTCAACCTCGTAAAAGCTGGTTTCCGTGTAATTGTAGTCACTGTCACTCCAGGTTCTGACCTTTGTTGCTTCGAATCTGTAGTCAGCATCTATCTTTGCATCATAAAGCCAGTACGGAATATAAATTCCGCGAATTTTGTCTATATGATTCTGCGCAAAGAAAACCCTGGGTAAAAGCAATTTTCCTTTAACATAGCCGGCATAGCTGTCCATGGCGTCCTGCTTGCTTTTCTTAAACGGGATGACATAGTTGGGGCGAAGGTCACCGGCGAACTTTTCTTTTACAACAACATTGTTACTGCAAAAAGGGCAGGTGAGGGATCCTTCAGTCTCAGAGGCGACTATCTCACCTCCGCAGGACTGACAGGAATACACCACCATACCATCGGTTTCGCCGGGTTTCCATTCTGTGCCTTCCGAAAGCCATTCATTGCTGTCTGCTTTTGCATCTTTGTCCTGTTCCTCCTGTCTGGGGGCTTTGTAATCACTAACCTTTATTTTGGTGTCGCAATAAGGACAAAGCAGCATCTGACTGCCGGCATCAAAATTCATTACCCCTCCGCACGAGGGGCATTCATATTCGGTTAATCCCATAGATAATTTCCTAAACTATTATTTCTGCCGATAATTATGGTCTGGGCTGACCACAATTTGAACAGAATTTTCCGCTGTTAACAGTTCCGCATGAGCATGTCCAGTCTGCGCTGGGCTTGGGCTTACCGCAATTTGAGCAGAAATTGCCGTTGTTAACGGTTCCGCATGCGCATGTCCAACCACCCTGGCTCTGAGGCTGCATCTGAGGAGCTGCCTGTGCAGGCTGTGCCTGCTGCCCCATAGCGAAGAGTCCGGCTGCGTTTGCGCCGCCTGCCTGCTGTGCCATGTTCATTCCTGCAAATGCCATCATAGGACCTGTTGATGTGTTCTTAGCGGCATCCTGCATAGCCTGTGCCTGTGCGCCTACAAGAGTAGCGGCTGCCATGTTGGGATTTGAAAGAACAGCATTCTTCTGAAGCTCTTTGATCATCTTTTCATCTTCTTCAGAAGCGTTTACGGAGTTGATACCGAATGTGGAAATTCTGATTCCGTAAGTGTCGCCCCATTTAGCTGAAAGAACTTCGTTCAGTGCATCAGCGATCTCTGTGGTGTGTCCGGGAAGAGCACTGTAACGAACGCCTGTCTCTGAAATCTTTGCAAATGCGGGCTGAAGAGCTGTGAGAAGCTCACTCTTAAGCTGAGATTCGATATTCTCTCTCTTGTACTCTCCTGTGAAGTTTCCGCAGAGATTGGTATAGAAGAGAATGGGATCTACGATCTTGTAACTGTATTCACCATGGCAACGGATGGAGATATCAACGTCGAGGCCGATGTTTTTATCTACAACACGGAAAGGAACCGGATTAGCGGTACCGTACTTGTTGCCGATGATATCCTTGGTATTAATATAGTAAATGCGCTGGTCGTTTGCGGCATCTCCGCCGAAACTGATACGTTTACCGATCTTTTTAAAGGTTTCCTTGATATTGGAAGAGAGGCTTCCGTAGAAGAGAGAAGGCTCTGTGCTTACATCATATACGAACTCACCGGGCTCAGCGCAGATTTCAGTTACTTTTCCCTGATCAACGAGAATCATGCACTGCCCGTCAGCAACTGCTATTATTGAACCGTTGGAAATGATGTTATCATTACCCTTGGTGTTGGAGCTTCCTCTGCCGGTACGCTTAACGCCCTTAACGGCAAGTGTGTCAGCAGGAATAGCATCACAATAGAAATAGTCTCTCCAGGAATCAGCGAGAACACTTGAAGCAGCTCCGACTCCAGCTTGTAAAATACCCATACAAAAATTTCCTCCTTTTAAATTAAGTTTTACCTTTTTATATTGTGGTCTTTTTTGTCAGACCATTATTGAATACTGATAAAAATTATACCACAATTAAGATATAATTATAAAATAAGATGTACAAATTAAATGGGGTTAAGTTGCCAATTGCAGCGATGAAAGAACATATGAAACTGTTATACAATGGAAAAACATACAATATCAGCAGAGGGACGCTACTCTCCGAGCTATTTAAGCGCGAAAATATGGATATTCCTATGGTCTGCGCAGGTATGGGAAGATGCGGAAAGTGCAAGGTGAGGTTTGTCAGCGGTGCCCCCAGGGCGACTTCAGCTGACAGCTCGTTTTTTAGTGAGGATGAGATAAAAAGTGGCTGGAGACTGGCTTGCAGAGCTGTAATTACAGAGGATGCTGAGATTGAGACTGATCTTTCCGCTGCAAAAGAAGATAAGGCTTTCAGTATAAAGGAGGAGAGCAGAGAGGATAAGTGCGAGGATCTTTCGTCCGGAAACTTTGTTGCAGCCATAGATATCGGTACCACAACGATTGCAGCAGCAATCATATCGCCAAAGGACGGGAATGACATCATAAAGAAGGCAGTAACCATGAATCATCAAAGAAGTTACGGCGCCGATGTTATAAGCAGGATCAAGGCGGCAAATGAGGGCAATGCTGATGTTTTGAGAAAGCTGGTAACGGATGATTTGAAGGGACTTCTTAAAAATGTAGCCTTAAAGGAGGTCGTGATTGCCGGGAATACTACCATGCTTCATTTACTGGTGGGGGATTCCTGTGAGGGTTTGGGAATTTCTCCCTATAAACCCGTAAGACTTTCATATCCGGAGATGAGCTTTTCTGAGGTACTTGGAGTCACATTCGAAGAGAAAGATATTTATGATGAAACCGAATGCAGAATAATGCCAGGTATATCTGCTTTTGTTGGAGCGGATATCGTATCCGGTATGTATGCCCTTGATTTTTATAAGATACCTGAGGGTAAAACCTATATGCTTATTGATCTTGGAACAAACGGAGAGATGGCAGTTGCGGACTCCAAAAAAATAACTGTCTGCTCGACGGCAGCAGGTCCGGTGTTTGAGGGAGGCGGTATATCCTGCGGTATGGCCGGAGTTTCGGGAGCCATAGAGCATGTAAAGATTGATAAAGAGAAAAAAACCGCGGATTACAGGACGATAGAAAATACAGAACCTCTCGGAATCTGCGGAAGCGGAGTACTTGAACTTGTATCCGAACTCAGAAGATGCGATATCGTCGATGAAACAGGTCTTCTGGCGGATGAATATTTCGAAGAAGGTTTTATATTATATAAGGATGAAAAAAAGACGATTTCTTTTCCGCAGAATGATATTCGTGCTCTGCAGCTTGCAAAGGCTGCGATAAGAAGCGGGATAGATACCCTGCTTTCGGAACATGGCATTACTTCCGCAGATGTGGATAAGGTATATATTGCCGGAGGATTCAGTGAACATCTTGATATTGATATGATAAAAGCACTAAAGATGTTACCGGAGGGATTTATAAATAAAAACATAACAGAGTGCGTAGGTAACACTTCGCTAAAGGGCTGTATAAAGGCGCTCGGAGATTGTGATTATCAAAAAAAGATCACTGATATTGCAGCCCGTTCGAGTGAGATTTCATTGGCAGGTACAGATACCTTCGGAGAGAGTTTTATTTCAGCTATGAATTTATAAATTGATTTATGCATCTGTTATACTTATAATAGAACGATAGGAACCACGAAACGAGATTAAGAGGTAAGCAATGGATAACAATTATAATAACAATAATGGGGCAGGCGGAGAAGGCGGTCCCAAGAAACAAAATATATTACTGCTGGTTGTTGCTGCGCTTGTGTCAGTGCTTTTCATGACATATTTCATGCGCGCGGTTACAGGTTCCAGTAATAAAGAAGTAACTTATTCCGAGTTTATTCAGATGATCGAGGATAAGAAGGTTGAGAGCGTAGTGATCGAGAGTGACCGCATCAACATTATCCCCAAGGTAAGTTCTGATGAGCTTAAGTTCAATCCCTTCTCCGGTTCGACCACGGTTTTGACATATTATACGGGTAAAGCCGAGGATGATTCCACACTTACGAAGAGACTTCTTGATGCAGGAATTCCGGTAAGCAGTGAGATTCCGGATTCTTCGAGTGCGATCATCTCCTTTGCCGTTTATTATGTTCTTCCGATTTTGCTCATGTGGCTGATTCTTTCATTTGTGTTCAGACGCATGTCGAAGGGCGGCGGTCCGCTCGGTATCGGTAAAAACAACGCTAAGGTTTACATGCAGCGTGAGACAGGAGTTACTTTCAAGGATGTAGCGGGCGAGGATGAAGCAAAAGAATCTCTTGTTGAGGTCGTTGACTTCCTTCATAATCCCGGCAGATACGTTAAGATCGGCGCGAAGCTTCCGAAAGGTGCTCTTTTGGTAGGACCTCCCGGAACAGGTAAGACACTTCTTGCCAAAGCGGTTGCGGGTGAGGCACACGTTCCTTTTTATTCACTTGCAGGATCTGACTTTATTGAGCTGTATGTCGGTGTCGGTGCGAGCCGTGTTCGTGAACTTTTCGCAGAGGCCAGCAAAAATGCGCCTTGTATTATTTTCATAGATGAGATTGATGCTATCGGAAGAAGCCGTGACAGTAAGTACGGCGGCGGAAATGAAGAGCGTGAGCAGACACTGAACCAGCTGCTTTCAGAGATGGATGGTTTTGATTCTTCAAAGGGTGTCCTCGTTCTCGGAGCTACAAACAGACCTGAGATTCTTGATAAAGCGCTTCTTCGTCCCGGACGTTTCGACAGACGAATCATCGTTGATAAGCCTGATCTTAAGGGCCGTGAAGAGATCCTTAAGGTTCATTCCAAGGACGTTAAAATGGATGAGACCGTTGATCTTAAGGGAATCGCTCTGGCTACCAGCGGTGCGGTAGGTTCGGATCTCGCTAACATGATCAACGAGGCAGCCATAAATGCGGTTAAGGCGCACAGAGAGTATGTTTGCCAGCAGGATCTTATGGAGGCCGTTGAGCAGGTACTTGTAGGAAAAGAGAAAAAGGACAGAATCCTCAGTAAGGAGGAGAGAAAAATCGTCTCCTATCATGAGGTTGGACATGCCCTTATCAGTGCGGTTCAGAAGAATACTGAGCCTGTTCAGAAGATCACAATTGTTCCCAGAACTATGGGTGCACTCGGATATGTAATGCAGGTTCCGGAGGATGAGAAATACCTCGAGACCAAGGATGAGATCATTGATGATATCATTGTTTCTCTCGGTGGACGTGCGGCTGAGGAAGTTATTTTCAACACAGTTACAACAGGTGCTGAGAATGATATTGAGAAAGCTACCTCAATGGCCAGAAGTATGATAACAATGTTCGGTATGAGTGATAAGTTCGGACTCATGCAGCTTGAATCAATACAGAACAGATACCTCGACGGAAACAGAGTGCTCAACTGCAGCCCGCAGACAGAGTATGAAGTTGACGAAGAGGTGAAAAAGCTTCTTGCCGACTGTTACGAAAAGGCAAAGCAGATCATTCGAGATCACATTGATACCATGGATAAGATCGCACAGTTCCTTATAGAGAAAGAGACCATCACCGGTAAGGAATTCATGAAGATCTATCGCGAGGTAGAGAATATTCCCGAACCCACCGAGGAAGAGATGGAGGAGGCAAAGCACGGAAGAATCTATGCTACACGCCCCGAATCCGCAGCGGTTGGAGAGAATGTTCCGATCAAGGAGAAGGAGAAGAAGGAGTCTGTTTCTGCAGAGAAGGAGCCGGAACCCGTTCCTGTTACTTCTGAGCAGCAGCCACAGCCCCAGCAGGGATATATAAACTGGCAGCAGCCTCAAGACGCTACCAATGGTCAGTCGCAGCAGAGCACGACATCTTTCGGACTTCCTACATACGGCCAGCCTACATATGGCCCGGGCGGAGCATCCTATGCCGCTCAGCCTGAGAAGAAGGAAGAGAATGAGGATACACCTACAGGTGGTGGACGCTTCTCACATATGCCTGACAATTTTGATAATCAGAACTAAGAATTTTCGTGAAAAGACGAAAATGTTTGTAAGAACCCAGAGGGCTGTCGCGTAGCGGCAGCCTTTTTGATAAGATGTAATTATGGAAGAGAAATTTAATGTACAGGAAGAACTGAAAAAGCTCCCGAAACAGCCGGGGGTTTATATAATGCGTGATCAGAATGACACGATAATGTATGTTGGGAAGGCAGTGAATCTCAATAACCGGGTGCGCTCCTACTTCAGGAAAATCGTGGGCCGCGGGCCGCAGATTGACCGCATGGTCCAGCAGATTGCTCGCTTTGAGTATATCGTCACTGATTCGGAGCTGGAAGCGCTTGTCCTTGAGAATAATCTGATCAAGGAAAATTGCCCCAGATACAACACGATGCTGAAGGATGACAAGACCTATCCCTACATAAAGGTCACTGTTTCCGAGGACTTTCCCAGAATCTTATTCTCCAGACTTATGAAGAAGGATAAGTCCAAGTATTACGGTCCGTTTACCAGTGCGGCAGCAGTTAAGGACACCATTGAGCTGATAAACAAGATATACGGCCTCAGAACCTGCAACAGAGTTCTGCCAAGAGACATAGGTCTGGACAGACCCTGCCTTAACTATCATATGAACAGATGCTCTGCGCCATGCGACGGAAAAATCTCGAAGGAAGAATATGCTGAGAGGATACGCGGTGCTTTGGACTTTTTGGAAGGAAATTATACCCCTATAATCAGGGATCTGACTGAGAAGATGGAGGCAGCGGCGGAGGAGCTGAATTTCGAGAAAGCAGCAACCTACAGGGATCTTCTTACCAGTGTAAAACAGGTGGCACAGAAGCAGAAGATGACTGATTCAGCCATGGAGGACAAGGATATACTGGCCATTGCAGCAGATGAGAATGATGCTGTGGTGCAGGTCTTTTTTGTCCGAGACGGAAGGCTTATCGGAAGAGAGCATTTCTACATGACGCATGTGTCCGAGAATCCCACAAATGAGATATTGCTGAATTTTGTAAAACAGTTCTATGCCGGAACGCCTTTTATTCCAAGAGAGCTCATGCTCCCCGAAGCCATAGAGGACATGGAAGTAATTGAAAAGTGGCTCACCCAGAGAAAAGGAAGCAGGGTTTATCTGAGTGTCCCGGAGAGAGGGCAGAAGGAAAAGCTGATGGAGCTTGCAGCTCAAAATGCAGAGCTGATTCTGAGTAAGGACAAGGAGAGACTAAAGCGCGAAGAAGGCAGAACAATAGGAGCTGTAAAAGAGATAGAAAAACTTCTGGGGATCAATGGAATTATCAGAATGGAGGCCTACGATATCTCCAATATCAGCGGTTTTGCCAATGTCGGATCGATGGTTGTCTATGAGAAGGGAAAACCAAAGCGCAGTGATTACAGGAAGTTCAGGATTAAATCCGTCACAGGCCCGGATGACTATGCATGCATGAAGGAAGTACTCACCAGAAGACTTATGCATGGCCTAGAGGAAAAGCACGAGCTTGAAGTGCGCGAGATAGATGCGAGATACGGCAGCTTTACAAAGTTTCCCGATCTTATTTTGATGGATGGTGGAAGAGGCCAGGTAAATATCTGCCTGCAGGTTCTTGAAGAACTGGGAATTACTATTCCGGTGTGCGGAATGGTTAAGGATGACAACCACAGGACCAGAGGACTTTATTTCAATAATGAAGAGCTTCCGATAGACAGACGTTCGGAGGGCTTTAAGCTCATAACAAGAATTCAGGATGAAGCACACAGATTTGCAATAGAGTACCATCGTTCTCTTCGCAGTAAATCTCAGGTAAAGAGCTCCCTGGATGAGATTCCCGGAGTGGGTCCTGCCAGAAGAAAAGCTCTTATGCGCCATTTTAAATCCATAGAAGATATCAGAAATGCAGATATAGAGACGCTTAAGCAGGTTCCGGAAATTCCTGAAAATGCCGCGAAACAGATATATGATTTCTTCCATTCTTAAGGATGCGGGGAGGCATGAAATAATTGTAAAAGCCCAGTGGGTGTGCTAAACTGTGGTAAGTTAAAAGGGGGTATCTCATGGCAACGGTAAAGCTAAAAACTGTCATTAAAAAGATGGAGCTTGAAAACCTCACCCCGGAGCTCGATGTTTCCAAGATTCGAATTCATCAGCCCGATATCAACAGACCGGCTCTGCAGCTCGCAGGCTACTTTGAGCATTTTGAGGCTACAAGACTTCAGGTTATAGGATTCGTAGAATATTCATATATGGAATCCATTCCCGCAGAAGATAAGGAGCGGGTATATCGCGAATTTTTATCCTTTGACATTCCGTGTGTCGTTTTCTGCAGAAATCTGATACCGGATCCGATGTTCGTAAAGATGGCGCTTGAGGAGAAGGTTCCGATAATGGTAACTAAAAAGCCTACATCATCATTCATGGCTGAGATCATCAGATGGCTTAATGTGGAGCTTGCTCCCTGCATTTCCATCCACGGAGTTCTGGTTGATGTTTACGGCGTAGGCGTTCTTATAACAGGTGAAAGTGGAATCGGTAAATCCGAGGCTGCGCTTGAGCTTATTAAGAGAGGTCACAGACTTGTGTCCGATGACGTGGTGGAACTGCGTAAGGTAAGTGATGTGACACTTATAGGAACAGCTCCCGATATCACGAGGCATTTTATTGAGCTTCGAGGAATCGGAATCGTGGATGTAAAGACACTTTTCGGTGTATCCAGCGTCCGCGACACACAGAACATTGACCTTGTTATCAAGCTTGAGGAGTGGGATAAGGACAAGGAATACGACAGACTTGGTCTTGAAGAGGAATATACAGAGTATCTTGGAAACAAGATAGTTTGTCACAGAATTCCGATTCGTCCCGGCAGAAACCTTGCGATTATCTGTGAGTCCGCAGCAGTTAACCACAGACAGAAGATGATGGGCTACAATGCTGCTCAGGAGCTTTATAACAGAGTGCAGAATTCGCTCACCAAGGGTCATGATGACGACGATTGAAACATAGAAAATAATTAAGAATAATAAAAAGGAAGTAGTGTTAATGGAAAACCAGACATCAAGTTTAGTAGAAAGATATATATTCGGAGTTGATATAGGCGGAACTACCGTAAAAATAGGACTCCTTGATATGGACGGTCACAAGATCGAAGTGTGGGAGATTCCTACAAGAACAGAGGACGAGGGAAAAAATGTTCTCCCGGATATCGCTGAGGCAATCAGAAATAAGATGACCGAGAGAGGAATAAAGGATTCACAGGTAGTCGGAGTAGGAGCAGGTGCACCCGGACCCTTCGGCGATGACGGAACAATCTTCAAGGCAGTTAATCTTGGCTGGAGTGAGTTCAATATGAAGGATGAGCTTCACGATCTTGTTAAGATTCCCGTTAAGTGCGGTAATGATGCCAATGTAGCTGCACTCGGAGAATACTGGATGGGCGGCGGCCAGGGCTACAAGGATATGCTCATGGTTACACTCGGAACAGGTGTAGGCGGAGGAATCATCCACAACGGCAAGATCTTTAACGGTGCTACTGGTGCCGGCGGAGAAATCGGTCATATTCATATCAATGACGATGAGACTCTAGTATGCGGATGCGGACATAAAGGCTGTCTTGAGCAGTATGCAAGTGCGACAGGCGCAGTTCTTCTCATGAATAGATTACTTGAAGAGAGCGATGAGGAGTGTGTTCTTCGCGGTACAGACTTCATGTGCAAGGACATCTTCGATGCAGCAAAGAAGGGAGATAAGCTTGCTAATGAAGCAATTACACGCTATGGCGAATATCTCGGAAAAGGTCTTGCAATGATAGCATCCACTATCAATCCTGAGATCATCGTTTTTGGCGGCGGAGTTTCAAAGGCAGGAGACGTTCTTTTTGATCTTGTTCGTCCTTCATTTGAGAAGTATGTATTCCCCGGCGCAAAGAGAACAAAGTTTGCTCTTGCAAAGCTTGGAAATGATGCGGGAATCTTCGGAGCAGCTAAACTGGTTTTGGATTCGGTTTCAAAAAATGAAAATTGATTTGGATGTAAAACTTTCGGAGATTATCCCGAAGCAAAACATTATAAAAAATGAGATTATGAGCAGGCACACCACGTTTCGCACGGGTGGGCCTGCCGATTATTTTGTAAAGGTAGGAACAAAAGAGGCTCTTTCAAAGCTGATAAAGCTTTTTCATGAGGAAGGGCTGACCTTTTCCAAGGACTATTATATTCTCGGAAACGGAAGCAATCTCCTTGTTTCTGATGAAGGATACAGAGGAATAATCTTGTCTCTGGAGGGAGAGTTTGCGGAAGTTGTTCCCGAGAGTGACACTGTTATAAGAGCAGGAGCGGCAGCACTTAATGTAGCTGTTGCTAATCTTGCCAGAGATAAAGAACTTAAAGGCTTTGAATTTGCTCACGGTATACCGGGTTCTATCGGCGGTGCACTTGTGATGAATGCCGGAGCTTATGGCGGTGAGATGAAGCAGGTTGTCCGCTCTGTAACTGCTATTATGGAGGATGGTACCGAGAAAATTTTTAGCCGTGATGAGCTCGAGTTTGATTACAGGACAAGTGTATTTAAGAGAATTAATTGCGTTATAACCGATGCACTTATTGAACTTGAAAAAGGAAACAGAGCAGATATTGAAGCTCTGATGGAGGATCTTAAGAACAGGCGTGTCTCCAAGCAGCCGCTGGAGTATCCAAGTGCAGGATCAACATTTAAGAGACCTGAGGGATACTTTGCGGGAAAACTTATAGAGGATGCCGGACTTAAGGGCTACAGTGTAGGGGGAGCACAGGTCTCCGAGAAGCATAGCGGGTTTGTGATAAATACCGGTGATGCTACTTCGGATGATGTATATAAGCTTATATGCGACGTCAGAAAAAAGGTAATGGAGTCTTTCGGAGTTGAACTATCTCCGGAGGTAATACTTTTGGGAGAATTTAAGGCATGAGAATTGTAATCGTAACGGGAATGAGCGGGGGAGGAAAATCTACAGCTATACATATGCTTGAGGATGCGGGGTTCTACTGTGTAGACAATCTGCCTCCGGCACTGTTTGAGAAATTTTCAGAGCTGATAACGCAGCCAGACAGCGAGATCACGAAGGTTGCAGTTGGTCTGGATGTAAGATCCGGCCAGAGGTTTGAGGATGCTCCGAGAGTTATTGAAGAACTCAGGGAAAGAGGACTTCCTGTGGAGGTGCTTTTCCTGGAGTGCTCGGATGCGGTTTTAGTAAAGAGATACAAAGAATCAAGAAGAAGGCACCCGCTCTCTCCTGAAGGAAGAATTGAAGATGGTATCAAGAAGGAGAGGGAGCTTCTTAAGAAGCTTCGTTCGCAGGCAGATTATATTATAGACACTTCTCAGCTGCTTACCCGTGAATTCAAGACGGAAATGGACAGGCTGTTCGTTGCAAATGAAAAGCGCGGTAACCTGATTTTGACGGTATTGTCCTTTGGATTTAAGCACGGAATTCCATCGGATGCCGATCTGGTATTTGATGTTAGATTTTTGCCCAATCCGTTTTATATTGATGAATTAAAGCATCTTACAGGAAATGATAAGCCTGTTCAGGACTATGTTAAGAGCTTTCCGGAGTGCGAACAGTTTCTTGAAAAACTGAAGGATATGCTGGAATTCCTTGTTCCCGGTTATATTAATGAGGGAAAATATCAGCTGGTGGTTGCCATCGGATGTACCGGTGGTCAGCACCGATCTGTTACAATAGCAAATGAAATATATGAGAGATTAAAAGAAGCGGAGAATTTCGGGGTAAAGATTTATCACAGAGATTTGAAGCATGCAAGGTGATATGGATGTCATTTTCCGGTGATGTTAAAAATGAACTTGCAAAGCAGATAGCGACATCGAGGCATTGTCAGCTTTCTGAACTGGCGGCGATTGTTTTGGGCTCCGGTTTGATACGGTGCTCGGAAAGCGGCATGTACACTGTGTTTTTGCAGTCAGATGCTGCGGCGCAGTCGAGAAAGTTCTTTACAATCCTAAAAAAAGCATTTAATATAGAGGCTAGCGTGCTTGATAAAATGCCCGAGGAGCATGCAGGAGGCAAGGTTTACCTGCCTGTTCTTAGCGGAACAGAGGAGATTTCATCAATTCTTAAGTCCATTCATCTTATAGATGATACAGGAAAAATCAGGACAGCAGATGATGGAATCAGTCACAGACTGGTTAGACAATCCTGTTGTAAGAGAGCATTTTTAAGAGACACTTTTTTGTGTATTGGTTCAGTAAGTGATCCGAGTAAATCATACCATCTCGAGTTTGTATGTACATCCGAGAGAATGGCGGATGACTTAAAAGAGATGATAGAGAGCTTTGACATAGAGGCGCGAATTGTCATGCGCAAAAAATACTATGTCGTATATATTAAAGAGAGTACTGCTATAGTAGATCTCCTTAATGTTATGGAGGCTCCCGTAAGTCTCATGAATATGGAAAACGAGCGTATAGTTAAAGAGATGCGCAACTCCATAAACAGAAGGGTTAATTGCGAGACGGCCAATATCACAAAAACAGTCAATGCAGCATCGAGACAGACCGCGGATATATTGTTTTTGAGAGACCATTACGGATTTGAGAATCTTCCCAAGGGACTCGAAGATATGGCCAGGGTCAGGCTGCAATATCCTGATGCAACATTGTTAGAGCTTGGAAAATATCTGGATCCGCCGGTAGGCAAATCCGGGGTTAATCACAGGCTAAGAAAGCTCAGCGAACTCGCGGAGAAAATACGAGGCTGAGCGAAGCTGCGTTCTTTGCAGTTAAGAGGAGGAAATTATGACAACAAAATCTATCGAGATCAAGCTTCCGGGTGGACTTGAGGCACGTCCCGTTGCCGAGTTGGTTCAGCTTGCAAGCCGCTACGACAGCACACTTCACATCGAGGCACAGTCCAAGAAGGTGAATGCCAAGAGTATCATGGGCATGATGACACTTAACCTTAATTCAGGTGAAGAGGTTACAGTGATTGCTGATGGCTCTGATGAGGCAGATGCAGTTGCAGGAATGGAAAGTTTCCTTATGGGAAATTTACAGCTCTCATAAGATAATATTGTTTGAATCCTATGGAAAGCCCCGGTTACATTCATTATAATGAAAGTAATCGGGGTTTACTTATAAACATAAGTGGAGGCAGTATGAACAAAAAAAAGATGCTTTTTGTCTACAATCCCAAAGCAGGCAAAGAGCGTATCAGAAGTAATCTGCTGGACATAATTGATATATTTGCAAAGGCCGGATACGAAGTGACGGTTCATCCTACGCAGGAGCAGGGTGACGCTATAGAGGCTGTTAAAAACAGAGATAGGGGATTTGACATTGTTACCTGCAGCGGAGGAGACGGCACGCTCGATGAAGTTGTCAGCGGCATGTGGATGTCTAAGACTCGTGTGCCCATAGGATATGTTCCTGCAGGATCGACAAACGATTTTGCAATGAGCCTTGGGATTCCGGCTGCTATGCATGCATCTGCCGAGGCAATTGTCACCGGTAGGGAATATGCCTGTGATATCGGAGTTATGAATGGTGATACTTTTGTGTACATAGCTGCGTTTGGATTATTTACGGATGTATCCTATTTAACCAAACAGGATATAAAAAATGTTCTCGGACATATGGCGTATATATTTGAGGGGGCCAAAAGGCTTTCGGAGATCCGTTCATATCATATGAAGGTTACGGCGGATGACATGGTCATAGAGGATGATTTTGTATTCGGAATGGTGACCAATTCCATTTCGGTAGGAGGATTTAAGGATATTACCGGGAAGCATATAAAGCTTGATGATGGCGTTTTCGAAGTTACTCTGGTAAAATTCCCCGACAATATGCTTGATATGAGTAATCTCATGGCGGCGCTGTTAAATCGTGATATAGATACGGAGCAGATGTACTGCTTTAAGACGAGCCATCTTGTCTTGGAATCCAAGGAGAGTATAGCCTGGACAAGAGATGGTGAGTTTGGCGGAGAGCATACCTATGTTGATATTAAAAATGAGAATAAGGCACTGAAAATCATGGTGCCAAATAAGAATTAGTGATTGGTTCTGTGAACGGGTAAGGAATTTGCCCGTTCATTTTTTGTTCATAAAACGTTTAAAGACTATTAACGCCAGATTATTTCTTGGACATTTCTTTTATGTATACTAAAGATGTCAGATGAAGAAAGGCAATACCAATTAAAAAATAACTTTTTCATAATAAGCCAAGGAAACAAAAGTTTCCTTGGCTTCCTCCCTTTTATGGGGTCTTTATAATGTCTCCGGTTCAGGATAATCCACACCAAAGGTTTCAACTGTTACTTTTTCCATAACCTGATCTGTTGTAGGTCTGTCCATCCAGTCAGTCTCGGTCTCGGCAATCTTGTTTACGACATCCATTCCCTCGATAACTTTTCCGAATGCAGCATATGCGCCGTCCAGGTGAGGAGCGTTCTTGTGCATGATAAAAAACTGTGAGCCTGCGGAATCAGGTATCTGTGTACGCGCCATGGAAAGAACACCTTCTGTATGAAGAAGATCATTCTTAAAGCCGTTCTGTGAAAATTCACCCTTGATAGAGTAACCCGGGCCGCCCATACCTGTTCCTTCGGGATCTCCGCCCTGAAGCATGAAACCTTTGATCACGCGGTGGAAGATAACACCATCATAGAAATTGTGGTTAATAAGTGAAATGAAATTATTTACTGTGTTGGGGGCAATTTCAGGATAAAGCTCGGCTTTGATCACATCGCCGCCTTTCATGGTAATAGTTACGATAGGATTTTTTGTATCAGCCATTTTTCTCTCCTTTTTGGTTTTTCGTGGTAGAAATGTGCGATTAATTATACAATATAGATGAGGTATAGAAAAGTTGCTTAGGGAAATCATTTTTTGCTTAAAATATCATACAGATGTAAGTATAAGCGAGAAGATAAGAGGCGCCGCTGATTATCTTGAGGGTGAGGGGATTCGCTGCCAGATAGTATATCCTGAGCCTGAGATAATGACAAAGGAGGGGCTTCTTCTCGGAATAATGGAAAACGATTCAGAGCATTCCCTTAAGGATATCCTGTTTTTGTCGGATTCCTCGGAACTCTCGGAGATACTCCTTGGAAGCGGAGCCTATGTTGTGGGTTTGCAGCATGAGGAGAATCCCGGTGAAGGTTTTCCGGGCTTAAAATATGTGTTTACGGATATTGATGAAGTCGGCTTTGATTCCTATGAGAAGGCCTATCAGAGATATGCGCGTATTCCGTGGACAATACTCGAAACGAAGAGATGCATAATCAGGGAGACCACAGTTGAGGATGTGGACGCCTTTTATGAGATATATGCCGATCCGGAGATGACAAGATATATGGAGGGACTTTTCAAAAATCCCGAGGACGAAAAGAAATATCAGGCGGATTATATAGAAAAGGTATACGGCCTATTGGGATTCGGAACCTGGACTGTTGTCAGAAAGGAAGACGGCAAAATAATAGGCAGAGCGGGTTTCAGTGTCAGGAACGGCTTTGACGACGTGGAGCTGGGCTTCCTTATTGGTACGGATTATCAGAGGCAGGGCTATGCTTATGAAGTGTGCGAGGCAATCCTGAAATACGGAAGGGAAGTTCTTTTGTTTGAAAGGATAATTGCTTTTGTGAAGGCTGAAAATCTGGTTTCCATACATCTTTGCGAAAAGCTCGGCTTTGAGAAAAAAGAAGAGGTTGATATAGAAGAGAACATATATGGGGAGGAGTACCATGATGGGGTAAAAGTGGCTCCGTCAAGGGCTCAGTTTGGTAAATATATAAGAATGGTGCTTGCTATTTGAATTTTTTTCAGTTACCATACATTTGAAGAAAAGGGATAAAAAATTACGTAGTACCCAGGATGTGTAGGAGGTATGGATGAGTTCTATGGATTTGTTTTCGTTAATTGCAGGGCTGCTCGGAGGACTGGCTCTGTTTATGTATGGTATGAATGTAATGAGCGGTGGGCTCACCAAGGCGGCCGGCGGTAAACTTGAGGCGGCCCTCAGTAAGGTGACAAGCCATCCTGTCATTGCATATCTGTTTGGTGTGGGAGTCACTGCACTGGTTCAGTCTTCATCAGCTTCAACGGTTATGGTTGTCGGTCTCGTTAACTCCGGAATCATGACACTTAAGGAAGCGGTTAATGTTATACTCGGTGCGAATCTTGGTACAACATTTACGGCATGGCTGCTCAGCTTGAATGCCATAAGCAGTGATAACTTTCTTATCAATCTGTTAAAACCCACATCGTTTACACCGTTTTTGGCTATTATCGGTATCGTTCTTTATATGTTTTCCAAGAGCGATAAGAAGAACAACATAGGTCTTGTTCTCATCGGCTTTTCTGTGCTGATGTTCGGAATGAGCATGATGTCCGATGCTGTTTCTCCGCTTAAAAATAATGCGGGATTCCAGAGTGTACTCATGACTTTCAGCAATCCTTTCATCGGATTTTTGGTCGGTGTATTTTTTACTATGGTAATTCAAAGCTCCGCCGGGACCATCGGTATCATGCAGGCTCTCGCCGCGTCGGTGCATATTCCGTACAGCGTGGCTCTTCCCGTTGTAGTAGGTGCGGAAGTGGGAACCTGTATCACAGCTATTCTGTCATCACTGGGAGCTAACAAGAACGGTAAGAGAACGGCTCTTATGCATTTGTATTTCAACATCATAAAAGCCGGTTCCTTCATGATTATTTTCTATATTATTCATTCGTTTGTTCACTTTGCGTTTATGGATCGCACAGCGGGCATGGTTGGAATAGCTTCTATTCATACGCTGATCAACCTGGTAGCTACTCCGCTTATGCTTCCGTTCGCAGGACTTCTCGTGAAGATGGCATATGCCTCTATTCCGATAGATGACAAGGAGAGAGAGGAGCAGGAGGAGATGCAGGGAATCACCAAGTTGGATCCCCGATTCCTTACGAATCCGCCCTTTGCATTGGAGCAGAGTAAGCAGGTTGCCATGGATATGGCAGAATTTGCGAGAGAGGGTCTGGAAAAAGCTATACCGCTTCTTGAGAACTACAACCCTGAGGTTGCGGATGAGGTCAGACGACTTGAGGAAAAGGTTGACCGCTATGAGGATCAGCTTGGTACATATCTTATGCAGATAAATAACCACCATCTGGCCGAGATGGATTCAAGGCTTCTGTCCATTATTCTTCACTGCATAACGGATTTTGAGAGAATAAGCGATCATACTTTAAATATTGCGCAGATAGCCCGCAATATGAATGAAAAGAAGGAACATTTTTCATCAAAGGCCAGCGAGGAGATCAGGATATTCTCCAATGCTGTAAGGGAGATTGTTGACCTGTCCTTTACATCTTTCCAGAATCAGGATCTCAAGCTTGCACAGTCGGTTGAGCCTCTTGAGGAGGTAATTGACGGACTGAATATGGAAGTTAAGAGGAGACATGTAAGACGTCTTCGCAAAGGAAAGTGTACTATAGATATGGGCTTTAGTTTGTCCGAGCTGGGTACGGACTATGAGCGTATTGCGGATCACTGCAGTAATATTGCCGTATGTCTCCTTGAAGTCAGCGAGGGAATGTTTGATACGCATGAGTATATCGAACACCTCAAGGAAGAGAAGAATCAGGAATTTGAGAAAGCCGTTGATCTATATGAGAGAAAGTACAGACTTCCCGCTATGAAGAAGGGCTTCGAGGATGAGGATGAAATAGATCCTTCGTTCGCTGAAAACCATGCAGTACTTGTGGATATCATGAAGTCTGAGGACGAAGAGATCATAGATGAGGCTCTTGCGGCAGCAGGCGTCAAGAAGAAGGATAAGCTGTCCGAAAAGGTTAAGGATAAGCTGTCCGGCAAGCCCAAGGACAAAGAGAAGTCAAAGGACAAAGAATCCGGAAAAGATAAGAGTAAATCCAAGGATAAAAAAGATAAGAAAGAAAAATCGAAGAAGTCGAAAGAAGAGAAGTCAAAAGAAGAAAAAGTTAATGAAGACGATGTAAAAGAAGAAAAGGAATAAAAGGAATAAAAATGAGTACAAGAATTATTGAATTAAAAAGAAGCGTGTTTGAAAGTAATGATGAGAGAGCCGATCTCCTTAGAAAAGAGCTTAAGGATAAAGGGATTTTCCTTTTGAACCTTATGTCTTCACCGGGATCGGGAAAGACCACAACTCTCAAGGCAACAATCAATGCACTTAAGGACAAGTATAAAATCGGTGTTATGGAAGCTGATATCGATTCCGATGTTGATACCAAGAAGATTGCAGAGACCGGAGTAAAAGCAATTCAGCTCCACACAGGCGGTATGTGCCATCTTGATGCTGATATGACAAGACAGGGCCTTGATGCCCTTGTAGAGGGAGATGTTGATCTGGCTATCTTAGAGAATGTAGGAAATCTTGTATGTCCTGCAGAGTTTGATACAGGAGCTTCCAAGAATGCGATGATCCTTTCTGTTCCGGAAGGTCACGACAAGCCCCTCAAGTATCCTCTTATGTTCAGCATCTGCGACGTTGTTCTTATTAACAAGATCGATGTTGCTCCTTACTTTGATTTTGATCTTGAGAAATGTAAGGAATACATTCACATGAGAAATCCTAAGGCTGAGATTATTCCTATCTGCGCCAAGACAGGTGAGGGAGTGGATAAGTTTGCAGAGTGGCTCAGCGCTCAAGTTGAAGACTGGAAGAAGTAATGACACAAGGACGAATTCATTCAATAGAAACCTTCGGTTCAGTTGATGGACCGGGGGTTCGTTTTATCATATTTTTAAAAGGCTGCAATCTTAGATGTAAGTATTGCCATAATGCGGACACCTGGAATCCGGAATCCAATGATCTGAGGACGGCAACTGAAATCCTGGATAAAGCTGAGCGCTATAAAGGTTACTGGGGAGATGAGGGCGGAATCACAGTCAGTGGAGGTGAGCCGCTTTTACAGCTGGATTTTCTTCTGGAGCTTTTCAAAGAGGCAAAGGCAAGAGGAATAAATACCTGCATTGATACTGCTGCGCAGCCGTTTACCAAAGAGGAACCATTTTTTTCGAAGTTCAAGGAGCTCTTGGAGTATACCGATCTTCTCCTGGTGGATATCAAGCACATAGATAATGAAGAGCATATAAAACTCACGGGAAAACCAAATGAGAATATTCTTGAATGCCTAAGATATCTCTCGGAAACAGGTAAGCCTGTCTGGATAAGACATGTGCTTGTTCCGGGAATCACGGATAATGACGATTATCTGAAAAGAACGAGAGAATTCCTTGATACGCTTACAAATGTTAAGAGAGTAGATGTTCTTCCGTACCATTCTCTTGGACAGTATAAATGGGAAGAACTGGGAATCCCTTATCAGCTTGAAGGCGTGGAAGCGCCAAGCCCCGATCGTGTCGAGAACGCGGTTAGAATTCTAAGAGAATGATCTACGCCTTCCCCTTGGGGGCGCACGACGTCCGGGGGACGTCGGCTTTGCGCGGACCGGAGCGGAGCGGAGACAGGTGGCGCGAAGCGCCGGATGAGGGGATAAAAATACACAATAGAAATACAATATATGTTAAAAAATTGCCAAAGTTGACAAAAGTTATCAACTTTGGCTTTTTTTCGCGGTTTTAGGTTGAAATATATAACGGTATGTGTAAAAATACCAATCGGGTGTCAAAGTTTAAATATACATATTGTGGTTTATGATTTATAATACACAATATATAGTGGTTTTGATTTTGGCATGCAATTCTTTCCTATTATGTTGCTTTTGCAACTTGCAATAGATTTCGAGGGTGGTATCGGTTTTCAAGAAAGAGAGGAGCAGATATTATGAGAGAACAGTGGAGAGGATTTAAAGGCAATAAGTGGACTGACGAAGTTAACTTAAGAGACTTTATCCAGAATAACTATACAATGTATGAGGGAGACGAGAGCTTCCTTGCTGACGCTACAGAGGCTACAGATAAGCTCTGGGGCAGACTTCAGGAATTGCAGAAAGAGGAGCGTGCTAATGGCGGCGTTCTCGAGTGCGAGACAGAGGTTGTATCAGGTCTTACAGCATATGGCCCCGGCTATATCGACGAGTCCATGAAGGATCTTGAGACTGTTGTAGGTCTTCAGACTGACAAGCCTCTTA
Organism: Butyrivibrio sp. ob235; assembly: GCF_900109475.1. Taxonomy (NCBI): domain Bacteria; kingdom Bacillati; phylum Bacillota; class Clostridia; order Lachnospirales; family Lachnospiraceae; genus Butyrivibrio; species Butyrivibrio sp. ob235. Next base: position 82,814 of record NZ_FOBE01000004.1, read on the forward strand.
AGAGAGCATTCATGCCTTACGGCGGTATCAAAATGGCTGAGCAGGCTGCTGATACCTATGGCTTCAAGGTAAATGAGAAATTCCACAAGATTTTTACTGAGTATCACAAGACACACAATCAGGCAGTTTTTGATGCATATACACCTGAGATGATGGCAGCTCGTCACAGCCACATCGTTACAGGACTTCCGGATACATACGGCCGCGGACGTATCGTCGGTGACTACAGAAGAGTGGCACTTTACGGTATCGACTTCCTTATCGAGCAGAAGAAGGAAGACTTCTCACTTTGCGGATGCGGCGTTATGACTGATGATGTTATCCGTCAGAGAGAAGAGATCGCAGAGCAAATGAGAGCTCTTCGCGGAATGAAGGAGATGGCAGCTGTTTACGGATTCGATATTTCACAGCCTGCTAACAATGCAAGAGAAGCAGTTCAGTGGCTATACTTCGGATACCTTGCAGCTATCAAGACACAGAACGGTGCTGCAATGTCAGTTGGACGTGTTTCTACATTCCTTGATATTTATATTGAGAGAGACCTTAAGGAGGGTACACTTACTGAGTCTGAGGCTCAGGAGCTTATCGACCATCTTGTTATGAAGTGCCGTATGGTTAAGTTTGCTCGTATCCCCAGCTACAACCAGCTCTTCTCAGGAGATCCGGTTTGGGCAACACTTGAGGTTGGCGGACTGGGAATGGACGGTCGTCACATGGTTACAAAGAACGACTACAGATTCCTTCACACACTTGAGAACATGGGACCTTCACCTGAGCCCAACCTTACAGTTCTCTATTCAAGCAGACTTCCCAAGAACTTCAAGAAGTATGCTGCTAAGATTTCAGTTACAACATCTTCTATCCAGTACGAGAACGATGATGTTATGCGCCCTGTATGGGGTGATGATTACAGCATTTGCTGCTGTGTATCAGCTACTCAGACAGGTAAGGAGATGCAGTTCTTCGGAGCAAGAGCTAACCTTGCTAAGTGTCTTCTTTACGCTATCAACGGCGGTAAGGATGAGAAGTTCCTTGACAAGCAGGGTAACCACATGCAGGTAGGTCCTGAATATGCACCTATCACATCTGAGTACCTTGATTATGATGAGGTTATGAAGAAGTACGATAAGATGATGGATTGGCTTGCAAGCCTCTATGTAAATATCCTCAATCTTATCCAGTATATGCATGATAAGTACTATTATGAAGCAGCTGAGATGGCTCTTATCGATACAGATGTACGTCGTACATTCGCTACAGGTATCGCAGGCTTCTCACACGTAGTTGACTCACTTTGCGCTATCAAGTATGCAAAGGTTAAGACTGTAAGAGATGAGTCAGGTCTTGTTGTAGATTACAAGATCGAGGGAGATTTCCCGAAGTACGGTAACGACGATGAGAGAGCAGACGAGATCGCTGTATGGCTCCTCAAGACTTTCCTCAAGAAGGTTAAGAAGAACCACACATACAGAAACTCAGAGCCTACAACATCTATCCTTACAATTACTTCAAACGTTGTTTACGGTAAGGCTACAGGTGCTCTTCCGGATGGAAGACCTGCATTTGCTCCTTTTGCACCCGGTGCTAACCCGGCTTACGGCGCAGAGCAGAGCGGACTCCTTGCTTCACTTAACTCAGTAGCAAAGCTTCCTTACGAGTATGCGCTTGATGGTATCTCAAATACACAGACCATCAATCCCGGTGCACTTGGTCACGACGACGATGAGCGTGCGGACAGACTTGTAAACGTAATGGACGGTTACTTCGATCAGGGAGCACACCACCTCAACGTTAACGTATTTGGTGTTGAGAAGCTCAAGGACGCTATGGAGCATCCTGAAAAGCCTGAGTATGCTAACTTCACAATCCGTGTATCAGGTTACGCAGTTAAGTTCATCGACCTCACTCGTGAGCAGCAGATGGACGTAATTAACAGAACTTGCCACGAATCCATGTAATAATCGAATGAGTACGGCGCCCCGGACATATATGTGTTTTTAAACCTCATTGCAAAGAACGCAAGAATCGGTTTAAATCCACATATATGTCCGGGGCGCCTGTTTATCTAGAAATAATATTGCCTTCCCCTTTTTGGGGGAAGGTGGCGCGTAGCGCCGGATGAGGGGTAAAGAAAGATGCGATTTTATGTTTTTTTATATAAGGCATATCAATTTTTGATGAAAATGTGATAAACTAAAGGTTGTTCTAAAAGTTTCTTAAAGACAAATCCCGCAAATTCGGGAAATCTCCAAAGGAAAGGTGGTGGTTTTATGAAGAAGATTAAACATGTAAGTAGCGATAATCCTCTGCCTCGAAGTACAAACTTAATAAAAACCACACCGAAAGGAGATTCCCATGGAAGAAAATACAATCATTGACGTAATCCGTGAACTCCTTGAGAGCAAGCAGTATACCAAGCTTCGTCAGACTTTTGCTGAGATGAATACTGCGGATATCGCTGCTATCATGGACGACATGGAAAATGAAGACTCATTAAAAATGTTCCGCATCCTGCCAAAGGACATGGCTGCGGACGTATTTGCCAACCTCGAAATTGAGGATCAGCAGTACATTATTCAATCTCTGTCCGATAAGGAAGCCGGCAACATCATCGATAACCTGATGGCCGATGATGCGACAGACCTTTTGGAAGAGATGCCTGCAAGTATTGTAAAGAAGATTCTTGCGAACGCAAGACCTGATACAAGAGCGGATATAAACCATCTGCTCAGATACCCTGAGGATTCCGCGGGCTCCATAATGACAGTGGAGTATGTTGACCTCAAGGAATACATGACGGTTGAACAGGCTATTGCCAGAATTAAGAAAATCGGTCTTGATTCAGAGACAGTAAATACCTGTTACGTTGTTACAAATCAGAGGATACTGGTCGGTACCGTAGCCCTTCGCTATCTGCTCATTAAGGACGGCGATGAAAAAATCGGTGACATCATGAATACCCATGTCATTAGTATTAACACTATGACTGACCAGGAAGAAGCTGCCAACATGTTCAAGAAGTACGACTTCACAGTGATGCCCGTGGTTGATAACGAGAACAGAATGATCGGTATCATCACCATCGATGACGTTGTCGACATCATTGAAGAAGAGGCTACCGAGGATATCGAGAAGATGGCAGCTATCATCCCTTCCGATAAGCCATATTCGCGTATCGGTATTTTGGATGTATATAAAAACAGAATGCCATGGCTTCTGTTTTTGATGATAAGTGCAACCTTCACGGGAGCTATAATTACAAAGTTCTCGGATGCGTTATCCGCTTATGTGGTACTTACAGCATATATCCCTATGCTGATGGATACGGGCGGTAACGCCGGTTCGCAGGCGAGCGTATCAATTATTCGTAGCTTGTCGCTTGGAGAGATAGAATTTGCGGACCTCTTCAAGGTTTGGTGGAAGGAAGCAAGAGTTGCGGTACTTTGCGGCGTTACGCTTTCAGTTGCAAACTTTGTTAAGCTACTTGTCATAGACAGACTTGCAATCCCTGTAGCTGCAGTTGTCTGCCTGACACTTGTTATTGTAGTAATTATTGCAAAGAGTATAGGTTGTCTTCTTCCTATGTGTGCAGACAAGCTTGGCTTCGACCCCGCAGTAATGGCGTCACCTATGATCACAACAATTGTGGATGCGATCTCACTTCTTGCATACTTCACAATTGCAACCCAATTACTGCATTTAGCTGTATAGACAAAGATATAATTGATGGATTTAAAAAAGAGGCTGTCACAGGTGTGGCAGCCTCTTTTAAACCCTCATCCGTCAGCTTCGCTGACACCTTCCCCAGAGGGGGAAGGCAATATTTTTCTCGCATTCTCCTTGGGGAGCAATAATTTCCTCGCCTTCCCCTTGGGGGGAAGGTGGCGCGAAGCGCCGGATGAGGGGAAGACATTAGAATACCTTAATTTCTTTCCCTTCAAATTCTGCGAAGGGACCCGGAATCGCAGCAGGGTCTCTGTGTGCTCCGAAGTAATCCTTGTCGAAGGTGATTGGGCTTCCGTCCGGATTCTCAAAGTACTGTTCAGGCTCAAAAGCTTTTCCGAGTGCTTCGGTAGTAAGAATATTGCAGGAGAAATCTCCGAGCTTTCCGAAGAGGTCTGACTTAATATACCAGCTGCCCTTTTTCTCCACTACTGAAACGGACACTTTGGACTTTTTATCTACCAGCTTATTCTTTTCCTTCTTGTAAACATTGGCGCCACCGAAGTATGCGTTGCCGTCAATCCAAACAGGAAGATGGCCAAAGTGCGCTTCTGCAAGTCCGCCCATGTCGGGGTGTTTCTCAAAATCAAACTGATCCATCCAGTCCTCATAGGTGGGGAAGATATCAAAAGGTGCTGTTCCAACTGCCTCGTAGTCGGCATCCGCAGCGGTCTTCTTTTTATCATGAATCTTGTACTGCTGCAGGAAGATGTTGTTGTAAATTCTGTCATCGCCGTGGAGAATCGTCATGAAGCCGGCAACCTCGGTGCGGTGACGGATGTGGTAAGGTGTGTAGCGAGGCTCTCTCTGCCCTGAAACAATACTGTCCACACCTGAGTTAATAAGTGAAAAGCCGCCAAGTATCAGATTGTGGATTACAGCAATACCTTCACTCGGAATTGTTATGGCAACTGGTGAGAGGAGGATATTGTTATCAATAAGAGTAGGACCGTGACCCACCTCAATAAACACATCTGTGTTGAACATGGCACCGGGAGCCTGCTCAAGACCTTCCGGACGGCAGTTGTCATGCATGAGGTTCTGGGTTACTCTGGCACCCTGAGCCTGCCAGTCAAGCCAAACACCCATAATACAATTGTGGATATGGTTTCGCCTTATAGTCACATCGATGGCAGCATGGAGCTTTATTCCTGCGGTTTCCGCACCACCAAGCTGCTGTGAATTGCATACGTGGTGGATGTGGCAATCCTCGATGATGGAGAATACTCCACCCATACGACCGACGATACCGGTCTGTTCGCAGTGGTGAATGTGGCAGCGTCTTATGATATGGTGACCGATTTTTTCCTTGAGCCATCCGTGGAACTGACCGCGGCAAACGGCGTCGCGCTCCATCTGAGTGGGACTCTTTACATGATTCTTGGTGAAGTACATGTCGTTTTCGGGATCGAGATATTTTCCGAGAGAGATACCGCAGCATCTGCTTCCCCAGATCTCGCAATCCTCGATTATCCAGCCCTTACTCCAGTGAGGGCCTATCATACCATCCTGGTAAGCTGCAGGCGGAGCCCAGGTGGTAGCTGCTTTGTTGATATTAAATCCGCTGACGGTTATATAATCCACATGATTTTTGTCAGGCATGAAGCAGTTTCTTCTTACAACGATTTCAGTCTTTTCCTTATTGGGATCAAGCTTATGAAAATTGGCATAGATAACTGTATCATCGCCATCCTGCTCTGTGTACCAGAGAAATGATGCCTCCTCCTGATTCCAGGCAAAGGGATTGGCTTCGGCTTTCTCGCACTCCTTTAGAGAGTCTGTCTCGTGCATCATTACGTCATTAAGGAAAATGGAGCCTGTATGACGGATCTTCGGTGAAAAATACCAGTCCCCGTAAACCCTCTCTATATAGGGGTTATAGTTCCCGAAAATAGCATTATTTATTCTTGCGCTCCAGACATTTCCCTTTACCTTCTTCCAGCCTGTAAGCGGTTCAGCACCGGTGATCACTGCTCCCAGAGGCTCGGTGGAGCGATAAGTAATCCGGGCATCCTTTTCTCCTTTGTTCTGAGGGATGACCTGCTCTCTGTAGATACCGGGTTTGACAAGTATCTCATCTCCTGCTACAGCAATCTTTGCTGCATCGTTTATATGTCTGAAGGGCCTTTTTTCGCTTCCATCGCCGTCGCGGAAAGCGGATGCGTCAACATAATAAATCATTCCTTTTTCCTCCAATAATGTGTTTGATTAAACGTTAAACTTAATTTTTTTCATGTTACGATTAACAGAGCGGATTGTCAATAATATGCACAACAAATTATGAAAAAGAGCAATAATTTTATACATATTACCAAATGTTGTAGTTGACATAAGTTAAAAAAGTTAATAAAATTATCCTGTAGTTAAACGATTTACTTAAAAAGTTTTCGTCAAATAACCCAAACAATATTGACTGGAGCTCAAATGGTAACTCTCAAAGAAGTCGCAGAAATATGCAATGTTTCGGCGGCCACGGTATCAAATGTTATAAACGGTAAAGCGAAGACGAGTGAAGCAACCAGGAAGCGTATCTTACAGGTTATCGAGGAAACAGGTTATAAACCAAACTACATGGCAAAAGGACTCCGGACCAATCGTACGAAAATAATCTCGATTGTTACCGAGGATATAGCACAGTTCACGTCTCCCCCGATAATTGAGAGCATAATGGAACAGTGTGAAAAACATGATTACCATGTATACGTTCATAACCTTCGTCTCTATGACAGATGGCAGGATACCTGGTATGACCAGGATAAAGATTATCATTCTGTTCTGGATCCGGTGTTGCAGGATGTTCTTTCGGCCAGGGCTGAAGGCGTGATTTACCTTGCGGGACATACAAGAATTATCAATTTTTACAACGAAAATTTTAATCTTCCTACAGTCATGTGCTACTCACTGTCGAATTCACCGGCAATCCCGTCGGTGGTTATCGAGGATGAGAAAAGCGCCTATGAAGTAACATCTTACCTTGTAAAGAACGGACATAAGCGCATCGGATTCGTTGGAGGAAGGGCTGAGAATATACACACAGCTCAGAGACTTTTGGGATATCAGAGAGCACTTTTTGAAAACGGCATTCTCTTTGATCCTAATCTTGTGTATTACGGAGATTGGAGCAGAGAGTCGGGGTACGAGGGTGCTAAGACACTTCTTCCTCAGGGAGTGACAGCATTTTTTGGTATTTCAGATAAGATGACCGGTGGAATTTATGATTATCTTATCGAGTGCGGACTTCAGATAGGAAAAGAGATTGCAGTTGCCGGTTTTGATAACGAGAGTATTTCGGAATACTTCTATCCGCCGCTTACAACTACGACACTCCCGCTTGCGGAGATAGGAAGGATAAGCGCAGATTTGCTGATAGATATGCTTGAGAATGATCAGCCTGAAGAATTACCTGCGGAGCCTAAGGTTGTAAGGATACCGTGTTCGATGGAAATAAGAAAATCTGTATGTAGAAGATGATTTGGGTGGAGGTGCAAGTTGACTAAGAAAAAAGCTTATTCATTAAAGTTATTTTTGATGGTGCTGCCGTTTATAGTGCTGGTTATGCTCTTTTGTTATTACCCGCTGTATGGATGGCTCTACGCATTCTATGATTACAAACCGCCGAAGACTTTGGCAAACAGTGCGTTTGTAGGCTTTAAGTGGTTTAAATCTCTTGTAAGCAGTGATGTAAAGATCAAACAGATCATTCAGGTTCTGAAAAATACCTTTGCAATGAGCGGACTTACGCTCGGAACAAGCTGGCTCCCCATGCTGTTCGCAGTATTTCTCAATGAGATCAGGGGCGTGAAGTTCAGAAAGTTTGTACAGACAGTCACAACACTTCCTAACTTTGTCAGCTGGGTTATGGTATATTCCATCGCATTTTCATTATTTAACAGTACAGGTATGATGAATTCCCTTCTTATGAAAATGGGTGTCATCAGTACTCCGATACTTTTCCTTCAGTCATCAGAGCATGTGTGGTTCACGCAGTGGTTATGGCTTACCTGGAAAAACCTGGGCTGGGCGGCAATTATGTACATCGCAGCGATTTCAAGTATTGACGATGAGATGATTCAGGCCGCAAGAGTTGATGGTGCGACCAGAATGCAGATTATCTGGCATATTACAATCCCGAGTCTGTTACCGACATACTTTGTTCTTCTGGTTCTGAACGTTGCAAACTTCCTGAATAACGGAATGGAGCAGTACTACGTATTCCAGAACGCATTTAACAAGGATTACATCCAGGTTCTCGACCTGTACGTGTATAACATGGCAATGGGTAGTGGTGGCTACTCCGTATCGGTTGCAATCAGTATGCTGAAGAGTCTTGTCAGCCTTGTGCTTCTTTTCATAGTTAACAGAGCTTCCAAGACAATTCGCGGCGAGAGCATCCTGTGATCGGAGGTGGAAGATGGCTATCACACATACAATGACAGGATTGGTGAATAAGATGACAGATAAAAAGAAAGAAATTCCTCAGCAGAAGAGTAAGATGCATGTAAGTGCCGGAGACAGAGCGGTAGAGATTGTATGCTACATAATTTTTGCAATAGCTGCATTCCTTTGCCTGTATCCTTTTTACTACATCGTAATCAATACAATAAGTGCGAATGATATAAGTGCGAGAGGTGATGTACTTTTCCTTCCACAGAGCATTCACTTCCACAACTACATATCCGCATTCAGAATTGAAGGACTGCCTCAGGCTTTCAAGATTTCGCTTATGAGAACAGTTCTCGGTACCGGCCTTACTGTTTTTGCTTCTGCTTTTCTGGGATTTATGTTCACCCAGGAAAAAATGTGGGCCAGAAAATTCTGGTACAGATTTGTGGTTGCTACTATGTATTTCAATGCAGGTATCATACCCTGGTACCTTGTTATGAAGCAGATGCACCTTACAAATAACTTCCTCGGATACATCCTTCCCGCGATTGTATCGCCCTTTAATCTGATTCTTACAAAGACCTTTGTTGAGTCGGTTCCGAAGGAACTTCAGGAAGCAGCTGAGATGGATGGCGCAGGAGTGCTCACGGTATTCTTCAGAGTCATTATTCCTGTAATCAAGCCCATTATGGCAACGGTTGCGATTTTCTCTGCAGTAAGTCAGTGGAACGCATTCCAGGATACCCTGCTCCTTATGACAGATACCAAGCTGTATCCTTTGCAGTTTGTGCTCTATCAGTACCTGAATCAGGCGAGCTCACTTGCATCGCTGGCTCAGAGCACATCGAGTACAGCATCACTTGCAGCTGCTGCAGCTACTGCACAGACCACAACCAGTGTGCGTATGACAATTACAGTTATCGTAGTACTTCCGATCATGCTCGTATACCCGATCTTCCAGAAATACTTTGTAAAGGGAATTATGATAGGAGCTGTGAAGGGCTAATGTAATATGCCTTCTCCCTTTGGGAGAAGGTGTCAGCGAAGCTGACGGATGAGGGTTTCGAAAATATCTCCCATGGGGGTATAGATAAAACTTTATGAAAAAAGTGAAGGAGGAAAAAATTATGAAACTGAAAAAACTTTCATCTCTGGCACTTACTGCAATGCTTACAGTAAGTATGCTCGCCGGATGCGGCGGTGGAAGCACAGGCGGTAGCACAGATACCGGCAGTGCAGGCGGCGCAGAGACAAGCACAGAAGCAGGCGGCTCAGACGCTGCTGAGGCTACTGATGCAGGTGAGAGCACAGAGGCAGGCGATACTGCTGAAGCAGCTCCCGCAGCAAACCATGACGAGACCTACACTGTAGACTTCTACAATGTAGCAGCTAACTTCCAGGGTGTTCAGCCCGGATGGTACGGCAAGATCGTTAAGGACAAGTTCAACATGGATCTTAACATCATCGCACCTCAGGTATCAGGTGACGGAGCTGCTCTTTATCAGACAAGATGTGCAGCTGGAGCACTTGGTGATCTCATCATTCTTGATAACGCAGATGCAGCAGAGTGCGTAGAGTCAGGACTTATCCATGACCTTACAGATGCACTTTCAAAGTATCCTAACCTTATGAAGTATGAGAAGCAGATCAAAGACTTCAACTCACAGGTTGGCGACGGATCCAAGATTTATTGTATCCCGCTTGAAATGAACAACAATGGACCTACAGATTACAAGCAGCTTCACGTTTATTCTTACCCTCGTATGGGATGGGATATGTACAACGAAGTTGGTGCTCCCGAGCTTAAGAATCTTGATGACCTTCTTGATTGCTTAAAGAAGATCCAGGATGCTCATCCGACAAACGAGAACGGCGATCCCGCATATGCAATCAGCATGTGGAAGGATTGGGATTCTCAGTACATGGAGAACGTTGCTCAGCTTACAAAGTGGTATGGACAGGAAGTTAACGGTTCCGTACTTATCGGTACAGACAACAGCATAGCTCCTATCACAGATAAGGATGGCGCTTACTACAAGATGCTTAAGTTCTTCTATCAGGCAAATCAGATGGGACTTGTTGATCCTGATTCCGCAACTCAGGACTGGAACTCAATCGTTTCCAAGATGCAGGATAAGAGAGTTTACCTCTACTGGTACAGCTGGCAGTATGGCTTCTGGAACAGCCCTGCAAGAGGCGAAGAGGGAACCAACTATGTTGAGATTCCTGTAGCAGACACAAACCTTTACCAGGCATCTGACACCTACTATGGTGATGGACGTGTTCTCTGCGTAGGTTCTCAGGTTTCTGACGAGAACTTTGACAGACTTATGGAGTTCCTTGACTGGTATGCTTCACCCGAGGGTGTTCAGATCCAGCATGCAGGTACAGAAGGTCTTACTTACACAATCGAAGATGGCAAGTACACACTTACAGAGGATGGTCTTAACAGATTCTCAGCAGAAGTACTCGTTCCCGAGGAAATGGGCGGCGGAAACTGGAACGACGGTAACAACCAGATCAACCAGTGGATCGTAGCATCCTGTGATGTTAACCCTGAGACAGGCGAGCCTTATGCTTCTGATATGTGGTCAACAACAATCGAGATGAACCAGACAAAGACAACCAAGGAGTGGTCAGAGAAGTTTGGCGCAGCTGACGATGTTGAGTATCTCAAGAACAATGGTATGATGACAGTAGTTCCTTCAATCAATATCGCTCTTGCAATCGATACTACAGACATCAGCCTTATCCGTAAGCAGTGCGGCGATGTTATCAAGGATTCTTCCTGGAGAATGGTATTCGCAAAGGATGATGCTGATTTCGATGCACAGTGGGATGAGATGGTCAACCAGCTGACAGGTCTTGGATTTGACGATCTTGTAGCTTTTGATACAGAAAAGTATCAGCCTATGCTCGATGCAAGAAAAGCAGCTCAGTAATACTTCATCAGACATAACTTTTAGAAGAAAAAGTTCCGGCAGCCGGTTAAGCGGCTGCCGGATTTTTTATGCATAAATATACTTATTAAAATTTATGAGAATGAGAATAATTATACTTTTTTGCTAAACAATTTCGAGAATTTATAGGATTTTTAGAAAAATAAGCCCAAGTTTTCTTGAATCGGGGAATGCATAGGCGTAAAATAATTATACTGAAATATTATTTCATTGTTTTATCCACTTATGAGAAGGAGAACTGAAATGATTAGACAGATGAGGGAGAGACTTAGACAGAGAAAGGGATTCACACTAGCTGAACTTCTGATTGTAGTTGCTATTATAGCAGTTCTGGTTGCAATCGCAATTCCTACATTTACCAATCAGCTGGAGAAAGCAAGAGAAGCTACGGATGCAGCGAATATAAGAGCTCTTTATGCAGAGGTCGTCGCTGAGTATCTCGAGACGGGAAATCCTGTAGCTGCAAAAACTATGCCTGTACAGCAGAAAAAAGACGGCTGGCAGTCAGACATTGCATGGCCAAGCGGCATTACTGCTCCCGGCGCGAAGACTTCGGGAAGTTGGTCCGTTTCATGCGGTGCTGATGGTGAAGTGTCTATTAATTAAATTCACATAATCATTTTGAATATAAAGGCATAACATAAGCTTTGTGTTTTTAGGATTTCCATAGATTAAAGGTATTTTTATATGGATATAATTAAAAATCAAAGAGGAATATCGAGAATGGTGGTGCTGGTCGCTGTTATTGCTGTCTGTCTGATAGCAATAATCGTTTTTATAAAGCTCGGCCGTAGTACCGAAAGCGCACTTGAGGATGTGGATGAACAGCTGGTTATTACAGCTGAGCACGAGGCGCGTCTCGAATATATGCAAAATGATCTCATCACACAAGTGGTGTATGATGCGGAAAACAAAACCTTTGTAGATCCGACAATGGCAAAAAGCACAGTAGAGCCATACGGATCCTCAAAAAAGAACAGGGGTAAGTATCTGCTGATAACTATAGGCAATGATGAGACCGTTTCGTCAAAATGGGTAACTCCGTAAACGATGTGAACCGGTTTCTATGTAGGGGGAAACATGCCAAAGAAGAGAATAGGTGACCTGCTTATAGAGCGTGGTCTGATTAACGACAAGGAATTGCAGTTTGCTCTTGATATGCAGAAGCAAACCCATGAAAAGCTTGGCGAAGTCCTTATAAATAACAGAATTGTGTCTCCGGAGGACATGGCAAAAACGCTTGCCGTTCAGCTGGAGGTTGATTATATAGACCTTGCCAAGGTTAATATACCCCAGGAACTTACTAAGCTTGTGCAGAAAAATACTGCCAAGCAAAATCACTTGGTTCCTGTTCGTCAGCAGGGGGATTCACTTTTGGTAGCAATGGATGATCCCCTGAATTTCTATGCGCTTGATGAGGTCAGAAAAGCCTCTAATCTTAAGATTGTTCCGCTTATTGCCACAAATGTGGCGGTGGAGCGTGCAATAAATACGCTGTATGGCAATGAGAATGCGAAACAGGCCATTGCCGATTATAAAAAGGAGCTTGGACTTAATGAATCGGAAAAGGCTGCCGATACCTCGCTCTCCAATTTTGATTTCGTAATAACATCGAATACTATCAGCGGAGATGGTGATAGTGCGCCTACAATAAGGCTGGTTAATTCTATTATAGAGCGTGCCGTTTCTGAGCACGCATCAGATATCCATTTTGAACCAAGAGAACAGGATATGGACGTTCGTATGCGTATCGACGGTGTTCTGAGGGACATTCTTAAGGTTCCGAAGGATATCACTGCTGCAGTAATTGCCCGTATCAAGACAATGTCCGGTATGGATGTTGCAGAGAAGAGAATTCCGCAGGACGGACGTTTTGCGGTAAGTGTTCTCGGTAAGAGTATCGACATGCGTGTATCTACCCTTCCTATCGCCTGGGGTGAAAAAATAGTATGTCGTCTTCTTGATAAATCCAATACCGAAATTGATAAGGAAATGCTGGGACTTCGTGCGGATGACATGGAGAAATACGAAAAGCTCATTCACTACAAGAATGGTGTAATGCTTCTCGTAGGTCCTACCGGTTCAGGTAAGACAACAACCATGTACGCTATGCTCAATGAGCTTAACACCAGGGATGTCAATCTGGTAACGCTTGAGGATCCTATCGAGTATAACCTTGACGGATTGAATCAGGTACAGGTTAATACAAAGACGAACATGACTTTCGCAAACGGTCTTAGAGCGATTCTCCGTCAGGACCCGGATATCGTATCAGTAGGTGAGATACGTGACGGAGAGACAGCAGAGATATGCCTTAGAGCAGCGCTTACCGGACGTTTTGTTATGAGTACAATTCACACCAATGACGCAATTGGTGCAATTGACAGACTTGAGGATATTGGTGTAGAACCTTATCTTATTTCAGCAACACTTCGAGGTGTAATCTCGCAGAGACTTGTCAGGAGAGTATGTCCCTACTGCGCAGAGGAATACGAACCCCAGCAGGATGAGATTGACAAGCTCGGAATAAAGATTCAGCCCGGAACAAAGTTTAAATTCGGAAGAGGTTGTCAGCACTGCTTCAATACCGGCTATTCGGGACGAATTGCCATATTTGAAATCATGATGGTAACCCCCGAAATCAGAGACCTGATCTATAAAAAGGCAGGACGCTCTGCCATTGAACAGGAACTTAAGAAGGAAGGCAGTGATTTCGTATCACTTAAGGAGGCCGGCATTAAGCTGGTGCTCGAGGGCGTAACCACAGCCTATGAAGTTATGAGAGTGACTAATGAAAGCGATTGAGGATTTAATATGAGAAGTATTGATGAATTAGTAGCAAAAGCTAAAGCCGAAGGTGCATCCGATATTCATATTATCTGTGGCCTTCCGCCAAAGTACAGAAAAAGCGGTGACCTCGAAAACATGGAGGATATGCCCGTAACTAAGGAAGAATGTATCAGTCTCGCCAAGCAGCTTGCAAAGACGGATGAAGCTTTTAACGAACTGATGGAGACCGGTGAGCTTGATGCAGCGGATACTTTTGCTGACAGCAGATGCAGACTTCATTTGTTCAAGCAACAGGGAGTTCCTTCACTGGCGCTTAGAATTCTGGCTGAACGTATTCCGGAGCTATCCACATTGGGACTTCCCATAGGCGTTCTTGATCTGCCAAAGCTCCATAAAGGAATAGTGCTTGTAACCGGTGAGACCGGATCCGGTAAATCAACAACACTTGCAGCTATATTGGACAACATCAATCATCATTACAAACGACACATCGTAACTCTGGAAGATCCTGTAGAGTACATGTATACACCTGATCTTTGCGCAATCAATCAGCGCGAAGTCGGAAAAGATACACAGAGCTTTGCGATGGGACTTAGAGCTTCCCTTCGTGAAGACCCCAACGTAATTCTTATCGGTGAGATGCGTGACAGGGATACCATCGAGACTGCTATTACAGCAGCTGAGACCGGACATCTTGTATTCGGAACACTTCATACAGGAAGTGCGGCAGATTCTATAGACAGAATGGTGCAGGTATTCCCGGAAGCAGCGCAGCAGCAGATCAGATTGCAGTTATCAATGGTTCTTCAGGCAGTACTTACCCAGCAGCTCATTCAGAAAAAAGATGGCGGAAGGGCACTGGCTGCAGAATATATGATAGTAACGGATGCGATAAGGAATCTTATCAGAACCGGAAATACACCGCAGATTGCCAATGCTGTAGCAACAAGTGCGGAAATCGGCGGACAGACTATGGATCAGTCCATAGTAATGCTTGTAAGAAATGGACTTATATCCAGAGAGAATGCTTTGCATTATGCAGTTAACAAGGATTTTGTAAGTAGGAACATGATGTAACAGGGGGACTCATGAACAGCTACAAATACACAGCGCTCTCTACTTCAGGCGAAAAGGTCACTGGAATGCTCGAAGCCATAGACCAGCTTGAAGCAACAGCCAAGATCAGACAACAGTATAAAGCGGTGCTTTCCGTAAAAGAGGTTCAGGGGAGCAGTCTTAAAATGCCTGCTTTTCTAAATGCGGACATAGGTGGGTCAAAAATCGACCCTAAAGCATTCACCCTGATGTGCAGTCAGTTTGCCACAATCCTTACTGCGGGAATTCCGATTGCCAGAGCGGTAAAGCTTATCGGCGATAAGACCACGAACAAATTCCTGAAAAGACTTCTTATGAATGTTTTTGAGGATGTGGAGGCCGGACGTGCGTTGTCATCCTCTTTCGATGATCACGGAGAGGGAGCACTTCCTCCGACATTCTGCGAAACAATCAAGGCAGGTGAGGAAGCCGGAGATCTGGCAGGAGCTTTTGAGTCGATTTTTAAACATTTCGATAAGCAGACAAAGATGGGGGCTAAGGTTAGAAGTGCTATGACTTATCCCATGTTTGTGCTCCTGGTTGCGATTGTAGTTGTAATAATCCTCATGGTAAAGGTTGTTCCGACATTTACGGCAATCTTTGATGAGATAGGGGGACAGCTCCCTCTTCCGACCAGAATGCTGATCGGAATATCCAATTTTTTCAGCAGGAATATTCTTATTATTGCTGCAATTATCGGCATAATCATAGTTGGCTATGTTATGTATAAAAAGACTCCGGCAGGTGCGATGAATATTTCAAAGCTCCAGCTAAAGCTTCCGGTTTTCGGAAATATAGCAGAGCTGAACGCAGCAAGCCTGTTTGCCAATACAATGGCTACCATGATCGGATCCGGACTTCCGATGACAAAGGCAGTCAGTATTACTTCAAGGGTTATGACCAATGAAGTATATAAGGAAAAAGTTGCCGGAATGGTTTCGAAGATAGAAGAGGGACGAACCGTTGTCGATTCGATGAGAGAGACGCAGGTAATGCCAGATATTCTGACTGACATGGTGGGAGTCGGTGAAGAGACCGGAGAGATGAAGCACACCATGGACATCGTTGCTGCCTATTACGACAGTGAACTTGAACAGGCAGTTACAAAAGCCATAGCAATGCTTGAACCGGCGCTTTTGATATTTATAGCAATTGTTGCAGGCTTTATTGTAATTGCAATTTATTTGGCGATGTTCAGCATGTATCAGGGGATGTAAAAAAGTGGAACTTTACTACACAATATGCGTAGCCTTATTTGGGCTGTTGTTTGGTTCCTTCCTAAACTGCATGGCCATGCGCATAGTCAGGAATGAAGATTTTGTGACAGGCAGAAGTCATTGCATGAGCTGTTACCATCAGCTCGAAGCCATAGATCTCATTCCGGTATTCAGCTATGTGATAAGCGGTGGTAAATGCAGATACTGCAAACAGAAGATATCGATCAGATATCCCCTGACCGAGATGGCCTTTATGGTACTGTCGGTGGTCCTGTACATTTTTATGAAGAGGGATCCCGTACTATTTGCCGAAAGCTGGATATTGGTGGGTCTGCTTTTTGCAATGGCGATCACTGATATAGAATCTCTGGAAATACCGAATTTACTGATTCTTTCGGCAGCTGTAAGCTGGGTAATCTTTTCCGTGATAAAAATTATTACCGGAAGAATCGATTTATATACGCTTGGAATAAGGATTCTTACGGGACTTATTTTCGGAGCTTTGATGCTCATAATGAGCATCCTTGTAGATAAGCTTATTGGACGGGAAAGTCTTGGAGGCGGTGACATTAAATTATTTGCACTCCTCGGGTTATATATGGGACCTGTCCGTTCATATGAACTGCTTATATTATCCTGTGTTTTGGGAATAGTTTTTGCACTGATAAGAAAGAAGCTAATGCCAGGTTCCTCAAAGGAGTTTCCGCTGGGGCCGGCGATAGCAGTAGCAGCATACATTGTTTTGTTATTCGGAGACTTAGTAGCAGCCTGGTATTTTAAACTAATATGAGAGGGTAAAAAAATGCCAAAGAATGACGGAGTATTGGGAATAAGTGTAACACACGGTAGACTTGCTCTGACGCTTATGAAGGGCGGAATAGTACGTAAATCGGAGTGGGAAGAGATACCTGACAATATTGTTGAAGGTACTAAAATAATTTCCCAGAATCTCTTTGCGGATTTTTTGAGAGAGCAGATAAAGGAAAAAGGCATTAAGTGCAAAACGGCTGCTTATGTAATTCCGGATTCCGATATTTTTGTAAAAAATATCACGATGCCGAAGATTGCAGATGATCAGCTGAGATTCAACGTGCCTTTTGAGTTCAAGGACCTCATACAGGGAGAACTCAATCAGTACGTGTTTGATTATGTAAAAAGAGAAAGCGCCAGCAATGATGAAAACACCATAAATTTGCTTGCTTATGCGGTCCCGGTTAATTCGCTTGCAAATATACGTGAAACCCTTAAACAGGCGGGACTTAAACTTGTTAAGGCACTTCCCGAAACCTCTGTATATGAAGCACTGATCGGTGCCCTTGGAAATGAAGAAGAGATTAAAAAAGAGCGCTGCTTCATGGATATAGGAAGAAGAGCTATACGAATGATGATATTCAAAAACGGAGAGTTTAAGCTTTCGCACTTCATAGATGTCGGTGAAGATCAGGTTATCCGCGCAATTGCCGATGAGTTGAACGTGGATACCCATCTTGCGATAACCTACTTAAGAAGTCGGTATCAGGATTGCGACAAGCTTCCATCAGCAGTAAATGCATACAAGGATATTTCGATTGAAATTCTTAAGGGACTGAATTTCTATGAAATGTCCGATATGACTTCGAGACTTAAGGATATTGTCCTTTGCGGAACGGGAGCAATGACAGAGCCGCTTGTGGAAATGCTCAAGGAGCGACTCGATAAAACCGTTGTTACAATGGATGAGCTTTATCCCAATTACAATAAAGAGAAAGAAATCAATGTTACTTACGGGTCAGTCGGAGTGCTTCTAAGTGATGCATTAGGAGTTGCCACAAACAGCAATCTGGCATCTGCGGGACAGAAAAAGAAGACAAATCTCAAGGCTGTTTTCGGGACAATTGCAGCAATCTTAGTGGCAGCTTTGCTCATAGGAAAATTCGGTTTTGTTGACAGACTTAATACTCTCGCAAATGAGAGGGAGAGAGCAAACGAACTACAGCAGCAGATTAATGAGCAGAGCAAATTTATCAAGGAGTCGGAGCAACTGACACAGGAGTACTATCATTACAGCTGGGATCAGATGAGTGATGAGGAAAAGAGCAGGGTCAGCAGAGTCGACACACTTAAGCTTATAGACCTGATAGGCAGTCAGGGAATGAAGGTTAAGTTCATGGATCTCTCGTCAGAGACACTTACGATTGATCTCTTAGCAAATGATTTGGACAGTGTAAGCAAACTTACGACAGTTATGGAAGAAGAGGATATAGTTGAGAGCTGTTCTGTAGTATCTGCGAAGACACTGACTGAAGAAACGGATGGAGTTAAAACAGATGCCGGTGTGACGGCACAGATAAAGGTGCATCTTACAAAAGGATCTTCTGAAGAGGAGAATTGAAAGTGAACATACTTAATAAAGACTTCACCAAAAATGAAAAGACGCTTCTTGTGATACTTGTACTGGTAATTGTGGGAGCGTTGTATTACCTGTTTGTATTCACTCCTATCGAGAATGGAATCCATTCCGCCAGGGTTGAACAGCAGGCTCTTGAAACCGAGCTCGTAGCTACCAAGGCAAGAGTCGAAAAGATAAAAGCCATGGCAGAAGAATATGATGCGGGCGGCGGAGCTTTGACAGGTTATATGCCAAGCTATAATGCAGGCAAGTCGGAAATTGATTTTCTGCATAAGATTCTTGGCAATACAACAGATTACTCTGTGAATTTCACTAATCTTACCAGGGAAGGCGATCTCATCAGAAGAGAGTTCGTCATGAAGTTTACAGCAAGAAATTATGCGCAGGCACAGGAAGTAGTTAAGGCTCTTGAAGAGAGCGAGATAAGATGCCTTGTGGGAGGCATTGTTGTATCACCTGTGGAAAGAGAACTTACGGTTCAGGATCAGGATGTGGATGTCAACCTGACAGGAACTTTCTATGAGACGTTGCAGGGCGGTACTCCCGACAAGGAGTTGCCGGAGGATGCTAATGACAACTAACAGGAAGATCCGCGAAAAACTAAATACACGCGGTGCTTCGATGATAATCGCACTGTTAATTTTTATTATTGTTACGTTTGTATCGATCGCGATTGTAAATGCGTCAATTCTTAATGCAAAACGAACCGACGCCGAAAGGTATGAGGAAAAGGCCTATCTTGCTACAACTCAGGCGATAGCGCTTGTTCAGGGCTGCATGAAGGAAGACGCGGCTTATACAAAAAAAGAGGGAAAAGATTCAGAACTGACCGGACTCGAAGGAAGCTTCGGGGATGCTGTTAAACAGATGGCGGACAGCATAACCGGTGGAAGTGATTCAGTTACAAGAAATATAAGCTTTTCATATTCAGGTCTTGATGATATGGGAAGCCTTTCCGGACAGATGACCATGGATGATTCCTACACCATAACAGTGGATGTATGGGTGGATTCCGATAAAGCGGACTATCCGCTTACACTTACAATTCCGGGATCGGCTCAGACTGTGAAACAGGAAATACCGGGTAGAAAGAATAAGGGAAAGACCAAGAGAATAACCTACGTATCCTGGTCGAAGGATGGTATGTATGTAACCGGTACGGATAATGGTTGAGGTTAAAGATGTTCCTAAAACTAAGAAAAAGGATTAAGTCAAAAAGCGGTGAAACGCTTATAGAAACGCTGTTTGCACTTCTTATAGGAGTGCTGGCACTTATAATGCTGCCGGGTGCAATTGTGGCTGCAACCAGGGCAAATAAGGAGTCTGCAGAGAATTCGGTATATACTGAAGGTAATAGTAACAATGTGGTTACAGTAACAGGTTTTAGTATAGACTAGCCAAACACACTATGAAGACTGTACAATTAAAGTTAAGACAACTTTACAGAAAAAGGATAAAAGGGAGCAGTGGCGGATTTTCTATTTTGGAAATGCTCCTTGCCATTATTATTCTGCTCCTGGCTACGCAGCTTGTGGCTGAATCCATAAGTCTTGCAAGTAAGCATTATATTCAAAGCACCAACAGATCCAAGGCTCAGATGATAGTTTCTACGCTGGCAGATTTTGTAAGATCCGAACTGACAGTAGCAAGTGATGTCATTGTTGAGGGCGGGGAAGTCTCTTTTATTGACGGAAGCGCACGCCTGGGCGGCAGATGCACACTGGGACTTGAAGGTACAACGTTATGCCTGAAAAATGCAAAAACCGGAAAGAACTATTATCCGATAGTTGGAAGCCAAGGCGGAACGCCTTTTGAATATGCGAACGGATTGTATGTAAGCAGTTTTAACATAGATTACAGTGAAGGTAGCGAAGAAGCAGGGACATTCAGCTATTCGATAGCAGTATCCGATAAAACGGGGAAAGAACTTGCGACAGGAAGATACACGGTAAAAGGTAATATTTTTACAATAGAAAATTAAGTCTGAAAGGATAAAAAATATAACGATCGGGGAGTTAGTTGTTTATGAAAAAAGTTGGGTCAACTAGAAATATTTTACGTGGAAGAAACAAATCAAAAGGATTCACAGTTGCAGAGTTGCTGATAGTAGTTGCTATTCTGCTTGCGCTTGTTGCATTTGGCGTTGTGGCCGGGATCAGGATTATAAGAAATATGAGACAGTCTCACCTTGATAAAAGAGCTGAGGCTGTTTATTATGCCGCTGAGAGCCGGATGATGGAACTGTTCGTAACAGAGAATAAGACGGAAGTCACCGAGAATGATGATGGTGAGGAAGTAACAAAAGCAGTTGTTGAGACCCTTTACAGTGCAAGAAGGTTCACAAATGAAGATGGAACCTTTGCATATATTACTTCCGACGAAGACAGTGCAGCCAAGGCGCTTTTCACAAATGACAGAACACTGGAAGTTGAGCTTGGCTCTGATTACTGGATAATTGAGTATGACCCCGTAAGCCTTGATATTTATGCGGTTATTCTGAGTGAAAATCTCGAAAAGGCAGGAACAGATCTTGCTTCCCTGACCTGTCAGAGTGCAAGCGCGCCGTTGCGCGGAACACCCGAGGACAGAATAGCTGCTTACAATTCATATGTAGGCTACTACTCCGAAGGTGCTAACAACGGAGCCGGAGCAGCGGCGAAGAGCGGCCTCAGGGTAGGAGCATGGATCCTTAACAGACGAGAGCTTCTCGGAGTTATAAAGATATCCGCTGATGAGAAGACAAGAAGAGCGATAGAGAATCTCTCATTTAAAGTATCACTTAGCGGTGAAAAGAGTGAGAGTGAAGATATAGATATCTCTGCAAACGAGATTTTCTGGCAGAACTATGCCCAGGATGAGGACAGCAACTTCCTGGAGACTGACGGTAAGACAGGAATTGTTATTACAACTTCCGATATAAGAACCACTATCCCGGCAACCTGCTTTGGTGCAGCTACTGATAATAATGGAAGATATGCCCTTATAGGATATGTAAAACTTGATTCCCTTGATAAAAAGCTCCAGTTCAAGGATATCAAGGCAGGTGGAACAGGCGGAAAGCTTGGATCAAGCATTACACCCGGTGACGATATCACTCTGTCCGTAAAGGTTTGGGATTCCGGAGACGGCAGTGCAAAATATTCGGAAAACGTGAGAGGAGCCAGTGCTATATCAGCGCCGGAGAACAGCCTCTTTGCTGATTTTGATGTCAAAAACGGAATCTCTGTAGCAGAAATTGTATACCCCCGCCATCTTCAGAACCTTGACTATGAGTTCTCACATGTTAAGGCAAATATGGCAGCAGGTGAGGGAACAGGCGGAGAAATAGCAGCAGTCCTTCTTGAGGATATTGAGTGGGATGAAGAGGAAAATCTCTCTAAAGACAAGGTTAGGAACTTTACTCCGATTAACAATGAAGAGCTGGTATCCTTTAACGGTCTCAGATTCGATGACCCGGAGGAAGCAGTTCCTCTTGGTGATGCAAACAGCATCAAGGCCGAAGATCCCGAGAAGGAAAATGGCCAGGTAGAGAATGAAGAAAGCAAATATCATTTTATTAAGGGACTTCGAATAGATACTTCCGATTCGTCCTATGCTCTTATAGGGAGCAACAGGAATATCGGTCTTTTCGGTGTGCAGCCGCATCTGACTGTAGCCAATCTCATTTTGACTGATTTTGACATTAAAAACACTGTTGGAAATCAGGCTACCGGTATGCTTGCCGGCAAGCTTGAAAATTCCACCGTAAAAAATATTTTTGTATATAACACTTTCTCGGATGCTGTAGCAAAGAAGGTTACAGGTACCGGCAGTACCGCAGGACTTGTGGGTGAAATGACCGGCACCTCGGTTGACGGCTGCGTCATTAAGAATATTGTTGTTGATTCTGCAGGAAATGCAGGAGCACTTGCAGGAAAAGTATCCGGCGGCGGAGAAATCAGAAATGTACTTGCCTATAACGGAGAATTGAGTACTACAGGCGGAGACTCTGCCCGTGCAACCACAGCAGGATTTGATGATTCGACGTATGAGATTACGGGAAGTCAGAACGTCGGTGGTCTTATCGGTGAGATGGAAGGCGGTACTTTGATCGGATGCTCAGCTGCACTTTATGTAAGAGCAGCATCAGGAAATACCGGCGGACTTATCGGTAAAGCAGGATCCGGCGCATCCATCAATATGTGTCAGTCCGGTGGACATACCATTACAGACAGTAACGGACAGGCAGGAAAATATGATAAGAGCACGGCAGCAAATACCAGAGGAAGAGTTAATGTAATAGGAGCATCTTCCGCAGGTGGTTTTGTCGGTACATCAAGCGGAGCTACAATACAGAACAGTTATACAACCTGTTCTGTATCAGCAGCTACTGTAGGTGGATTTGCAGGCAGTGCTGACGGCGGAAACATAGCAAATTGTTATGCGGCTTGTCAGGTATTCTTTGAAAATGAAGGAACCGCAGGCGGCTTTATCGGAAGTGGCGGTGGTGGAGCTGTTTCCAATCACTATTTTGAAATAATAAATCCTACTACAGACGGAAAATATCTCAAGGGTATAGGCGGAACAGAGAAGGATGACAAGGATAAGACAAAAGCAATAGATGACGAGATTCTTGACGACAGTGCAAACGGTGAGTATGAATACAACAAATTCATGATACCCCGTTCTGACCTGACGATAGCAAGAGGTGAGAAGACTCACAGATATGAGATGGAACTTCAGCCTGCAATTTACACAATGAAGTTTACGTCCCAGCTCAGTAACATTACATCCAATGAACTTTTCTATACAGACAGTCATTACGGAGACTGGCCTATAGTTGAGCAGCTTGTTATAAATTCAGGAACCAGTATAGCAGAGCGTCCTAAGGGACATATTGATCCCTTTGCAAAGATAAAGGCAATGGCAAGCGATATCAGTAATAGCAATCTGATAAGAACTCTTGCCGAGGCTGTGATTACCGAACCTATTCCTGAAACGGAGAAGGAAGAAACAACACAGGAAAGTACCGAACAGAACACAGCTGAACAGAACACAGCTGAACAGAACACAGCTGAGCAGAACACAGCCGGCGGAACAGAATCTACTGAAGAAGCAGCTCCTTCAAACGAGGAAGCTGCCGAGACACCTGAGGAGAGCGGCTCTACCGAAGCTTCAGTAGAAGAGAATGAAGCGGCACCGGCCGAGGCTGAAAGTACGCAGTCAGAAAGCGCAGAAAACACAGAGGAACAGGCGCCCGCAGAAGAAAACGGAAGCAGCGAAAATGCAGGTGAAGCAGAAGCAGCAGAGGCAGTTACTCCCGAGGAGAATCCGGCTGCTGAGGAGAACGCTCAAAGTACAGAGGAGATGGCTGTAAATCCTGAAGAAGTTGTCAGTGATATTATTCCTGATAATACAGAGAAATCGGACCCCAATGCTGAAGAGGCACTGACGAATTCCGGAGAAATCAAAACGGAAATAGAAGAGGAAGAAGACGAAAGCGTTGAAGGCGTTCTTGTTAATGAGGATAAGGGAATCAGTATCTCATTCGGAAAGGATGCAAAGATTCCTGAAGGCGCTGAACTTGAGGTTATAGATATCGCGGAGGATAGCGAGGATTACGACTATGCTCAGCTTGTTAATGATGCGACAGAGGCGATGGAAATTACGACTGAAGATGTCGCAAGCGTGCGAGCACTGGATATCGCAATTGTAAAGGACGGCGAGGAGATTCAGCCTCAGGCACCTGTAACCCTGGAGATTAAAACAGAGCAGCTTTATCAGAATAATGAGCTGTTTGTGGATGACCAGATAACAGCGGTTCACATGACTGACGATGAGCCTGAGCTTATTGAAACCACGGTGACAAATGAGGCTATCGAGGAAGGAATAGTGTCCGATAACCCGGCCTCCAACGACGCGGCAGATTCGCTCAGTTTTGAGACTGACGGATTCTCTGTCTATGTTATCGTACAGCCGATTCAGCAGAAGAAAGTCTATACCACAGATGACAATGTTTACACAATCACTGTGGACTATGATAATGCATCCGGAATTCCTGCGAATGCAGAACTTGTGGTGTCTGAAGTTAAAAGTGATACAGAAGAATATGCAGGATATGTGGAGGAGAGTGCGCAGGCAGCAGAAGCCGGCAGTGAGCTCATAAAGCTTGCAAGAGTATTTGATATCTCCTTTGTGGATCCGGAGAGCGGAGATACATATCAGCCCAGCAAGGATGTCAAAGTTTCAATCCAGCTGATGCAGGATGAGGTTTGCCGGGAAAATGAAGAAATAAGAATCGTTCACTTTGGTGATGAGACCAAGGTTGTAGATTCAAGTGTAAATGAAAATGTTATTGAGTTTAATACCGATGGTTTCTCAGTCTATACAATGGTTGAAATAGAGTGGGATGCTTTCGATGCTTCGCTTGCAAATAAGAAGTACTACATTTCATTTTATGACGGAGCAAATACACAGTTCCTTTCACGTACCGGAACTACTCTGACCAGCGATACAAATAAAGATAATGTAACTCCATGGGAATTTACAACTTATGCAGATGGGTATCACATTCATTATGGTGATAACTATATCGGAGTAGTTGGCACAGCGTGGGGCATTACAGATAAGAGCGGTGCAACTGTATTTACAGCAAGTGATATGGGCAATTGCCACTGGATTTGCAAGGCAAACAGCACAGATGCCCAGAAATATATTGGTTATACAGCAGCAACAAGCGATTTTAATACTATAACCGGCTATACTTCTCTTGGTGGAAGAAATGACCTTCTTCTTAATGAGGCAGAAGATGTTTCCGATTCCGGTATAAATGGTGACGCATATTTCATAAGAGATTCAAGCGGAAGTAACTACCTTAAGATTGACGGAACATCTCTTGGAAGTACTGCGACCGCTTCTGATGCCACAAGTTGGGAGTTCTTATTTGTAAGAAACGGATATAAAATCCGTAAGGATACAAACTATATCGGAAAGGATCCGGCTGATCCAAATAAGTGGATTATAACCACTAACAGTGACGATGCTGCCGTATTTACTGCATGTGATATGGGAACATATCATTATGTTGCAGAAATCACAGGAGACTTCTTGGGATATAATGCCACCGACGGATTTGCAAGACGATATACGGGTGGTGTTATTGCGGATAATCAGCTGATTGTATCGGAAACAGCTGACGGAGCAGACTTCATAGATAAGACATATGATGGAAAGACGTATTATATCTCAAGAGGTGAAAAGTACTTAGATACAACTACAAACGGAACAGATAATCCTTTTGCGGCAGCACCGTGGACATTTACATTTAATGACGCTAAGGGTGGATACCTTATCCATCAGGGAAGCAATTACCTTACAGGTACGACAGCTGCACTGGGAATAACTACAACGGAAGCATCAGCTGATGCGTTTGTAGTAGGTGATATGGGAACATATCACATTATTGGTAATGCGCAGACCGCTACCAACTTTATGGGATATTCAAGTAGTTCATTCAACATGACGGAGACTGGTGCGACTTCGACTAATGCCCAGCTGATACTGTCAACGAATGTTATTGACAACGTTGATAAGGCATTGGATGGAAAGGAATTCTATGTAATTACTTATGATGGATGGTATTTAACCAATTATAACGGAGGAACTAATGAAAAGCGATATCAGCAATCAGTTCCTAATTATAAGTCATATGTTTCAAGATGGACATTTACTTCTTCCGGTAGTGGATATTATATACATAATGGAAATAAGTATTTTGCTGTGAATGCTGATAAAACACTAAGTATTGTGAATGATACGACAGCAGCATCAACTTTTATTGTTAGTGATATGGGGTCTTATCATTTGATTAAGGATACTAACAATAATTATCTTGGACATAATATTTTACAGGCAGCGGCAGTAAACAAAGCGTCTATTAATGCCAGTGCAGCATTTGACTCTCAAGAGGCTAGATTTTTGCTGGTAGATGATATCAGCTTAAATGGTGATTTTATTATCTTCACCAAAAGAGAGACTGGTAACGAGTTTTATAGAGCTTTGCTTGGAGAAGTATCTCCGTATAAAGCTGGTGCACTTAAAGGAATAAATATATCAGATCCGCCATTTAAGCAAACAACATCTACAGCAACAACTATCAATGATCCAAATGAGGTGCTTACGGTTTGGCATTTTGAGAAAGTTGAAGGGCAGTTACTGCAACATTATATTTCCTGTAACGTAGGTGGAAGTACAAAATATCTTTCAATTAAGAACGGTAATGTTTCTTTATCAGACGCACCGGAAGCTTTAGTAATGGCACCTCGACTGGTGATTGGTACAGAGGGACTTCCGACTACGAGAACCTATAGAATACTAAGTACAACCATTACGGATCAGTGTCTGAGATTTAATGCAAGTAATAGAGACAAGCCATATTATGAAACAAGTACAAGTATTGAAGATATTCTTTCGTGGCATTATATTTCTTCCGCGCAACCTATGAAAACAGTTCACTACATTTATAACCAGGATCCCGGGGATAAAGGAACTGCGGACAAGTTGCCGCCTGTTGAGACAATTGTGTTCCAGGGAGACAGTATTGTATTAAAGGAGCCCAAGGTTACTAAGTATATCTCCAAGGGCGAGAAGTATACCCATGCGTATATCTTCAAGGGCTGGAGAGATACCGCAACCGGAACAATATATAATCCGGGCGATACAGTTGATATTTCCGCAAGGACGGAAAATGTCTTCGATTTCGAGGCGTTATGGGAGTATGATCCCGATACCGTAATCGTTGAATATGTGATTCCGCATGCCCAGACTAACTATGGATATCTGATTGATGCTAACGGTAACAGAATTAATGAGTTGCCTATGGCTGCAGTTGATGATAGCGGCAATGCAATCCCTGATAATACTGAGATGATTATCGGTGAAGCGGAAACTCATAACTATAAAGTTCGTGATATAAGAAATACCACTGAGAGTGATTCCAGATTATATCACATGTATCAAAGGCTGAAGACCGCTGGTAATGATAATTATCGCACGTATGAGTTTAAATATTGGCAGGCAGATAACGGCGATATTATAAAGCCCGGAGATACAATCAGTCTTGAAAAATATATGAATGATGAAGGCGTAGTCACACTTACCGCGCAGTGGGTATATGAGTTCCAGAATGGAACAATGGCTAATGTCAGCTTCTCAATCATAAGGATTGCGGATGTTCCGGATAATACATATACTGACGCGGACGAACTTGTTGCTATCAGTGAGGAACTGAATCAGTATGCTGTTCATGTGGGCGGAACCATTATGCATGGTGTAAATCCCGATGGAAGCATTCAGTATCCGGATGAGTTCAAATCACCTACTAATCCAAACGTGAAATATTGGATGATTGCACCGTATTCAGACAGGGATCTGTCGACAGAGAGAGAGGTATTAAAGACCGATAATGCCATCAGATATGAACTATATGGTGATGGATATACGGATGACGGATACATGGAGAATAAGTTCCATCAACTTGCGCCGAGATTGTCTTCGGATGTAAGAGGAACCAATAACTACGATCCAAATCCGACTACCTTAAGAAATAATGAGATACATAAATGGTCGGTTCCATATCTGCCATCGGATGAGAAAGCACTTAGTATTCTTAGAAATAAACAGCAAAAAATATATCTGAGTAAGGCAGATGCTGATGCTGACAACTACATACCATTTGATGAGCTCACACCTGATAACTACACGCTTCGCTGGTATTTTGTTAAGTATCAGTCCAGTGATGAGATTGGATTCCATATCGATGGAAAGCTGACCAAAAAAGAGAGCTATATTACCATAACAAAAACCTTCAAAGAGCCGGCAACTATTAATGCTATAGAAGGTATCATGGATAATGCCAAGAATAGCTACGATAATAATGATAGCCTGAAAACAATAGGTCAAAAGCTTACAAATGATAATAATAAGTGCTTCTATATCAGACTTGATGACAATCAAAATAAAAATCATGTTGTTAAGCTTGCCTTGTACGACAGAACCAGGAAAGATGATACGGGCAAAGATGTGGCCAGGGTGTCTGAAGGAGAACTTGGAGCTTATTCGAATATATTCGGTTATATCAGGCGAAACGACTCCACTGATGCTGATGGCAATAAGCTGGTAAAACTCACCTGGGTAGTAGCTTTCGATGAGTATGAGAAGGATCACACCTTTACATTAACAGAGAAGAATTACAACTTCACTGATGAAGTAAAGAAGGTAAGCTATGGAATTAAGCTTCAGCACAACAAGACCGGAACAGGTAATGCTGATGATGAGAAGCTTAAGGACTGGGATCCTGAAACAGATACCATCTCGACATCGCCGCATACACCTGATGTTGAATTTAATCCGGAAACAAGCGTAGCGAACAATCTGTTCAACACTTATGCACCGGGCTCGATACTAAGCATCAAGAAGGTCGACGGAAACCAAAAGAACGATGATGGCTCTGAAAAGACAATGGCTAATGTTGAGTTCAGGGTATTTGAAGTTGACGGAGATGGTAAGGAGGACCAGCTAAAACTTTATAAGCTTGATGATGGAAAGTATACGATTTTCTTTGAGAATGATGCTACAGTGGTTAACGAGGCTAAGACAGACAAGGACGGCTTGCTTGATATCACCATGGCAGCTTCCGCTAAGGAAAATAAAGTTAAAACTTATGTCATCAAGGAGACAATTCCTGAAGGCTATGTAGGTTACCAGGATTACGTAAATCCGCCGCAGTTCAAGATCACAATTGACGATAACAGCAAGATTACTTTGAAGAAGGATGATGTCAAGGTTAAGCCTGCTTACGGAAAGATTGAACCTTGCGATAAGGACTGGAAGCGTGTTGACTATGAAAACGATAAGGTCATCACAAATTACATCAAGGTTATCAACGGTGGAACCGAAGAGGTATTCTTCAAGAAGATCGACGGAGACGGAAAGGTAATAGCCGGAGCAAAATTCAAGATTTATGATACTGCCAAGACCGGTGATAATAATACGTTTGCCGATGTACTTGCCGGCAACGGAAAAGCCTACGAGAATATTACAATCAAGGATGGAGATAAGGATGTAACAACCGATGAAGTTGTATCAATCGGTGAAGCTATACCAACTTCCACCGAGGACAAGAAGGCTAATGTAATATTCAGTGTTCCTGTAGGTACTTACTACATGGTTGAGACAGCAGCGCCTAAGGACTACGAGGCAGATTACTATCTTGATAAGGATATGCCGAAGGGTGCAGATCCCGACCTGAAGGAAGGTGAGAAGTACAAGTATCATGACAAGTATGTATACAGAATTACAGTAGGTAATGATAATGTTAAACTTCTTAAGGGATATGAGAATTCCGAGGAGACTTTCGTTATCCAGAGGATGATCGATGAAGACACTGCAGACACTACTTTGGATGTTGCAAAGTACGGAATAATCAACATCAACCTGAAGAGAGGAAAGCTTCTTCTTAAGAAAGTTGATGGTGAGCAGTATCCTCTAAGTGGTAAAGAGTTTGAGATACTTAGACCCGATAAGACCGTGATAGCGTCGAGTCTTGAGGAACTTAAGAAATATCAGTCAGGCAACGGAGCGCTCGGAACGATGCAGAAGCGCAAATCGGGAGATGGCGGTGCATTCTATATCGGTAAGCTCAGTCTCGGAACCTATTACCTGCATGAGATCAGTCCTGAAAAATGGTACAAGATTGAGGTAACAGAAGTAGATGGATATGTAAAGCCGATTATTACAGATACAACAAATCCATTTACTGAATAATAAACTAATAATATATAATTTGTTTTTTTAAAATAATATTATAAAGAGCTATATTAGTGATCGAAAAATGCTAATGAATAAAAAAGGGAAGTAAGCTAACAATGATATGATTCCCCTAAAGTAGACAATGGAAATAACCAAAGTCTCCTTTAGGGGGATTTTTTATGGCTAAAAGGAAACATTCCGTAGAATGGATGATTGATAGAGTAAATGAATACCTTAGCGGAATGGGCTCATATGATTCAATTGCCCATGCTAACGATATAGCTCAAGCCACACTTATAAGATGGGTGGCTGCTTACCGTAATTATGGAGCAGACGCATTTACTAAAGGGGCTGGAAACAAGCGGTATAGCAAAGATTTTAAAACATCTTGTGTAGATACAGTTATAAAAGGTGAGTTAAGTGTAAATGTGTGTGTTGCAAAGTTTGGGATATCTAGTGAGAGTGTACTCCGAAGATGGATTTCAGAGTATAATGCCAATAGAGAGCTTAAGGACTATGATCCTAAGCGGGAGGTCTATATGGCAGAGGCTAGAAGAAAAACCACTATCGAGGAACGTAAAGAAATCGTCAAGTACTGCATAGAGCACAATCGCGATTATAAAGGCACTGCTTCTTTGTATGATGTTTCTTATACACAGGTTTATAGCTGGGTAAGAAAGTATGACGCAGATGGAGAAGATGCGCTTGTTGATAGACGCGGTCATCATAAAACAGATGATGAAGTTGATGAATTGGAGCGCTTACGCCGTGAGAACCTAAGACTAAAGCGACAACTTCAGGAAAGGGACATGACAGTAGAACTGTTAAAAAAAGTGAGAGAATTAGAAGGGATGTGAGGCTCGGTAAGACTCGATTTGAATGTAAATATTTAGCTATACAGGCTTATTCTAATGATAAACATTGGAGTATAAAATGGATGTGTAAGACGCTGGGTGTATCACACGCAGCTTATTACAAATGGTTTCACAGAGAAGTTCCAGAACAAGAATTGGAAGACCATAGAATTGCTGAGCTTATCAGAGAATACGATGATCGCTTTGGTCATATCCTTGGATACAGACGGATGACTCTCTGGATTAACCACTTCAATGGGACTGATTATAAAGTTAAGCGCATACACAGGATCATGAAGGCTATTGGAGTTCATGCGATTATTCGTGCGAAAAGAAAGCAGTATGAACCTTCAACTCCAGAAACTGTTGCAGAGAACACGCTCAAAAGAGACTTTCACGCAAACAAACCTAATGAAAAATGGACAACTGATGTTACTGAGTTTAAGATCCCTGAAGCTAATAAGAAGCTGTATCTGAGTGCCATCCTTGATCTTTATGACAGAACGCCGGTATCTTATGTTATCAGTACAAGAAATGATAATGCACTCGTATTTAAAACGTTTGACAAAGCAATAGCTGAAAATCCTGATGCCGCCCCACTTTTTCACTCGGATCGTGGATTTCAGTACACCAGTAAAGTCTTTAAAATGAAGTTACAAGAACAAGGAATGGAACAGTCAATGTCTCGAGTAGGACACTGCATAGATAATGGACCGACTGAAGGATTCTGGGGCATCATCAAGACTGAAATGTACTGCATGTTTGATATAACTGATGAAACTTCACTAAGGAATGCCATAGAGAAATACATGTACTATTATACCAACGAAAGGCCACAGGAAAGATTCGGTGGAAAGACGCCTGCCCAGGTACGTAATGAAGCAATGCTTACAGATAAGCCTACTGATTATCCCATTCCTGAGAATAAGCGTATCCAGAAGTATAAAGCTAAATGGGCAGCTTAACAAAAGAATAGAAATGAATCAAGAGGCTACTGGCCTTGAATAAAGTGCGCCAAGCGCACAAATATCCTTGATCTGCTTGACTACAGAATATCTGCCATGGAATGTCTGTCAACCCTGCAGCCGCTTCGCGGTGCGCATAGCGCAGGGTTGACTGGCATTCCATGACAGATAAAGTAGTCATTAAGCAGACCAAGGATTATAGTGACAGTTCAAACTGTCACCATTTCCAAATCTATATGATTTCAGCATCTAAAAAGGTGACCACCTCTAATGAAGTGATCACCTTTTCTCTTGACTTATTTTGTTTATTTGGCCTATCTACTTGACAGACCCCTGTTCACAATTACTTCTCTTTTTTTTATATGAGACATTATTGAACGTTATTGAAAAATGATACAAATATCATTGTGTGATATGACTATTATTGTTATATTCAATTCAAATATTATTGTTTATAGTAAAATAATTATATTCTATAAATTAAAAGTGAGCATAAAAAGATGGTCGCCCAAAGAAGAAAAAAGCAAAAAGCGCGTACAGTTATTTTGCTGATCGAATTAATCGTAGTAGTAATACTCGGTTTCATAGTATACAAAACTTTCAAACCGATTGATTATGTGAAGTATGCGGAAACGGTAGAGATTCCGGAATGGATTGATGTTCAACTGATAGATGAGGGTAATCCCTCGAGAACCGGACTTTTACTGGATGGAATAAATGATATTGTAATCCACTATGTCGGTAATCCCGGGACGACAGCACAGCAGAACAGGGATTTTTTCAATCACGAGGATTCCGATGTCTGCTCTCATTTTGTTGTGGGAATGGAAGGTGAAATCATTATGTGCCTTCCTTTGAACGAGAGATCTGCAGCAAGTAACGACAGAAATCACGATACCATCTCAATAGAAGTGAGCCATCCCGACGATACCGGAAAGTTCACGGACGCTTCCTATGAATCACTTTTGAAGCTTACAAGATGGCTCATGAAGGAATTCGGACTAAAGAAAAATCACGTCATAAGGCACTATGACGTGACCGGAAAGGAGTGCCCAAGATATTTTGTAACTCATGAGGATGCCTGGGAAAAGTTTAGGGAAGACCTATAAAATTTTCATCGGGGATTCCGTTGTTGAGAGCGTTGGCACCAAGAAGAAGGATATTTTATAATTTCTTAATTGTCTCTTTTCATATGCTTAATTGAGTGCAAATAAGACTCAGTGATAGAATTAATTTGTAAAATTGCGACCAGTATACTTGCACAAAAAGGCTTGTGAAGGGGACATAATGGAAAAGCTAAAGAGATGGCAGACGTATGTGCTTATGCTTGTCTGCATTCTCGTCAACTTAATTGGAAGATATATAGCTACCGCGCTTCAGCTGCCCTTCTGGCTGGATGCGATTGGTACTATTATTGCAGCAATTGAGCTCGGCCCTGTAGGCGGAGCTATTTGTGGTGCAAGTCTGAATATTATTACCGCATTTGAAAATCCGATAAATCTTGCGTATGCTTTGGTATCTATTGCTATAGGAATAGCAGCAGGTATCATCTTTTCAAAATCAAGAAACTATTCCTTATTCAGAGTGCTGGCAACAGCCATGTTCTGCGGACTTTTATCGGTGTGTATTTCGACGCCCCTAAGTCTTCATTTTTATGAGGGAAGGACGGGAAATATCTGGGGCGACGGACTGATAGACATGATATCCAGGGACGTAAATGTTCCGGTAGTATGGTCATTTCTTGGAGATGCATTTGTAAATGTTCCTGATAAGGTATTAAGTGTTCTTATCGCAACACTGTTTGTGCGCATTCATATGAGTATTACGGATAGAAGGAAAAGGACTGTTTCCGGAAGTATGCTTCTTTTGGCTCTGATACCGCTTGCTTCTCTTGTGTTTTCCATACAGGTAAAAGCTTTTGATATGAAGTCAGAATATGCAGCTGTTATCTATGATACCGATGACGGACTGGCTACGATGGAGATAAATGCGATAGCACAGACACCAGATGGGTATGTCTGGGCGGGAACCTATGCCGGGCTGTTCAGATGTGACGGAAATAAATTCGAGGAAGTTATACTTGATGAGAGAATTAGTAACGTCATGACTTTGTACGTGGATACAAAGGGATGTCTCTGGATCGGTACCAATGACAGCGGAATGGCAAAGTATAACCCTAATAACGGGGAGATTCTTTTCTATACGGTTTATGAAGGTCTGTCCTCAAATTCCGTAAGACACTTCTGTGAAGACCCTTACGGAAATATGTTTGTTGCGACTGCAACAAGACTCTGCATGGTGGGAACAGATGGAAGGATCAAGGAATATCCGGATGAGGAGATAAACGGTGTGCGCTCTATGGTATGTAACGATCATGGCATAGTGGGAGGTGTTACAAATGGCGGCGAGCTTTTCTTTACAGAGGGGGATCAGCTCATAAACAAGATGAAGCTGAAGGAAGATATGGCATCTTTTTCCGCAATCGGAACAGGAGACAATAATGAGTTTCTTGTAGGCACAACCTCTGATTTTGTTGTGTGTGTTACCGTAGTAAATAAGCAGGTAATAGAGGGCAGAAGGTATTCGGTGGATGACGCTGAATATTTTAACAAGATATATTATTCCGAGGAAAATAATGGGTACTTTTACTGCTGCGAGAAGGGCAACGGTTTTATGACCAAAGAGGGAATAAGTACGAGTATGTCCGTTGCCGATTTTTCCAGCTCTATTACGGATATAACTGTGGATTATCAGGGGAACGTGTGGTTTGTATCCAATAAGCAGGGAATACTTCGATATTCCTGGAATCCTTTCATGGACATTTTTGCCAGAGCGAACGTTGATAAGGATGTTGTAAACTGCGTCCTTGTGAAGGACGGCCTTTTGTATGTGGGAACCAACAGCGGGCTTGTTACCATAGATTTAAAGACTTATTACGCAGTTCCTATTGATCATCCAAACTACTTCAAGAATGTAAGAATACGTGACCTCATGGAGGATTCACAGGGCAATATATGGGCATGCACCTATGGGAAGCACGGACTTATAGAATTAAAAACTGACGGCGGAATAGAGACCTATAATGAGAGAAACAGGGGAACCTTAGGCGGTAAATTCAGATGTGTCACGGAACTTGAGGATGGCACAATTGTAGCAGCTACCAGTACGGGACTTAATTTTATAAGAAAAGGTGTTGTAAAAAGAACCATGGGTGAAGAGGATGGGCTGACAACTCAGGTTCTTACTATGGTTGAAATTGCAAACGGAGATCTGCTTGTCGGAACAGACGGCGGGGGTATAATTATTATTTCCGAGGGAAAGATTATATATCGCTATGCCAAGGATGATGGTATGGAATCCCTTGTTATTTTGAAGATCGTTCCCTGCGGAGATGGGGAATATATCTATGTTACCAGTAATGCGCTCTATTATTACAAGGATCAGAAGGTAACCAGACTTACGAATTTCCCGTACAAAAACAATTATGATGTACAGTTTACCGACGACGGAAGGGTGTGGATAACCTCCAGTGCCGGAATCTATATAGTGGAAAGAGAAGATCTGATAAATAATGTCGAGGACATGGGCTATACGCTTTTTAATAAGAGTAAGGGACTTTATTCAACTCTTACGGCCAATTCCCGCAACGCTGTTTACGATGGGAATTTGTATCTATGCTGTACTGACGGCGTACGAAGAATAGGCATTAACGGTGAGACTTTTGAGGAAAAGAACTATGCTATAAAGGTTGGAAAGCTTACAGCGGACAATGAAATAATTCAACCTGACGAAAACGGAAATTATTTAATTCCCGCTACCTCAGGCAGGGTAACCTTTGATGTTGCCGTTTTGAATTTTACTCTATCCAATCCTATTGTACACATAGTACTTGAGGGGAGCGGAGACGAAGGCATAATATGCACTCAAAGGGAGATAAGTCCTCTTAGCTACATGAACCTTCCTTATGGAGATTACAAATTAAATGTGGAGGTATATGACTCTGCAGGAAAAAATGTAATACGACAGGAAAGCTTCCATGTTATGAAGGAATCCCAGATTTTTGAAAGGGCTTATTTCAAAGCATATCTCTTTACGGTATGCACCCTCTTTGTAATCTTCATCGGTTGGATGATAGGAAGAATCGGCCTCGGTATTAACAGCCTCGAGAGATGGCAAAAGGAAGCGAAGATAGACCCGATGACAGGCTTCTGGAATAAGGGATATACTCAGCTGGCACTGGAAGAAATGTGCAAGAATACTGATGGTATCCTGATGGTAATTGACCTTGATAATTTCAAGCTTGTTAATGATGTATTCGGACATGAGACTGGTGATAAGGTTCTGATTAAATTTGCGGAACTAATCAGGTCCTGCATTCGTGATGATGATTTTGTGGGCAGAATCGGCGGAGATGAATTTGTGACCTTTATAAAAGGAGCCAATGATGAGCTGGCGGTTTCAGAGAAAGAAAAATATCTGAACGAACAGATACTGAAATCCGGAGAAGATATCATGGGTAAGGAGATGGGAATACCGCTCGGTGTCTCCATCGGAGCTGTCTGTGCCCCTGAAGAGGGAACGGATTATTCGGAGCTTTTCAGAAAAGCCGATAAAGCGCTTTATAATGTAAAGCAAAACGGAAAACACGGATATGATATGTTCAGAAGCAGCGGCATGAATGGCAACGATCAAAGCGAACTCAAAGCGAACGGCGTTGCCGGAATAAAGATGCTTCTCGAGGAGCGCGGAAGTCAGAAAGGCGCATAT
Source organism: Butyrivibrio sp. ob235 (assembly GCF_900109475.1). Classification (NCBI taxonomy): domain Bacteria; kingdom Bacillati; phylum Bacillota; class Clostridia; order Lachnospirales; family Lachnospiraceae; genus Butyrivibrio; species Butyrivibrio sp. ob235. The sequence continues at coordinate 119,744 of NZ_FOBE01000004.1, forward strand.
CTTGTAGATCTCGATAAATTGCAGATGGTCTACAGACTCTTTTCCAGAATGGCGAAGAGAACCATTGTGAATGTCTGGATTGTGCAGTTTATTGTTACAAGAGAGGACGGCGGAGAAGTCGCCGAGGAAGTAATGCAGATCCTTATCGACGTACTTACCGATAACCTCCGAAGTAATGATGTTATAGCGCCGAACGGCAAAAACCAGGTAATATTGATACTTACTGACATAAGTGAAGAAAACGGTCATACTCCTATAGACAGAATCTATGCGGCGTGGGATGCAAGAAGCGGCCATGAAGGCTACGTGCTTGCCTATGAAACAGACGGGATGAGCTGAAAAATTAATAACATAGGTGAGCTATTTGTGCTAAAATGGTTTCTGGTATATTTTCGCGCCAAATGCGTAGTTTAGTTAAGGAGTATTAGAAATGCAGTCACGTACACATACATGCGGCGAACTTAGAGCCGAGAACGTGGGAAATAAAGTTAAGCTTGTAGGCTGGCTTGAGAATTTTCGTGAAGTCGGAGCTGAGCTCGGCTTTGTAGTATTGAGAGATTTTTATGGAACAACACAGATTGTCGTCGAGACCGAGGACATGATGAAGGTTGTTAAGGCAATCAATAAGGAATCAACAATTTCCGTTGAGGGTACAGTTAGGGAGAGAAGCTCCAAGAACCCCAAGCAGGAGACAGGTGATATCGAGGTCGTTCCCGAGAAGATAGAGGTTCTCGGACGCTGCAGATACAACGAGCTTCCTTTTGAGATAAACAGAAGCCGCGAGGCAGATGAGACAACTCGTCTTAAATATCGTTATCTTGATCTTAGAAATCCTGAGGTTAAAAAGAATATTATTCTTAGAAGCAATGTCATTGCTGCTCTTAGAGCATCTATGATCGAGCATGATTTCATGGAGATCACAACACCTATTCTTACGGTGTCATCTCCCGAAGGCGCAAGAGATTACCTTGTTCCTGCGAGAAAGCATCCCGGAAAGTTCTATGCACTTCCCCAGGCTCCTCAGCAGTTCAAGCAGCTTCTGATGACCTCCGGAATAGATCGCTATTTCCAGATCGCACCCTGCTTCCGTGATGAGGATGCAAGAGGTGACAGATGTCCCGGTGAGTTCTATCAGCTTGATATGGAGATGGCTTTCGCATCTCAGGAAGATGTATTTGAGATCTGTGAGGATGTGCTTCCTCCGATCTTTGCAAAATATGGCACATATGACAGAGCATCAGGCGCTCCGTTTGCAAGAATTCCTTATCGCGAAGCTATGGAGAAGTATGGCTCAGATAAGCCGGACCTTCGTATCGACCTGACAGTTCAGGATGCTACAGAGGTTCTTAAGGATTGCGGATTTGGTCCTTTTGCTACCAAGGCTGAAGACGGAAGCGATACGGATGTAAGAATTAAGGCAGTTGTTATCTCTGATTTCAAGGAGAGCCGCAAGTTCATCGATAAGACCATCGCTGACGTTGAGGTTCAGGCAGGTGTTAAGCCTTACTGGTTCAGAATAGATGAGAATAACGAAGTAGTCGGCGGTATCGCCAAGTTCGTTCAGGAGAACAAGGACGCTGTTGTATCCGCACTTGGACTTAAGGCCGGTGATCTTGTGGTACTCAGCTCAGGCAAACTTCTTCAGGCACAGAAGACAGCAGGCGTAGTTGTTAAGACTTTCGGTGCTGCTGTTCCCGGACACATGGACAAGGAGCAGTATTCCTTCTGCTGGATTGTTGATTTCCCGATGTACGAGATCGGTGAGGAGTCAGGCGAGCTTGAGTTCTGCCACAATCCTTTCTCAATGCCCACAGGCGGTATGGAGACACTTCTTAAGGCTGAGCGAGGTGAGATGGATCCTCTTGATATCATGGCTGACCAGTATGACCTTGTATGTAACGGTATCGAGCTTTCATCAGGTGCTGTTCGTAACCATGATCCCGAGATCATGATCAAGGCATTTGAGCTTGTACGCCTTGGCGAAGAGGATGTTAAGGCTAAGTTCCCTGCAATGTACAATGCATTCTGCTATGGTGCACCGCCGCATGCAGGAATTGCTCCCGGTGTAGACCGTATGATCATGCTCCTTTCAGGCGAGCCTACAATCAGAGAGGTTATTCCTTTCCCGATGAACAAGAACGCCCAGGATATCATGATGGGTGCTCCCGGAGAGGTTACCGAGAAGCAGCTCGAAGAGCTTCACATCAAAACGGTTGTAGAGGAATAAAAAAATGTAGGAGGTTCCGCTTTGTCGGAACCTCTTTTCAAGAGATGGAGCTTTTATGGTCTTTAGTTCTACAGTTTTTTTGTTTTGTTTTTTGCCGCTGACACTGATCGGCTGCTACATCATAAGAAGTCAGACCTATAGGAATGCATGGCTTCTTATCATGAGTCTGGTGTTCTTTGGGTGGTCGCAGCCCCGGTATTTATGGATCATTGTGGCAAGTATCATAATCAATTATCTGTCTGCTCTTTTTATGAGTCTGTTTGAACATAAAAAGAAGGAGGTTCTGTTTTTGGCAGTTGTTTGTAACTTGCTGCTTCTCTTTTACTACAAGTATCTGGATTTTTCCATTCAGACATTAAATGATGCCTTTGGGATATCAATTCCTCTAAGAGGGATAATCCTGCCTATCGGTATTTCTTTCTTTACCTTCCAGGGTATGAGTTATGTGATCGATGTTTTCAAGGGTGATGTCAGGGTTCAGAAGAACCCGCTCAAGGTTGCCCTTTATATTGTTCTGTTCCCGCAGCTTGTTGCCGGACCGATTGTCAGATACATCGATATAGAAAATGAGATTGATAACAGAAATCCGGGAATGGCAGATTTTTCTGCAGGTATTACGAGGTTTGTAATCGGCCTTTCTAAGAAAGCCATAATTGCAAATACGATGGCTGAGGTGGTCGATACCATATGGGATGCGGGAATATCCAATAACACAGTGGCGATTGCCTGGCTTGGAAGTATCGCGTATTCGCTGCAGATATTTTATGATTTCTCGGGCTACAGTGACATGGCAATCGGTATAGGAAGGATGCTCGGATTCCATTTTTGTGAGAACTTCGACAGACCTTACATCTCCAGGAATATTACCGAGTTCTGGAGGAGATGGCACATATCGCTGTCTTCCTGGTTCAGGGACTACGTTTACATTCCTCTTGGCGGAAACAGGAAGCACCTTTACAGGAACCTCATCATCGTATTCATGCTGACAGGTCTTTGGCATGGTGCATCCTGGCACTTTGTAATCTGGGGCGCCTGGAACGGGTTCTTTATTGTTGTGGAGAGACTCCTTAGAGGCCGCGGCAAGAGCGCTTCTGTGGATGAAAAGAATGCAATAGGTAAAAATATTTTAAGACACATATATGCGCTTTTTGTTATCAATACCGGGTGGGTGCTCTTCAGAGCGGATAACTTTGCTCTGGCCATGAAGTATCTGGGCACAATGTTCGGAATCGGATTATCCGGAATGCCCGGATTTAAGATCTCCTGGTATGTAAATAACTGGGTTCTGGTTGTGATGGCTATTGCAATATTTGATATAGTTGGCGGATTTACGCGCCTGAAACAATTTTGTGATGCCAGAATGTCAGGCACAGCATATAGCGTTGTAAAGCTGGCAGCGGTGTACGGAATGTTCCTTCTTGCAATTATGAGGGTTATGTCCGGAACCTATAATCCGTTCATATATTTCCAGTTTTAGAATAAGGATGATTATGAAAAATAAGTTTTTAGAGAAAATATACATAATCGGATTTGCCGTGATGCTCCTTCTCCCTCTGATTTTTATTAACAGGGATGAGGATGCCATTTCTGAGCAGGAGAACAGAACGCTTGCAGGTTTTCCGCAGCTTAGAAAGGATGGCGGTTTTAATAAGGAGCTTCCCACAGATATAGAGAATTACCTGAACGATAGACTAGGTTTCAGAGATCAGATAATCTCTATGAATGCTCTGATGCAGTACCATGTATTCGGGAGAATGGAAAACGGCAAGAGATACAGACTGGGACCTGATGGTGAGTTCAATATAATTGAAAATGATATGGTGGAAACCTATCAGCATTTCAATCTGTTCACCGACGAGGAAAAGGACCGTATCGCCTCCGATTTCCAAACTATATCGGATTATTTAAAGGGTAGGGACTGCGAGTTTTATTATATGCAGTGCTGGGATAAGCAGACAATCTATCCCGAGTACTTCCCAACAAGTGTTAATCAGTACGGAGATTATTCAAGGACTGACCAGTTCCTGGAAACCCTTGAGACAAGGACGGATGTACCGGTGATTCCTCTAAAGGATGATTTTGTAGCTGAAAAGAGTAACTACGAGGTTTACAGCAAATACGGGGATCCCGTGCATTGGACTCAGAGAGGTGCCTTTATCGGATATACCAAGGTCATGGAAAAGCTAAACGAAAACCGGGAGGATAAGTTCAGTGTCCTTGCGGAATCGGATTTTGATATAGACATGACCGACCAGGGAATGAGCTTCTACGGCGGAGTCAGAAGGGAAAATGTTTCCGAGAACTTTGAAAGAAAGGTCACAAATGCTGTAATGGATGAGAATTATGACGAAGAGCATTCGGAGTTTGAGGGCATTAAGACCTATCACTTTATAAATAATAAAGCAGGAAATGACTGCAAGGTGATGATAGTCGGAAACAGCTTTATTGTTAATTATTTGAAAGAGGATTTCGCCGAGAGCTTCGGAGAGACCCTTGTGGTCTGGAATGATGTCGGAAAGAAGTTTGATTCCTGGGTGGAATGCTACGATCCCGACATAGTAATTTATGAGATGGTAGAACGATATGCTGCCTACGATAAAGTTCATAAAGCAGCAAAAAAGATTTCCAAGAAATAAAAATATTGTACTGATTTTATAATCAGCTTAAAAAGCCGGGAATTGCTTATAAAAGCATTCTTGGCTTTTTGTAAAATGTTTGTAAAATTAACCATAACTGATTGTTTTTTCTGATAAATACTTGTATTATTGAGATATATGTTGCGGTATTTCGGTTATTTTTAAACTTTCAGAAATGATACCTCATAAAACATAAAAATGGCGAAAAATAAGAGAGAAATAGGCATAATTTTCGAGAAAAAGCATAGATGATTAAGAAAACGACAGATTTTTCAAAACTTATGACGCAGTTTGCAATGGTGGGGCAGCTTGGGTTATCACTTGTAACACCGCTCCTCATCTGTATTTTTGTGTGCTATCTGCTGACTACGAAGCTCGAAGTCGGCGGCTGGGTCTACATTATCGGCTTCTTTTTCGGACTTGGCGGATCAGCCATGACAGCCTACAAGGTGTACCTGGAAGTCGATAAGAAGAACGAAAAGAAAAAACGCCCGGACAACGAAGTGAGTTTTAATAAGCATATTTAAAGGGCGAGGGGGACGGAGAAAGTTTTATGGTAATTCAGGACGCAGTCAAAAAGGAGACCACTTTTATTGCTGTGGGGACAGCGGTGGCCAGCCTTATCGTTATAATATTGTTTTTTATTTTGCATCAAGTGGTACCAAGTGATGCGCCTTTTGGCTATACGGTACCTTTTGATTATAAGGTCTTCTTAGGTGCGATAGGTGGAACTATCGTTGCAGTGGGTAACTTCTTCTGGATGGGACTCACAGTGCAGAAGATCACGGGGATGAGTGAGGAGGAGACAGACAGAGCCAGAAGCACCATGGCAGTGAGCCTTCGGTATCGCACGATGATGCAGCTCTTATGGGTGATTCTGTCTATCTTCGTACCGGCAATCAATCTTGTGACCGGTGTGATACCTCTTTTTATTCCCAGTATTTTAATAAAAATTCGCGGGATTCTAACTGCGAGGAAAGGAAGGTGAAAATAAAGTATGAACTTTGAAGTAGCCGGCAGTAAGATATATTACTCCATCCACACCGGCATACCGATTCTGGGCGATTTCAATATTACCGAGACTCTGGTTGTCAGCTGGATAGTAATGGCAATCATAACGCTGCTGTGTATCTTCCTGACGAGAAACCTTCAGGTCGAGAATATTTCAAAGCGCCAGGCGGTTGCAGAGATGATCGTTGAAGCGGCCCACAATCTGGTTCGAAGTAATACCGGTGGCACCAAGTTTGACTGGCTGATTCCGCTGGTATCCGCGATATTCGCCACGAGTATAGTGTCGAACCTTATATGCCTTGTGGGACTTCGAAGTCCGACAGCCGATCTTTCGACAGAAGCGGCATGGGCAATTGTCGTATTTGTTATCATCACTGCATGCAAGATTAAAGCAGGAGGTTTCCTTGGGTATCTGAAAGGATTTACAACTCCCATCGCTGTTATGACACCGTTCAATATTCTATCCGAGTTGGCAACACCTGTCAGTATGGCTTGCCGTCACTTCGGTAACATACTCTCCGGTATTGTTATTGACGGACTGATCTATGCAGCACTTGCCATTGCGTCTTCCGCATTATTCGGACTCATACCGGGCGCTGTGGGTGATGTACTTTCCCAAATTCCGATCCTGAGCGTCGGTCTCCCGGCAATCCTGGGCGTATATTTTGACTGGTTTACAGGATGTATGCAGGCGTTTATTTTCTCAATGCTGACGATTATGTATATCGCAAACGCAGCAGAGGGTTAATTCATCTATATGCCTTCTCCTGGGGAGAAGGTGGCACGAAGTGCCGGATGAGGGGAAAATTAAATAAGAAAAATCATAATAAAAATCTTAGGAGGATTTCAACATGAGTGATTTTCAGATTTTAGCAAAAGGTATTGCACTTGCAGGATGCGGTATCGGTGCAGGATGTGCACTGATCGCCGGTATCGGACCCGGTATTGGTGAAGGAAATGCCGTTTCAAAGGCTCTTGAGGCAATCGGACGCCAGCCCGAGTGTAAGGGTGACGTAACAAGTACCATGCTTCTTGGTTGTGCGATCGCAGAGACAACCGGTATCTATGGTTTCGTTACAGGTCTACTGCTTATCTTCGTTGCACCCGGCACATTCATGGGCTACCTGAACTAATCATTTCAGAGTAGTTTAAGCCCCGCAGTAGAAATTATGGAGGTAAACGAATGGGCACACAGGACTTAGTAACACTCGTTCCGTGGACGTTCATAGCTCAGATCTGCAACCTCTTCATTCAGATGTGGCTCATCAAGAAATTCCTTTTCAAGCCTATCAACGAGGTAATTGAAAAGAGAAGACAGCTCACCGAGAACGAAATAAAGGGAGCTCGTGAAGCCAAGGAAAAAGCTGAATCCATGAAGAAGGAATATGAGACAAGCTTATCTTCCGCACAGGCCGAGGCAGCAGACATTGTTGCAAAGGCACAGAAGGAAGCTCAGGGCAAGGCTGACAACATCGTTAAAGAAGCTGAGCAGCAGGCCAAGGGTCTCATGGAGAGAGCAGAGGCTGATATCGAACAGTCAAAGAAGAAAGCCATTAACGAGGCTAAGGACACCATCGGCGGACTTGCAATGGATATTGCAGGAAAAGTCGTTGAGAAGGAAATCAACGAGAACGATCATAAGAAACTTATTGACGAATTCATTAACAATGTAGGGGAGGCGTCATGACCAAGGCTGGAGATTTATACGGACAGAGTCTGTATGATCTGGCGCTTTCGGAAAACCTTACGGATGATATCTTAAGTCAGATGGAATCGGTCAAGGAGATTTTCAAGGAGAATCCCGATTATATTACTCTTTTATCAGAACCCTCGGTTCCGAGAAAAGAGAGACTGAAACTGGTAGATGAAGCATTTGACGGACAGCTCCAGCCGTATCTGCTTAACTTTATCAAGATCCTTATTGAAAGAGGGTTATTGAGACAGTTTTCAGCATGTACGAGAAGATTTAAAGAGAGCTACAACAAGGATCACGGCATTGCCGAGGCAACCGTGACCAGTGCGATCAAGCTTAACGAATCACAGCTTAGCGCACTTAAATCAAAGCTTGAATCTGTCAGCGGAAAGAAGATTCTGCTAACTGAAAAAACCGATGAAGCTGTTCTCGGAGGAATCCGGGTGGAGATCGAAGGCAAGCTCTATGATGGAACAGTACAGGGCAGACTTGATGAACTCCGCAAAAAGGTTGACGAGACAGTCATGTAAGGAATAAAACCCACGGAGGCTTTTAGAATGGAATTAAAACCAGAAAAAATATCCGAGGTGATTCGAAGCCAGATCAAGAACTATCAAAATGCGATCATTCAGAATGAGACCGGAACAGTTCTTACCGTCGGCGACGGTATTTCAAGAGTTTCAGGACTTTTGAACTGTATGTCGGGAGAGCTTCTCGAATTTGAGAACGGCACATTCGGAATGGCTCAGAACCTCGAAGAGACAGTAGTATCCGCGGTTCTGTTCGGAGAAGATGTTGGTATCAGCGAAGGACAGACCGTTAAGCGTACTGGACGCGTTGTTTCCGTTCCGGTAGGCGATGCAATGATAGGCCGTGTTGTTAACGCGATCGGTCAGCCGATTGACGGCGCAGGCCCTATCGAATCAAATGATTACAGACCTGTTGAGATCAAGGCACCGGGCATCATCGAGAGACAGCCCGTTAAAGAGCCTTTGCAGACCGGTATCAAGGCTATCGACTCCATGATCCCGATCGGACGCGGACAGCGTGAGCTTATTATCGGTGACCGTCAGACAGGTAAGACCACAATTGCGATCGATACTATCATCAACCAGAAGGGTAAAGATGTTATCTGTATCTATGTTGCAATCGGTCAGAAGAGATCAACAGTCACTTCACTTGTTGCTGAATTGCAGAACGCAGGCGCTATGGAGTATTCCATCGTCGTTGCAGCTACGGCTTCCGAGCCCAGCCCTCTGCAGTACATCGCACCTTACACAGGCTGCACAATGGGTGAGTACTTTATGAACAAGGGTAAGCACGTGCTGGTTATCTATGATGACCTTTCAAAGCATGCGGTTGCTTATCGTGCTCTTTCACTTTTGATCAGAAGACCTCCGGGACGTGAGGCATATCCCGGTGACGTATTCTATCTGCATTCAAGACTTCTTGAGAGAGCAGCTAAACTTTCTGATGAAAACGGCGGCGGTTCACTTACCGCACTTCCTATCATCGAGACCCAGGCCGGCGACGTATCGGCATACATTCCTACAAACGTTATCTCCATCACAGATGGTCAGATATTCCTGGAGACCGAGCTTTTCCATTCAGGTATCATGCCTGCGGTTAACCCCGGTATCTCCGTATCCCGAGTAGGTGGTAATGCTCAGATCAAGGCTATGAAGAAGGTTGCCGGTACCCTGAAGCTGATCTACTCACAGTACAGAGAGCTGCAGAGCTTTGCTCAGTTCGGTTCTGACCTTGACGAAGATACCAAGTCACGTCTTGCACAGGGTGAAAGAATCGTGGAAGTTCTTAAACAGGACAAGAGCTCACCTGTAGCCGTTGAAAAGCAGGTTGCCATTCTGTATGCGGTTATCAATAACGTGCTTACAGAGGTTGCTGTTACTGATATTGCCGAGTACGAGGCAGGACTTTTCGATTACCTTGACAGTAATCCTGACGGAAGCGAAGTCATGAAGACTATCCGCGAGACAGGAAAACTCGAGGCTGAGACTGAAGAGAAGATGAAGAACGTGCTCAAGGCTTATACAGAGAGCTTCTTAAGTAAGAAAGGCTGAGATAGCTGAAGTTGTCCATTGATAACACTTTTTGGAGGAAATACACATGGCTGCTAATATGAAAGCTGTGAAACTCCGGATAAAAAGCGTACAGAGCACCATGCAGATTACAAAAGCGATGCAGCTGGTTGCGGCAAGTAAGCTGCGAAAAGCGAAGGAGAAAGCAGATAACTCCAAACCCTATTTGGGGACACTGCTTGCAACACTTCAGGACATCGCAAACGGAAACCACGATTTTCAGTCTCCCTACACAAAGGTGGGAACGAGTGATAAGTGGCTCTACGTTGTAATCGCCGGTGACAGAGGACTTGCGGGAGGATACAACTCCAACCTGTTTAAGTTCATGGAGAGCGAGACAAAGGGACGTGACATCGAAGTACTCCCGATAGGTAAGAAATCGGTTGAGTACTTCAAACACAGAAATGTTCAGATTTTCACCGAGGAATTTGCGGAGGTTGCCAAGGTAACCATTTCAGAGTGCTTCTCTGTAGCGAAGATCCTTTGTGAGGCCTATAAAGAAGGAAAATTCGGACATATTTTCCTGTGCTACACCGATTTTATATCAATGATGTCACAGGTTCCCAAGGCAAGCCCCATCCTGCCGCTGTCTGATTTGAAGGCGGAAGAGGGAAAAGCCAAAAAGTCGAAATCGCTGATTCTGTACGAGCCGGACAGTGAGACTGTATTCAATACAGTTGTTCCGGAGTATTTGGCGGGAGTGCTTTATTCGAGTATCAACATCTCCGTTGCGAGTGAGCTTGCAGCGAGAAGAACTGCGATGGAAGCAGCTACCGACAACGCAGAAGAAATGATAGAAACACTGAGTTTGTACTATAACAGAGCACGACAGGCAAGCATCACTCAGGAAATTACTGAGATTGTTGCCGGTGCAGAAGAACCATAAAGGAGAAAACTCACAATGAGTGAAAAACATGTTGGAAAGGTTATACAGGTAACAGGACCTGTCCTTGACATTCGTTTTGGCGAGGGTGAGCTGCCGGATCTGCATAGTGCCATTGAGATTCAGAATGGTGATGCAACTCTTGTTGCAGAGGTTGCACAGCAGATTGGTGATGACGTAGTTCGTTGTATTGCCATGAGTTCCACGGATGGACTTGTTCGTGGAATCGATGCGGTTGATACAGCTGCTCCCATCTCAGTTCCGGTAGGTGACGAGTGCCTCGGACGAATTTTCAATCTTCTCGGTGAGCCGGTTGATAATCAGCCTGCTCCCACAACGCAGGAGAGATGGCCTATTCACAGACCTGCTCCGTCGTTCGAAGATCAGGTTCCTGCAACTGAGATTTTTGAGACAGGTATTAAAGTCGTTGACCTTATCTGCCCTTATGCTAAGGGTGGTAAGATCGGTTTGTTCGGTGGTGCGGGAGTTGGTAAAACTGTCCTCATCATGGAGCTTATCAATAACGTAGCAAAGGCACATGGTGGTATTTCAGTATTTACCGGTGTCGGCGAGCGTACCCGTGAGGGTAACGACCTTTACGGTGAAATGAAGGAAAGTGGAGTTATTAACAAGACTGCACTGGTTTACGGACAGATGAATGAGCCTCCGGGAGCTCGTATGAGAGTTGCCCTTTCCGGACTTACAATGGCTGAGTATTATCGTGATGTTAAGAATCAGGACGTGCTTCTTTTCATCGATAATATCTTCCGTTTCACACAGGCCGGTTCAGAGGTTTCAGCGCTGCTTGGTCGTATGCCTTCAGCCGTTGGTTATCAGCCTACACTGGCAACAGAAATGGGTGCTTTGCAGGAGCGAATCACTTCCACAAAGAAGGGTTCAATCACATCAGTTCAGGCCGTATACGTGCCTGCCGATGACTTGACTGACCCTGCACCTGCAACAACATTCACGCACCTGGATGCTACCACCGTATTGTCCCGTGATATTGCATCGAAGGGTATTTATCCGGCAGTAGATCCTCTGGATTCCACAAGCCGTATCCTTTCTCCCGACGTAGTTGGTAAAGAGCACTACGAGGTAGCAAAGGGTGTTCAGCAGGTTCTCCAGAGATACCGCGAACTTCAGGATATTATCGCAATCATGGGTATGGATGAGTTGTCTGATGAGGATAAGCAGACAGTATTCAGAGCACGTAAGGTTCAGAACTTCCTGTCACAGAGCTTCTCAGTTGCTGAGCAGTTCACAGGACTTCCGGGCAAATACGTTCCGCTCAAGGAGACCATCCGCGGATTTAAGATGATTCTTAACGGTGAGTGTGATGATCTTCCGGAGTCAGCGTTCCTGCTTGTCGGAACAATTGATGAAGTGTTCGAAAAAGCTAAGAAGAACGGATGAGGTTAATTTATGGCTACTTATCATTTACAGGTCGTATCCCTGGATGGATTGGAATATGAGGGCGAAGTTGAGAAGATCATGCTACGCACGGTAGACGGTGATGTTGAGATTTTAGCAAGACATACCAATTACTGCACAGGCATAGGTATGGGTACAGCTCACGTAACCCTTGGTAATGGACAGGAGCGCAGAGCAGCCTGCATCGGCGGAATGCTTTCCGTTATGGATGGAGAAGTTCGTGTGCTGCCAACCACCTGGGAGTGGAGCGACGAGATAGATGTGGAACGCGCGCGTTCAGCTAAAGCCAGGGCAGAGGAGGCGCTGAAGGATGCGCAGCTCACCAAGGAAGCAAGAGTACGCGCTGAAGCCAAGCTTTACCGTGCACTCGTGCGAATTGGTTCCGCACAGTAATTTGTTTGTGGAATTGTTTCCTATTTCATGACAGAACTGGTTGTTCATGTGGAGACAATTCGGCAGAGATAAGAAACATTATAAGAGGCGCTGTGGCTTGCCGAGGGGGCTTGCTGCGGCGCTTTTTCTGTGGTTATGTATATGCTAAACTTATGAGCTTGGGCCTTGTGCTGTTATATTTTCGGTGATTCGTCGATCCTTCTCCTGTTTGAGACTTCGCAAATCCAGAGTAAAAAATAAGTTTGTTACTCTTTTTGGGTGTAAAATCATGTTTTTGCTTAGGGAAAATTCGCAAATAGACCAAAATCATCAGAATGTTACTCCCAATAGTAGCCATTAAGAGTAACAAATGCTCTTAATTATTTAGATTGCGAAAAACTGCGCCTTTATAAGCCTGAAAATCACTGAAAAAGAGTAACAAAAATAATAGTACAAGCTTTTTGTGAAAATCAAAGGTTATATTCTGTTTTCAAAAGGTCCAAAGTGATATTGGATTAGTGTGTGAACATAGCTTATATCAAGAGGGCAATCCTTGGTTTCAAAGGTTAAGATAAGATTATCACCTGGCACATATCCAGCGTTTATGTAATTCCTGATCTTAGAAGTCATGCTATTCTGGTAGGTTATTTGATCTGCAAGTCCAAAATGCTCCCATATATAAGTCTTTCCATTACCAGGATGCCTGATAGAAAAGTCAGGATACACAATAATATTGTCTATTATCTGCTTTGCCTCATATTGGTAAGAAAGATGGTTTTCAAATAAAGCATAAGCTATAATGGCTTCTGACTTTGAGCGGACAAATTGCCCCTTGGGGGCTTTTATAATAAGTGCTTCGGGGTGATTGGGATTTGATTCATAGCCATCATCATCCAGCCAGGCAAATTGGGGTGAAAGAAATTGTAAATATGGTGAATTCTTAGAAAGGATATCATTATATCTGCATTTCTTACGCACCTTAAGATATGCTTTGATTGCAGCTAGTTCGTTTTTTGCATCGCGGATGTTGTCGAGTAATAGTGTTTTTCTTGCAAGTTTTCGAACTAAATCATAGTTTTCTTTTGGGATATAAGAACGTGTGCTTTTTCCTTCCTTGGTTTTAGTGTGGTGATAGCATCGTGCTCCGTTGTTGTATATGGCAAGCGTCCCGTCGGGAAGTTTACATGCTTCAAATTCATACTTACTAAGCAGCTTTTCGAGCTGCTCTTTTCTTGTATAAAAATAATCAGTCATTGTGATCCTTTCTGTAAAACTAGCTGCCTTGCAGGAAATTTCTCTTTAGACTTAAGTAGATAGTATTCTAGTAAGTTTTTACATGAAAATGCTACAACAACAGCAAATAAGTATAAAAATGGACCCCATCATAAGAAAAAATCTTTCAAACAAATCATCAAAACCAAAATGGAATACTTGGATGAATATCCTTGAAACGTTCAATACGATATCATATAAATTTAGAAATGTAAATAATGGATTTGAGTTTTTATATACGATAAAATTAAGTGCAACTAAAATTGCATAACAGAATTATGAAAGGCGACAGAAATAAACAGGACTACAGACATTTTTTACTATGAAAAAACTAATATCAGCAAGACAGGGATTCTATCGCGAACTTTTCAGACTTGTAATCCCGATCGTAATGCAAAACTTAATAGCGTCAGCGGTGAGCATGGCAGATGTAGTTATGCTTGGAAGAGTTGACCAGACTTCTATATCTGCATCAAGCCTTGCGGGGCAGGTGATGTTCTTATTAAATGTCCTGTTTTTTGGACTCAATTCTGCGCTGACAATTTTGGCAGCCCAGTACTGGGGCAAAAGGGATATGAAGGTCATCTCCAAGATACTCGGAATAGGCCTTATTATCTCGCTTGTCGTGACTGTGAATGTGGCTATTCTGGCATTTTTCTTCCCATATCACGTCATCAGGGTGTGGACGAATGTGCCTGAACTGATTGATGCCGGAGCAATTTATCTTAGATATGCCGCACTTTCCTACATATTCCTCGGAATCGCGCAGCCGTTTCTTACTATTTTGAAAAGCTGTGAGAGGGTACTTTTTTCAACTATCCTGTCAGCATCGACACTGATTATAAACGTTATTCTCAATGCGCTTTTGATTTTCGGAATAGGTCCTTTTCCGCAGATGGGCATAGCGGGAGCAGCGCTTGCAACTTCGATATCCTGGGGAATCGGACTGACTGTCTGTATCTTTGATTTCTTCAGGCAAAAAGAGCTTCCGAAGAATGTGCTTAACATGTTCAGAATACCCAGGGCCCTTATCGTGGATTTCGGAAAGTATTCACTTCCTGCATTTATAAATGATGCGATGTGGGGACTTGCTTTTAATATGAACTCTATCATCATGGGACATCTCGGGTCCGACATAGTGGCAGCAAACTCAGTTGTCTCCGTGGCCAGAGATCTGGTTACTGTCGTGGGCTTTGGAATATCCGGTGCGGCATCAATTATGCTTGGAAAAGAGATTGGTGAAAATCGACTCAAGGACGCGGAAAAAGATGCCTCTTCAATTTTGAGAGTTACCATATTGTCGGGAATTGTCTCGGGAGCCGTGCTTTTTTCAATAAGTCCATTCGTGCCGGGACTTGTGAAGATATCCGCTACCGCAGCGCATTATCTGAGAATAATGCTGTACATAAACGTGGTCTATCAGATGGGGCAGATAATAAACACCGTGCTCATTGCGTCGCTCTTCAGGTGCGGCGGCGATTCCAAGTACGGAATGGTACTGGACATCACCTGTATGTGGGCGTTTGCGGTTCCGCTGGGACTGATCAGCGCATTTGTGTTGAAGCTTCCGCCGCTTACGGTTTATATTCTTATGTGTACGGATGAATTTGCCAAGATGCCGTTTGCAATCCATCATTATATGAGCAAGGGATGGATTAAGAATATTACGAGGGAAATCAAATAACGAAGGAGATTTTTGGGGATGAAAAGGTTTGATGAGATTCAGTATGAGAGACCGGATTTTGATTTGTTGGAGGCTAAAATCGGTCAGGCAGTCACAGCAGCAAAAAACGGGGAGAGCTTTGAAGAATTCGACGAGGTGTACAAAGAATATCAGAAGGTAGTTGCTCATAGTGCCACCATGGCTCTGATTCTTAACATCAGAAGTTATCTTGACGGGACTGATGAGGAGAATAATGCAGAGAAGGCATATGTTTTCGGAAAAATGGCTGTAGCAGGTGAACAGAGAATTTACGAAGCTGTCGAAAACAGTGCATATCGCGAGGCTTTTGAAGAAAAATACGGAGCCTTTCTGATAAAGAAACAGTTAAATGAAAAAAAGTTGTATGAAGCGGGCGAGGAATTCCTGATCAGAGAAAACGAGCTTGTGACTGAGCTCCACAAATGTCTGTCTGAACTTAAGTATGAATATAACGGGGAGATGGTTTCCGCATCTCAAATAGGATTCAAGAAAAAATCCCCCGACACAGAGGTTAGACATAATGCCCGCTATTCCGTGGAAAAAGCTTTTGCCAAGAATGGTGAGAGATTCGGTGAGCTCATAGGAGAGTTAGTTGAAGTAAGGGATAAGCTTGCAAAGGCTAATGGATTTAAGAATTATCTTGATTATGAGAATATTTCGCGAGGAAGATTTTCTTATGGAGAGAATGAGCTCCAAGAGTTTTGCGACAATGTAAAGAAATATATCCTCCCTGTTTTGGAAAAGAGTAATAAGAAATTACAAAAAGAGCTGGGACTTTCAGAGTTTACGTCCTATGACAGTGACATATTCTTTGCTGAAGGAAATGCAAAGCCGCTTGGGGATGAGAAGTTCATAAGAGAAAAGGTGCAGGAAATGTATGATGATATGGATCCTGTACTTGGCGATACTTTCAGAAAAATGAATGAGAACGGCTATGTTGATATTAAGTCAACGGATACCAGGATAACAGGGCTGGCGTTCACTGTAGGGATACCCGAAATGAGAGTTCCTTTTATTTACGGAAACTTTCTTGATGATGCCGAAAGTGTTAATGATCTGATACATGAAAGCGGTCATGCTATGCAGACCATGCTGTCAATGGATTCGCTGGAGCCCCAGGAGCTTCAGGATCCTGTGCAGGATTTGGTGGAGATACCATCCAAGTCCATGGAATTTATATCTCATTATTACGCAGAGAAGTTTTTCGGTGAGGATGCAGATAAGTACAGAAAAGGTCATCTGACGTCAGTTCTTGATGAAATTGCAGGGTATTGTTTATTTCATGAATTTGAAACTTTTTTGTACGGCTGTCCTGGGGCAAGTAAGCAGGAGCGCATAGATAAATTCAATGAGCTCACAAGACAATATAAACCCGGCGTAGTTCAAATGCATCCGGAACTTCTTGACAAGGGAGCAGGACTATATAGAAATGTAGAGGCTATAGGCCTTCCAAGATACCTGATCTCATATTCCATAAGCGATTTATCTGCAATCTATATTGCGAACGAGTTTATGAAGGATAAGAGAAGAGGAACAGATATATTTATGAAGCTTGGCCGGATCGGAGGGAGCATGGATTACTTTGATGCTATATCCGCACTTGGTCTTAAACCTGCATTTTCAGAGGATGTTATAAAAGAAGCTGCAGAGTATCTGCAGAAAGAGTTGGGGCTTCTATAGGAAAATAGTGTCAAAAACTTTCCCCGTAATTTTGTATAAATCTGATAATTGAACAACACCATCTTTTCACCTATAATGTGTGTACGTTAACGGAAATCGTAATTCGTTAGATGATTTGAGAAAAACAAAGCACAATAACAATAAAGAAAGGTAGGAGAAAAATGGTAATCAAAAGTGTAACAGACAAAGAGTTCAAAGAGTACGGCAGAGTTGTTGAGGGATACAGCGTAGCTGAAATTCTTAAGACACTTGAGAATGACACACCTTGTCCGGAGGGTGTTGTTTATGTGGCTGAGGAGCCTAAGCTCATGGCTTCAGCAGATACCAAGGATCTTGGCACAAGCCTTTTCGGCGGCATGCCCTTCCAGTTTGGTTACTGCAACGGACACAACACAAAGATGAACTGCATGGAGTACCACAGAGACAGCGAGTTCAACCTTGGAACAGAGGATTTCATCCTTCTTCTTGCTAAGCTCAGCGACATCGAGGACGGCAAGCTTGATTCTTCAAAGGTTGTAGCATTCAAGTGCCCTAAGGGTGTGCTTGTTGAGGTTTATGCTTCAACTCTTCACTATGCACCCTGCCACGCAGATGCTTCCAAGGGCTTCAAGGTTCTCATCGCACTTCCCAAGGGAACAAACGTAGGAACTACCGAGACAGCAGGCAAGAACCTTGATGACAGAACACTTTTCGCTACAAACAAGTGGCTTCTTGCACACAAGGATGCTTCTGAGATCGCTGACGGTGCATACGAAGGCATAACAGGAGAGAACATCGATATCGCAGGACTCATTTGAGGGGAAAATGGCAACAATAACTGAAATAGCGAAGCAGGCCGGTGTCTCAATCGGTACTGTCGACCGCGTGCTTCACAACAGAGGCTACGTCAAGCAGGAGACCAGAGAACGCGTCGAAAAGGCGTGTGAGGAACTCCACTACGAACCCAACCGTGTGGCACAGGGACTTGCAGTCAGGAAAAAGAAGCTGAAGTTTCTTTTTATGATTCCCAAGACACAGTACAGCCCGTTTTTTATTCCGGTGAGGGAGAGTGCCGAGAAAAAGGCAAAATCCCTGGAAGCCTATGCTGCAACAACGGATATAGTCGAGTATCCCGACAGCGCGAAGGAAGAGGCGAGCCTGTTAAAATCGCTTAAGAAAACAATCGGAGAGTATGATGGTGTTTGCATCACAGGCACCACTTCTCCCGTAAATGATCTGATAATTGAAGAACAGAAAAAGCGTGACATACCACTGGTTTTCTACAACAGCAGACTTGACGGCGTAGAGCATCTGGCCTATGTGGGCTGTGACTATATCGCTTCCGGAAGGCTTGCGGCAGGACTTTCTGCAATGGCCGGAGGAGAGGATGCAAAGGTATGCTTCTTTACGGAGTACGACAGCATCAAGGAGAGTGCAACCGAGCGTATCAGAGGCTTCTCAAATGAGATGAACTCGCGCTATCCCGATATGGAGCTTCTCGGAAAGTGGAGCATATCCCTTGACCGAGAGGAGAACAAGCGGGCAGTCAGAGAGATGCTTATTAAGTATCCCGAGACCAACGTGGTTTATGTCATCAACCCGAGGGATTACGATATCTGCAGGCTTATCGCAGCAGAGGATCCGCAGAGAAAAATAAGGATTATCACGAATGACCTTGTAGCGGTGCAGTATGAGATGTTCCACAAGGGAATGATAACCGCGACGATCTGTCAGGAGCCCGAGAAGCAGGGTAAACTCTCGCTGGAGATTCTGTTTAATTATCTGGCGTATGGCACAGTGCCTAAGAAGGTGAATTATACGGAGCTGAGTATACATATTGAACAGAATTTGTAGACCCTCATCCGGCGCTACGCGCCACCTGTCTCCGCTCCGCTCCGGTCCGCGCAAAGCCGACGTCCCCCGGACGTCGTGCGCCCCCAAGGGGGGAGGCAGGAGGAATAGTTAACAGATTTTTGCCTTTATTTCTGTGAAATATGCCCCGTTGACAAAAAAGGCACCAAAACTTATGATTTATGAGTGTGTGAACGTACACACATTTTAACAAAAACAATTATTTTAAGGGTAGGAGGATTTAAGGATGAATAACATTCCCCAGGCTAAAATTGGTATAGTTGCAGTAAGCCGTGACTGTTTCCCGGCATCACTTGCAATCAATCGTAGAAAGGCTCTTGTAGAGAGCTACACAAAGCTTTACAACAAAGACGACATTTATGAGTGCCCTGTTTGCATCATCGAGAGCGAGACTCAGACACTTGAGGCTCTTGAGGATGTTAAGAAGGCAGGCTGTAACGCACTTTGCGTATATCTTGGTAACTTCGGTCCCGAGATTTCCGAGACACTTCTTGCTGAGAAGTTCGGTGGCCCTGTAATGTTCTGCGCAGCAGCAGAGGAGTCACAGAATGACCTTATCGACGGCAGAGGAGATGCTTACTGCGGAATGCTTAACGCAAGCTACAACCTTCACCTTCGTAATGTAAAGGCATATATTCCTGAATATCCTGTTGGAACAGCAGATGAGTGCGCTAAGATGATCAACGAGTTCGTTCCGATCGCAAGAGCACTTTACGGACTTTCAGAGCTCAAGGTTATCAGCTTTGGTCCTCGTCCGATGAACTTCCTTGCTTGTAACGCACCTATTCAGCAGATCTACAACATGGGTGCAGAGATCGAAGAGAACTCAGAGCTTGATCTTTTCGAGAGCTTCAACAAGCACGCTGATGACAAGAGAATTCCTGAAGTTGTTGCAGACATGGAGAAGGATCTTGGCGCAGGCAACAAGAAGCCTGAAATCCTTGCTAAGCTTGCTCAGTATGAGCTTACACTTCTTGACTGGATCGAGGAGCACAGAGGTGGCAAGAAGTTTGTATGTATCGCCGGTAAGTGCTGGCCTGCATTCCAGACTCAGTTCGGATTCGTTCCCTGCTATGTAAACTCAAGACTTACAGGCCGCGGAATTCCGGTATCCTGCGAAGTAGATATCTACGGTGCAATCTCAGAGTTCATCGGAACATGCATCTCTGATGACGCTGTAACACTTCTTGATATCAACAACTCTGTACCTGCTGATATGTACGAAGAGTCCATCAAGGGCAAGTTCGACTACAAGCACACAGATACATTCATGGGCTTCCACTGTGGAAATACTTGCACAAGCAAGCTTGCTAGCTGCGAGATGAAGTTCCAGAGAATCATGGCTAGAAACCTTCCTGAGGAAGTTACACAGGGAACACTTGAAGGTGATATCGCTCCCGGCAACATCACATTCTACAGACTTCAGAGCACATCTGATAACCACCTTAAGGCATACGTTGCACAGGGTGAGGTTCTCAATGTTCCTACAAGATCCTTCGGTGGTATCGGTGTATTCGCTATTCCGGAGATGGGAAGATTCTACAGACACATTCTTATCCAGCACAACTTCCCTCATCACGGTGCAGTAGCATTCGGTCACTTCGGAAAGGCACTCTTTGAGGTATTCAAGTATGTTGGAGCAGAAGTAATCGGCTACAACCAGCCTGCATCACTTCCTTATCCTACAGAGAACCCTTTCGCTTAATTACTAAGTGATTATTTAGGAAAAATAATAGGCCGCAGATGTTTACCATAAGGTACGCATCTGCGGCTTTTTTGTGCCTGAAAACAGATTTATAATGGATGTAGATATTGAAAATGCTAATGCCAAATAATGAGGGGGTTATGCATGAGAATCTACAGAGCAAAAGATTATAATGACCTGAGTAGAAAAGCTGCGAACATTATCTCTGCGCAGGTAATCATGAAGCCGGATGCGGTTCTTGGCCTTGCAACCGGTTCGTCTCCCATTGGGACTTATAAACAACTCATCGATTGGTATAAAAAGGGTGACCTTGATTTTTCGGAGGTGAAGACGATAAACCTCGATGAATACAAGGGTCTCAGTCCTGAGGATGAGCAGAGTTATTATCACTTTATGCACACCAATCTGTTTGATCATATTAATATCAAACCGGAAAACACCAATATTCCTAATGGCCTTGAAGAGGATTCAGAAAAAGAGTGCACTCGTTATGACAACGTCATAAACGAATGCGGTGGAATTGATTTGCAGCTTCTTGGAATAGGAAGTAATGGCCATATTGGGTTTAACGAACCCGGAATCTCATTTGACAAAACTACTCACTGCGTGGCTCTTACCGAGAATACAATCAAGGCAAATGCCAGGTTTTTTACATCGGAGAGAGACGTCCCCAGATATGCATATTCCATGGGAATAAAGAATATAATGCAAGCAAAAAGCATCCTGCTCATCGCCTCCGGAGAGGGAAAAGCGGATGCCCTTTATGAGTCATTGTTTGGTCCGATAACACCGGCGGTTCCCGCATCCATCTTACAGCTTCACAATAATGTGAGTATAGTAGCGGATGAGGAAGCTTTGAGCCGCGTGCTCGAAGATCACGATATTATATCCGGAGGTCAGATATCGTAATCTGTTATCACAATTATCTTCAAAACTCAGATACAACTATAATTTAAAAGAAACGCGATACTCTGCGTCAAAAGAGTCGCCCGGATTAAGCAGTTGCTCAAAGTCGCGGTCTTTTAATTCACCTGAAAATCCCTCTGCGTCAGCCCTTCCATACCAGGGCTCAAGGCAGATGAAGGGAGCATTTTTACCTACGGGAGACCAGATTCCAAGGAGCGGAGCATCGAAGGTCATCTCAACGAAAACATCGCCTTCTGCATTTTTGATGCTGGCACCGCTAACCTGGCTGTTTTCCAGAATGATCGCGCCGCCGTCGAAGGTGTGCTCATCGACTTCGAAGGATTTGTCACTCTTCAGAGTAAGTTCATAGGTCTCGTTTGCAGCGAGAGGATCATGGAACTTTCTCACGGTGAGGACATCCTTATCTGTTTTTAATATTACGGAATTTCCTTTCAATGTGCCTTCAGAGCTGAGCTCGCAGTTAAATGCCGGATGAGCTCCGATTGCGAAAGGCATGTCTTCTTTTCCTGTGTTTTCTACCTTCCATCCCACAATAATACTGTCGCCATCAAGTTTGTAGGAGATGGTCAGCTTAAAATCAAAGGGGTACTTTGAAAGGGTTGTTTCATTTGAAGTAAGGGAGAAAACTGCACAGTCATCAGTTTTTTCCTCAAGCTCAAATTCCATATCTCTTGCAAAGCCGTGCTGTCCCATGGGATATTCGTGGCCGTCAACCCTGTATTTGCCGTCTGCAACAGCACCTACAAAAGGAAAGAGTACGGGTGAGGTGCGATTCCAGAAAGCGGGATCTGCGCACCACATATATTCCTTATCTCCTTTTTTGATGCTTTTTAACTCGGCACCGGCAGTTTCAATCTCAGCGACAATCACATTGTTGTTAAGAGTAATTCTCATGTTTCTGATCCTTTCCGCAAAATGGTCTCTGCCATTTCATAATCTGATAAAATTTCTCACATCGTCTTAATTTACGATATTTCTCTTTTCGCCCTTTTCAAAAGCGGCTATGTTCTTAGCTACTTCATCGACGCAGCGGATTCTGGCTTCAACACTGGCCCAGGCCATGTGAGGTGTAACAAAGAGCTTCTGACTGTCCTTGATTCTAAGAAGCGGGCTGTCCTTTTTCATAGGCTCTACAGTAAGAACGTCGAGGCCGGCGCCTGCGATCTCACCCTGTTCAATTGCATTTGCAAGATCATCCTCGTTAACTACGGGGCCTCTTGCAACGTTGATGAGATATGCGGTTTTCTTCATCTTCTTAAATGCAGCTGCATCGATAAGATTTCGTGTGCTGTCTGTGAGAGGGCAGTGGAGAGAGAGAATGTCGCTTCGCTCTAAGAGCTCGTCAAAACTTACCATCTCGTAAGCTTTGTCCTCATCCTTGTGCTCGGTTCTTCCTGAAGCGGAGTAGAAGATAACTTTTGCTCCGAAGGCAGTTGCTATCTGGGCAACTTTTCTTCCGATATTACCCATTCCGATGATACCCCAGGTCATACCGTCGATTTCATGATAGGGGATGTCAAGCTTGCAAAAGTATTCCTGAGCCGCATATTCGCCGCTTTTCACAAACTCATCATAGTCCTTGAGGCTCTCCATCAGATAAAAGAGAAGTGCAAAGGTATGCTGAGCAACGGACATAGTAGAATATCCCGCAACGTTAGCGACCTTCACACCGCGCTCTGCACAGGCTTTGATGTCGACGTTGTCGAAGCCTGTTGCAAACTCGCAGATGAGCTTTAAATCCGGAGCTTTATCGAGAATTTCCGTGGTTATCTTTGACTTGTTGATGCAAAGGACCTCAACTCCTGCAAGGCGCTCTGCGGCATTGTCTGCTGTCACTTTGTTCTTATAATATGTAACGTCACCGATTTTTGAAAACTCGGTGTAATCAAGATCATTTCCCACGCTGTCAATTTCTGCTGCTACTATTTTCATGATTTTTGTCCTTTCTATGTATATTTGACCGTCAGTGGCTATAAACCCTATATATTTTCGCATGTTATAGGGAAAAATGGAATAGTGAGCGCGTTTTTTGGATTGTTTTTATTCATGGTGTGAGATATTATTATAGAAGCGCTTATTTTGTAGTAAAGGAGAATGTATTATGACATTTGAAGAAGCTAAGAAAAAACTTGAAGCAAACGGACAGATGCATGTCCTCAAGTATTATGATGAGCTTTCAGATGCTGAGAAGGCAGCTCTTCTTCAGCAGATTGATGAGACTGATTTCGAAGTTCTGAAAAATGCAAAGAATTTAGGTCATGGTTCAGAGAGAGGAAAATTCGAGCCTCTTGCATGCATGCAGCTTTCAGAGATTGAGAAGAGAAAAGATGAGTTTAATAAGATCGGTACAGAGGCAATTCAGCAGGGTAAGGTTGCTGCATGTCTTCTTGCCGGCGGTATGGGTACAAGACTCGGCTCCGATGATCCTAAGGGAATGTACAACATCGGTCTTACAAAGGAAGTATTCATTTTCCAGAGAATTATAGAGAACCTTCTTGATGTTGTTAATGCAACAGGTTCATGGATCCATCTTTTCATTATGACAAGTGAGAAGAATCACGAGAAGACAGTTAACTTCCTTACAGAGAAGAATTTCTTCGGATATAAGGCTGACAAGGTTACCTTCTTCAAACAGGACATGGCTCCCGCTTCAGATTACGAAGGTAAGGTTTATATGGAAGAGAAGGGACGCATCTCTACATCACCCAACGGTAATGCAGGATGGTTTTCTTCTATGATTAAAGCAGGTCTTGATAAGACACTTCACGCAGAAGGTATCGAGTGGGTTAACATCTTCGCAGTTGACAACGTACTTCAGAGAATCGCAGATCCCTGCTTCGTAGGTGCTACAATCGCACAGAAGGCAGAGGTTGGTGCTAAGGTTGTTAAGAAAAATGCTCCCGATGAGGGCGTTGGTGTTATGTGTCTTGAGGATGGCAAGCCTTCAATCGTTGAGTACTATGAGCTCACACAGGAGATGATGGATGCCAAGGACGAGGCAGGAGATCCCGCATACAACTACGGTGTTATCCTTAACTACCTCTTCAATGTACCTGCGCTTGAGAGAATCGCAAAGAATGAACTTCCTCTTCACGTTGTTGAGAAGAAGATTCCTTTCATAAATGATAACGGCGAGCTTGTTAAGCCCGAGACACCCAACGGATGCAAGTTCGAGCAGCTGGTTCTTGATATGATCCACGAGCTTGACAGCTGCGTACCTTACGAGGTTGTTCGTGAGAAAGAATTCGCACCTATCAAGAATAAGACAGGTAAGGATTCGGTTGAATCAGCAAGAGAGTTGTGCAAGAAGAATAACATAGAGTTATAAACATTTGGGAGGATAGAGTATGGCAATATTAGTTACAGGTGGTGCCGGATATATCGGAAGCCACACAGTAGTAGAGCTTCAGAACGCAGGATATGACGTAGTTGTTATGGATAACCTTGCCAATGCAAGCGAGAAGGTTCTTGCGCGCGTTGAAGCCATCACAGGCAAAAAGGTTTCTTTTTATAAGGCAGACATCCGCGACAGAGAAGGCCTTGAGGAGATTTTTACAAAGGAAAAGATCGACAGCGTTATTCACTTCGCAGGACTTAAGGCAGTAGGTGAATCAGTTCAGAAGCCTTGGGAGTACTATGATAACAACATCACAGGAACACTTACTCTTGTTGATGTAATGAGAAAGCATGGCTGCAAGAACATCATCTTCTCATCTTCAGCAACTGTTTACGGCAATCCCGCATTTATTCCGATTACTGAGGAGTGTCCTAAGGGACAGTGCACCAATCCTTACGGATGGACAAAGTCAATGCTTGAGCAGGTTCTTTCAGACATTCAGTTTGCTGATAAGGAATGGAATGTGGTTCTTCTCAGATACTTCAATCCTATCGGTGCTCACAAGAGCGGTACTATGGGTGAGAACCCCAACGGTATACCGAACAACCTCATGCCTTACATTACACAGGTTGCTGTAGGAAGACTTCCTAAGCTCAATGTATTCGGTAACGACTATGATACACCTGACGGGACAGGTGTCCGCGATTACATCCATGTAGTTGATCTCGCTGTAGGACATGTTAAGGCTCTTAAGAAACTTGAGCCCGGCAGCGGACTTTCAATCTACAACCTCGGCACAGGCGTTGGTTACAGCGTTCTTGATATCGTAAAGAACTTCGAGGAAGCTAACGGAGTTAAGATCCCTTACGAGATTCAGCCCAGACGTGCAGGAGACATCGCTACATGCTACTCAAATGCTGACAAGGCTAAGAAGGAGCTTGGATGGGAGGCACAGAACGGTATCCGTGAGATGTGCGAAGATTCCTGGAGATGGCAGAGCCAGAATCCTAACGGCTACGAGGATTAAATAAGGACACATGTTTAGGCTTTGGGTAAGACTTATAGAGGACAACCACCTTTTAAAAGATACCGTCATAGAAGACAATTCGATGGACACCAGAACTCACAAGGTTATGAATGCTCTCGAGAAAGCCTGTTATGACATGGATCTTAGTAAGCCGATATGGCTAAAGTCCACTGTTCACGATTTTCAATTACATAACAAATGCAGATTTACAAAGGATGCATTTATTGAGGAAATTCCGTTTGATTACATGGAGATTCAGGTGATCGAAGAGGACGACTTCTATTATTGATTAATATATTTCCCACACTTGAAACAAACATTTAGTTTGGATTTAGGTATGGGAAATATTTTTTTGATACTTTTATCACAATTTCGTCACAAACTGAAACTATACTGAATCTTGTAAAAAACAAATGAGAGAACTTATTTATCAAATTTATCAAAGAAAAGAGGTAATGAACGATGTTTGATAATGAAAATAACGAGCAACAAAATAATCAGGAAACGGGGTTTGGAAGGGAAGCTGAAACTAACAACGCACAGAGCGAAAACACCTATAGTCAGGGCAATAACTCTTACGGACAGAATCAGAACACCTATGGACAGGGTGGTAACAATACCTACGGTCAGGGGACATACAACCGAAACAATACGTACGGTAACTACACAGGCTCCGGAAACAACGGCTCAGGTTACGGCCAGAACAACAATACCTACGGTAACTACAATTACAACAACCAGGGAACCTATGGTAATTACCAGTATTCTTATCAGCCCGGTATGAATGGAGGAAACGGTCCTAAGAAATCAGGGACAGGAAAGAAAGTTGCAGCTGCGATAGCTATCGCACTTGTTCTTTGTCTGGGACTCGGTGCAGGCTACTATAGCATGACCAGAATTTCACAGATTCCTGCTGCCACAGAGAAAGACGATCAGGCTAAGGCAGAGGAAAAGAGTATAGAAAAGGACAACAGCGAGACTGTTGCCGAGCCGGATGTAGCAGCTAAAGAAGAGACCGGCAGCACAGATTCTGTTCTGGGAAGTGGAGACAATGCAGGAATTGCACAGACAGAGACAGTAGAAAGTTCAAGAACAGTTGTTACAGATGTAACAGAGGTTGTTGCCAAGGCAATGCCTGCCATGGTTTCCATCAACAACAACTTCACACAGTCCTATAACTACTTCGGACAGACGTACAGTCAGGAACAGACAGCTTCCGGTTCAGGATTCATAGTAGGAACAAATGATACAGAGCTTTTAATTGCGACCAACTACCATGTTATTGAGGGTGCTGACTCTCTTGAGGTTCAGTTTGCAGATGACAGTAAGTCAGCAGCTGAGGTTAAGGGAACAGATTCTGATATGGATCTTGCAGTAATCGCAGTACAGCTTTCAGACCTTGCAGCAGATACCAGAAACGCTATCGCTATAGCAGCCCTTGGTGATTCCGATTCACTTACACTTGGTGAGCCCGCAATAGCAATCGGCAATGCGCTCGGATATGGCCAGTCAGTTACTACAGGTGTAGTAAGCGCTATCAACCGTGTGATTGACCTTGATGATGAAAAGCAGGGTACATTTATACAGACCAATGCAGAGATCAACCCCGGTAACTCCGGCGGTGCACTTTTAAATATCAACGGTGAAGTTATCGGTATCAACTCCAACAAGATTGGCGGTTCAACCGTTGAAGGTATGGGATATGCTATTCCGATTTCCATTGCTAAGCCTATCATTGAGCAGCTTATGACAGAGAAGACACGCGCCAAGGTTGACGAGGAGAACAGAGGCTATCTTGGAATCTCAGGTGTCAGCGTTACTTCTGATGTATCAGAGATGTACGGACTTCCTCTCGGTGTTTATGTAGCAGCTGTTTCTGAGGATGGCGGCGCTAAGGCAGCAGGTGTTCAGGAAAAAGATATCATCACAAAGTTTGATGGAAAAGAGATTTCTTCTATGGACGATCTCCAGAACAGACTGGCATATTATGAGGCAGGAGAGGTAGTAACAATCACTGTTCAGAGACAGGCATCAGGTGGATATCAGGAACAGGAGCTTCAGGTTACTCTGGGATCCAAGCAGACTGTTCAGTCCGACAGTGATGATACACAAGGACAGAAGTATGATGGCGAGCAGCAGCCAGATGCGAAGCAGGAAGAAGGACAGGAAGGACAACAGGGACAACAGGGAATCGATCCCTTCTCAAATCCTTTCGGATTCGGTTTTGACTTTGGTAACTAAGCTTATTCATATAAAATAAATAGTACTCGGCAAAAATAACAAAAAGGAAAAGGTTAGGAACAAACTGCCTTTGAGCGATGATGCTCAGGGGCAGTTTTTCTTAAATTTATAGTGGGCGGGGCTCTGTTTTTAATGACATAGGTTTGCGAGGATATTATAATAGTTATAAATTTTTGTGAGGAATTTAGAGGAGACAAACTATAATGGCAGATAGATTTGATAATGATGATATGGACTTCAGGGAGGTTATGGATTCCTCCGTGGATGACAGTCCTATAGAGAGAAAAGATACAGCAGTGGAAGAGACTCCTAAAGAAGGTAATACATCCTCGCAGTCAAAGGACAATGAGAGCGAATATGAGGATGTTTGCTTTGTGTGCAGAAGACCTGAGAGCAAGGCCGGAAAAATGTTCCATCTTCCCAACGGAATAAGTGTGTGCGATGACTGTATGCACAAGACGATGGATACGATCAGCCAGTTTGATTACCAGAATCTTTTGAACAACCCGGCTCTTATGGATGAGCTCAACAAGCATAGCGGTATGCCCGGCTTGAACTTTATGGATTTATCCAATTTTACCGGAGGCGCCGGAATCCCCAATTCTCAGAAGATCAAAAAGAAAAAAGAGGAAGATACCAGGGTTAAGCCTGAGTTCAATATAGAAAATATTCCTGCACCTCACAAGATCAAGGCTAAGCTTGACGATTATGTTATAGGTCAGGAGCAGGCAAAGAAAATTATATCCGTTGCGGTTTACAACCACTATAAGAGAGTTAAGACCGGCACCATGGATGATATTGAGATTGAGAAGTCCAATATTCTTATGATCGGCCCTACCGGAAGCGGAAAAACTTATCTTGTTAAGACTCTTGCAAGACTTCTTGATGTGCCGTTGGCTATCACTGATGCTACCTCTCTCACTGAGGCGGGATATATCGGTGATGATATCGAAAGCGTTGTAAGTAAGCTTCTTGCGGCAGCAGGAAATGATATAGACAAAGCTCAGCAGGGTATCATTTTCATAGATGAGATTGATAAAATTGCAAAGAAAAAGAATACGACATCGAGAGATGTAAGCGGTGAATCGGTTCAGCAGGGAATGCTCAAGCTCCTTGAGGGTGCCGATGTTGAGGTACCTGTGGGTGCAAGCAGCAAAAATGCGATGGTTCCAATGGCGACCGTTAACACCAGAAATATTTTGTTTATATGCGGCGGAGCCTTCCCGGATATGGAGGATATAATAAAGCAGAGGCTGAATAAGCAGACCTCCATCGGTTTTGATGCCGACCTCAAGGACAAATGGGACAAGGATCCCGACCTTATCACTAAGGTAACCGTTGATGATCTCAAGAAATTCGGAATGATTCCCGAGTTCCTCGGACGTCTCCCTATAGTATGCACACTTAAGGGCCTCTCCAAGGAGATGCTTGTTCAGATATTAAAAGAGCCCAAGAACGCTATCTTGAAACAGTATCAGAAGCTCCTTGCGCTTGATGAGGTTAATCTGGAATTTGACGATGAAGCTTTGGAAGCCATAGCCGAGAAGGCGATGGAAAAGGATACAGGTGCCAGAGCGCTTCGCGCCATTATCGAGGAATTCATGCTGGATATCATGTATGAGATTCCGAAGGATGATAATATCGGAAGTGTTACCATTACCGGCGATTATATCAAGGGTAAGGGCGGCCCAGTGATTGAACTCAGAACTACGGAAGTTCTTAAGGGGATTGGGATGAAGTCGGCAGAGAACTGATAAGGGAAAGATAAAAGCCCCAGTGTATGCTATGGTGGATTTCAATCGATTATGCGTATTTTGCAACGAGATTGAAAGACACCATAGCATACGCTGGGGCTCATCGTTAGGCGGTAATAAAGGTGCCGGCTTTACCCTTGAGGGCGTCGGAGACCTCTGCAAGTGAGGTGATAAGGACGCTGCCTGAAGGATTATTCTTAAGGAATTCTATCGCGGCTTCGATTTTGGGAAGCATATCGGTAGCTCCAAACTGACCTTCTCTGATGTACTGCTCGGCTGCGGAGACATTCATGCGCTCGATGGGAGCCTGAGTGTCCTTACCGAAATCGGTGTATACATAGGGAACGGAGGTCAGGATGATAAGTCTGTCCGCATTAAGGTCTGAAGCCAGTTTTCCGGCGATGGCATCCTTCTCAATAACAGCTGAGGCACCCTTTAATACATGACCCTGCTCGATAACCGGGATTCCGCCGCCGCCGCAGGCGATAACGATCTGACCGGCATCGGAGAGTGTGCGGATGGCATCGATCTCAACAATATCTATCGGCTTGGGAGCAGCAACTATACGAAGATAACCTTTTCCCGGAACTTCCTGAACGAAGTTCCCTTTTTTAACTTCGTTATCGGCGTCCTCTTTTGACATATATCTTCCGATAACCTTGGTCGGAGAATAGAAGGCTTCATCGTAGGGATCAACCGTAACCTGTGTGAGAATTGTGCTTACAGGGGTTGAAACACCGCGGCTTGTGAGCTCACTCTTAAGCGAATTCTGAAGATCGTAGCCGACATAACCCTGGCTCATTGCGCTGCAGACGCTCATGGGAGCGGGAGTATAGTCGATATAGATTCGGCGCAGCTCGGTCATTGCTTTGTGAATCATGCTGACCTGAGGTCCGTTACTGTGTGTGATGGTTAACTGATATCCTGCACAGGCGAGATCTGCGAGTGCTTTCGCAGTAACCTGAACGGCTTCCTTCTGCTCCATGGTGGTATAGCCAAGAGCTTCGTGTCCCAGTGATACCACTGCCTTCTTGTTTTTCATAGCGTTGCTCCTCCGTAAAAATCTGTTTTATAGATTGTATCATAAAAATAGACTGCGAGATACTTGGTAATTATGCATTTTTCAAGTATTTTCACATCTTCAGTTTGTTGTGTCTTCTGTCGTAGGTCATGATGCCATTTACTTCTTCCTCAACGTCGGAGAGCTGCGTGTAAACCGCACCGGCAAGGCCTTTCTTCTTAAGATTCTCTATGGTTTCATTCATAAGAGTGTTAAAGGCAGCTTTGAAATCGGCCACGGTATCGAACCTTTTGTAGCCGTAGATTCTGTCTACGCTGCTGTGTCCCTCTACATAGCAGGTGTAACCGCCGTATTCGGAGATGACAAAGGCGCGGTGCTTTTTATCCGCTATGACATCAAGAGGTCTGAAGTAATTATGTAGACTTCTGAAATCACCGCCGTTTTCATCAAACCAGCCGCTTGCCTGATCGATAAGTCTGTTGTCGGCAAACTGCCTTGCCTGGATAGTAGCGGCGGAAGCATTGAACTGTCCCCAGCCCTCGTTGAAGAGAACCCAGACTGAGATACTCGGAACGTTGATCAGATGCTGGATTGTTTCCTCCATCTCCTCAGTCCATTCCTTTCGGCCCTCTGCGGAGCCTCTTGAAAACATGTGATAGTTTGTGGGACCGTCAGGCATGTGTCCGAACACGCCGGGGAACAGAGTGGGAAGATAGCTCACTACGGGCTTTGCATAGGAGGATCCTCCGCTTACCATGTCCTGCCAGACGATCATTCCGAGCCTGTCGCAGTGATAGTACCACCTTGCTGCTTCAACTTTTATATGTTTCCTTAGCATGTTGAAGCCAAGGGATTTCATCTCTTCTATATCAAAAATGAGTGCTTCATCGCTCGGCGCAGTATATAATCCGTCGGGCCAGTAACCCTGATCGAGGACGCCGTTAAGGAAATAGGGCTCTCCATTCAGGAAAAAGAGGGGATGTCCTTCAGCATCAAGCTGCCTTGTAAAGGAGCGCATTCCGAAATAACTCCAGGCGGTATCGCTTCCTGCAGTTAACTGAATCTGATAGAGATAGGGATCCTCGGGACTCCAAAGGTGAGGCTTTGGCATCGCAATTTTACAGGAATAAACATAAGTCGAAGCGCCTTTTCCTTCGATGTCGGGTGAGTAGGTGCTGAGCTCGTCGGAGGAATGGGTAATTGAACCGTAAAAATCCTCGGGCTCAAAGCGGTCCCTGGTCTTATCACTTCTGTGAACAGTGTCGCCCTCATTTTCTGCGATAAGGATCTGCCCCTCTGAGTCATATATTTTTAAAGAGACAGGGCACTCGCCGTTTGTATGCATGGTTATGTAGATCATGTCGAGGTCTCTGTCGGGAACGATTCTGTAGGAGGTGATATGAGTTTCCGGAACAATCTCCATCCAAACCGTTTGCCAGATTCCGCTCTGCGCAGTGTAATACATACCTCCGCGCTTTAAAGTCTGCTTACCTCTGCTGTGATAAGAGGTGTCGCTGTCATCCTGGACGCAGACGGTCAGTGTTCCTGCAAGTCCTGACTGCGATGAAGTCATGGCATCCGTGATATCAACGGTGAAAGGAAGATATCCGCCATTGTGGGCGCCGACGGGAGTTCCGCTTATAAATACGATGGCTCTCTGGTCGATCGCACCAAAATGAAGAAGAACTCTGGATTTTTCATCGGGAAGAGTGATTCCTGAAAGTTCCTTTTTATACCAAAGATATTCATCAGGCTGCAATTGTCTCTCTACTCCCGAAAGGATTGATTCGGGAGAAAAGGGAACGAGAATCTGTCCGTCCATCTCTTTTGGGTGTACATCACTCTTTGAGAAAGCATACTCCCAGAGTCCGTTAAGATTGATATAACTGTTTCTCTTGAACTGCGGACGGGGATATTCCGTGAGGACATGATCCTTGTCCAGATTGTCTCCCCAAACAGTGGTAAGCCTGTGGAGCACATCATCCTCATGAGTTTTATCTATTGCTTTAATTGCATTGAGCAGATCCATTTTCATAACATTTCCCCTAAAAAATATTAAGGCCATCCGATTATTAAAAATGGATGGCGCATTAAGTTCGTGTTCAGACGTCGGTATTTTGGTTCTTAGAAGCTATCAGATCCTGATAGAAAACGGCGATTGATGCCGAGTTGTAAACTCCGACCCATAGGAGCGGGATGAAACATGCAAGTACTCCGATGAGTGCGAGAGGAATGAAACTCAGATACAGTAAAAGGAGTCTGAATTTACTTCCTTTCATGAGCCTCATGCTGGCTTTTAAGATATCCGAGGTTCTCTTTTCCGGGAAATCCTGCAGGATATAATAAGACTGCGAAAATATGAGACGAATATAGATATTGGCGATTGTCATCACCACAGATATAAGCAGTGCAAACATTATGTATCTGGGATCGATAGAAACCGAGCTGTTATTGTTTTTAACCAGCATCGCCATCAAAACCTGCAGCGGAATGATGGTTAGTGTATTCGCTACAGCAATCGGAACATGAAGAAGAATTGCCTTGTCGGGATGATTTTTAAATCCGTGGAATAAATCCGACATGGAAACCGATTGCGCATAGACGACGTTCATAAAAAGATAAGCCAGTCCGGAGTCGAACACGCCGAGGAAAAGGTTCACCAGTATGGTAGACCCGAAGTAGGCAAAATATGTGATTAGATTAGTTGGAATAATTGCTGCGGTAATGACATTTATCATTAAGAAGGCTATGAACCTGTAGAGTACAACTGCAGCTATTGTCGTTCTGTATTTACCAAGAAGCCTTTCTCTTGCAATGGCTTTCAATGTTTTAGTGTTTTTTGTCTGTCTCATTTGTCATTTGACCCTATACTGCCGCATCAAAGCTCGAACCGATAAGACCACTGGCTGCATCGGCTGATTTGCGGTTTTTCTGATAGGGATTATCCTCATTTTTATACATAATCTGAGTTGTGGTAAGTCCACCTGATACATAGGTGCGTCCACACTCGGGGCAGACTGCTGTCTGAATTTTGACAGAAGCCTGAAGTACTTTGCCGTCGCCCTGGGCGGCCTTTTTATATGCGTTGGCTACGTGCTCCTGCTCGTGACCGCGCACTCTGGAAGGTGCTGCTTCAGGTGAAATATGTGCAGCGCTTTTAAAGGAAACATTTTCATCGGAACCGTCAATATACTTGCGGTTCTTACAAGTCTCACATTCAGCCGGTGAAGAACGCATACCGGGCTTCTTCTCGACGGATTCGCCGGGATTAAGTGTGACTTTCGTTTCGCCCTGAAGGGCTCCCGCAGCAGCTTCTGAAGCTGTCCCGGTGCCGCTGTTAAAAGCAGGGCCGAAAAATCCTGATGCATAAGAACTGTTAAATCCGATACCACTTATTCCGCTCATAAGCACACCCTCTACTGACTTTCTACAGGAAGGTCGATACTGATGCCGAGATTATCAGTGATTTCCTTGACCATGTCGTCAAAGCTCTCGCCGCTGATAGCCTGCGAGTACTGATTAACCATCCTGTGTGCTTCGGGATCGGTAAATACCGTCACGAAGGAGGTAACCATAAGTGCGTATCCCCCGATAAGCCCGATAAGACCAAAAATAATTCCCCTTTTGGCCTGCGGGTAGAGTTTCCCGTTCTGTTCTCTGGACAGGAAAGCCATTGTAATTGCAATTCCTCCAAGTATTATGGAGAAATACACGCTTAGTATAAGCGCGATTGAGATCAGACCCAGTATGGATGCCACAGTAGCAAATGAAACCCTTGGATTAAGAGGGTTGTGGGTCTGATTATACTCATAACTCTCAGTCATTTCTTAATTTTCACAGATTCGTATGCAGAAAAGGAATCTGTGAACTCCTCCTTTGCCACCAAAAGATGACAATACTTCAAGTTAATTGTACCGCAAAAAGCCCGAGAAGTGTATTAAAAATTGGTAAAATTACTGCGCGGTGACGGTCCGGTCCTTCCGGTGAAATTCGATTGGAAAAGTTCGCTTTGACATAGTAAAATATACGAGTGACCTTTGTTTGGAGGAAGCATTTTATTATTGCACAAGGAGTAAAACAGGCAAAATGGACATTTTACAGAAAATAACAGAAGAACTTAATGTACAGAAATGGCAGGTGGAGGCAGCGGTAAAGCTGATTGACGAGGGCAATACCATTCCTTTTATCTCCAGATACCGTAAGGAAGTAACAGGTTCCCTCAATGATGAACAGCTGCGAACCCTCGGTGAGAGACTTACATATTTAAGAGGTCTCGAGGAGAAAAAAGAGCAGGTTATTTCAAGCATTGAGGAGCAGGGTAAGCTTACTGATGAGCTTAAAGCTAAGATTATTGATGCGCAGACCATGGTAGCCGTTGAAGACTTATACAGACCATACAGACCGAAGAGAAAGACCAGAGCCTCTGTGGCTAAGGAGAAGGGACTTGACGGTCTTGCAGATATTATCAGGGTTCAGGAGACTACTAAGAGCCTTGTTGAGGAGGCAACTCCTTATGTAAATGCCGAAAAAGAAGTTAAGAATATACAGGAAGCAATCCAGGGTGCTATGGATATCATTGCCGAGGAGATTTCCGACAATGCCGATTATCGTACCTATATCCGTGAGGAGACCTGGAATCAGGGCTTCGTAACCTCCAATGCCAAGGACGAGAAGGCAGAGAGCGTCTACGAGATGTATTACAACTTCGAGGAGCCGGTTAATAAGATCCTCGGGCACAGAGTGCTCGCACTTAACCGCGGCGAGGCAGAGAAGTTCCTCACAGTTAAGATCACAGCTCCCGAGGAGCAAATCCTTCGTTTCCTTGAAAAGAAGACAATTACAAAGGATAATCCCGAGACAACTCCTGTACTTCAGGCTGTTTGTAAGGATTCCTATGACAGACTTATTGCTCCCGCAATTGAGCGTGATATCAGAAATGAGCTCACAGAAAAAGCAGAGGACAGCGCCATCGGCGTATTTGGCAAGAACCTTGAGCAGCTCCTTATGCAGCCTCCTATCGCAGGAAAAACGGTTCTCGGATGGGATCCCGCTTTCAGAACAGGCTGTAAGCTTGCAATAGTAGATGCTACAGGAAAAGTGCTCGATACAAAGGTTATCTATCCCACAGCGCCTCAGAATAAGGTTGAGGAAGCAAAGGCAGAACTTAAAAAGCTCATCAAGAAGTATGACGTTGACCTTATTTCAGTTGGTAACGGTACTGCTTCCAGAGAATCAGAGCAGGTTATCGTTGAGCTTATTAAGGAACTTGATAAGCCCGTTCAGTATGTAATCGTAAACGAGGCAGGCGCCTCGGTTTATTCGGCAAGTAAGCTTGCAACAGAGGAGTTCCCTCAGTTTGACGTAGGACAGAGAAGTGCGGCTTCCATCGCTAGACGTCTTCAGGACCCTCTTGCAGAGCTTGTAAAAATCGATCCCCAGAGCATCGGCGTCGGCCAGTATCAGCACGATATGAACCAGAAGAAGCTTGGTGAAGCCCTTTCAGGCGTGGTTGAGGACTGTGTTAATAAGGTAGGTGTTGATCTTAACACTGCATCAGCACCGCTCCTTACATATATTTCAGGTATCAGCAAGGTTATTGCCAAGAATATCGTTGATTATCGTGAGGCTAACGGAAAATTCGAGAGCAGAGACGAACTTCTTAAGGTTCCGAAGCTCGGACCCAAGGCTTATGAGCAGTGCGCAGGATTTTTGCGTATTCACGACGGTAAGAATGCCCTTGATGACACAAGCGTGCATCCGGAGTCCTATGAGGCAGCAGAGAAGCTTATGGATAAGCTCGGCCTCACCATGGAGGATGTAAGGGAAGCTCAGAAGAAGAGTGCCAAGGCTAAAGCTGAAGCTAAGAAGGCAGAAGCTAAGACTCAGGCTAAGCCGAAGCAGAAGAAGGAAAAGCAGTTTGTTGTTAAGAATACAAATACAGCTATGGGTGCTGCGCTGGCAGCAGCTCTTGGCGGGGTAAGTCTCAGCCAGGATACGGAACCTGCAGCAAAGGAAACATCCGGTCAGAAGGGCGGCAATGCAGCAGCTTCAGGAAGCCTTCTTAAGAAAGTTGGCGATAAGAAGAAGCTTGCAGAGGAGCTCGGAGTAGGTGAGATCACTCTCACAGATATCCTCTCAGAGCTTGAGAAGCCTTCCCGTGACCCCAGAGAGAGCATGCCCGCACCTATTCTTAGAAGTGACGTCATGGATATGAAGGACTTAAAGCCCGGAATGATCCTTAAGGGAACAGTCAGAAACATCGTAGACTTCGGTGCTTTCGTAGATATAGGAGTTCACCAGGACGGACTTGTTCACATCTCACAGATCACAGACCGCTACATCAAGCATCCTCTTGATGCAGTGAGCGTCGGAGATATCGTTGATGTTCAGGTAATTGAGGTAGATGTGAAGAAGCAGAGAATCGGACTTACAATGAAGATAAAGAAATAAAGTCTAAAATATTAGGGGTTGCCAAAACAGGCAACCCTTTAAGATTGAAAACAGCATTAAGGATAGCAAAATGTCACAGAAAACCACAACAAGAGATATGACCGGCGGTTCCATAATAATGCAGATTATTGCATTCTCCATGCCGCTGATGTTCGGCAATATTTTTCAGATGTTATACAACACCGTGGATTCAATCGTGGTGGGTAATTTCGTAGGAAAAGAGGCCCTTGCGGCAGTCGGTTCCACCACCATGATCGTAAATATGCTGGTGTTCTTTTTTAATGGTTTCTCAATCGGTGCAGGTGTTTTGATCTCCCGATATTTTGGAGGAAAAGATTTAAAAGGACTTCATCTTGCAATCGAAACTACAATTGCAACAACACTCGTATTTTGCGTTTTGTTTACAATTATCGGAAGCGTGGGTGTTGTTCCGATGCTTAAATTCATGGCAACTCCCGAGGATGTAATGCCTGAAGCTACCACCTACCTGCGGATTTATTTCCTTGGATTTTCCGGACTACTAATCTACAACATGGGAAGCGGAATCTTAAGGGCAGTTGGTGATACCACAAGACCTCTGATGTTCCTCATTCTGACAAGTCTTATGAACATCGTGCTTGACCTTCTCTTCGTGATAGGTCTGCACGCCGGGATTGCAGGTGTGGCTTACGCGACTATCATTTCCCAGTTTGTTTCTGCATTTTTGACACTCATGCTCCTCACAAGGACAAACGATATCTATAAGCTTGTATGGAAGGATCTGACACTTGATAAAGCTATCTTAAAAAGCATATTCATGGTGGGTTTACCCGCCGGAATACAGTCAGTTATCACAGCCTTTTCAAATGTGTTCGTTCAATCCTATATCAATCACTTTGGCTCAAGCTGTATGGCAGGTTGGAGCAGCTACAATAAGCTCGATACTTTCATTATGCTGCCCATGTCAAGCTTTGCTATGGCAGCTACTACCTTTGTCAGCCAGAACATCGGAGCAGGAAAAGAAAAGAGAGCAGAAAGCGGTACCAGAACCGCCATTCTCCTCTCAACTTTTGTTACTTTTGTTATTGCGCTTATGCTGTACATATTTGCAAGACCCGCCATCAGACTCTTTTCATCGGATGAGTCGGTTATTGAATTCGGAGCACTTTTTATTCAGACCAACGTATTCTTCCTTATTGCCAACTGTGTAAACCACACTCTCGCGGCTGCCCTTAGAGGCCGCGGAGATTCAAGAGGCCCCATGGTTATTATGATTGCAACCTTCGTAGTAATAAGACAGATTTATCTTTTCGTGCTCACACATTACATCGTAAACGATCCCAAGTGGGTTGGTTTTGGTTATCCCGTGGGTTGGATGTGCTGCTGCGTTGTGGAACTCCTTTATTACAATATCAAGTGGAAACGTAATATAGTAACGGAATAAAATATTGGGCGGCCACATTGTTTATCCTGGAGAGATTTTTCATTTTTTAAATCATAAGTTGAATTTTTTTATTTTTTTATAAAATATCTTGCAAGAATCAAATTAATATAGTAGTGTATCTTAAAGATATGACAATTCCATATTGTGACATTTCTCTTATTCAGAGTGGTGGAGATACATAGGATCTGTGAAGCCACGGCAACCCCGGACATCCGGAAGGTGCCAACCTGAGCGTAGTGAGTAAGTGATCGAGTGCTGGATTTACAGTTATTTATACCAGCAGGATCTGCGAGCAATAAGAGGATTTGATTATCTGATATCAGGTCCGCTTGGCTGCGCAGCTAAGCGGATTTATTATTTGTTCTTTTTGAACAAATGTCCACGTTTTTGTTTGAGCGCTGTGAGCGCAGAAAGGAAATTTAAAATGGCAGAAAAGTTTATTTTTACTTCTGAGTCAGTTACTGAGGGACATCCCGACAAAATTTGTGATAACATCTCCGATGCTATCCTTGATGCTTGCCTTGAGCAGGATCCCATGAGCCGTGTTGCTTGCGAGACAACTGCATGCACAGGTTTCGCACTTATCACAGGTGAGATCACAACCAAGGCTGTTGTTGATTACGCTAAGATCGCAAGAGAGACAATCGTTGAGATCGGATATGACAGCTCAGAGAAGGGCTTTGATGGTAACACATGTGCTGTTATGGTAGCTCTTGACCAGCAGTCAGCTGATATCGCTATGGGTGTTGACAAGGCTATCGAGGCTAGAGAGAACAAGATGACTGACGAGGAGATCGAGGCAATCGGTGCCGGCGATCAGGGTATGATGTTCGGTTATGCTACAAACGAGACTGAGGAGCTTATGCCCTACGCTATCTCTCTTGCTCACAAGCTTACAAAGAAGCTTACAGAGGTTCGTAAGGACGGAACCCTTGCTTATCTTAGAGCAGACGGTAAGAGCCAGGTTTCTGTTGAGTACGATGAGAACGGCAAGCCTGTAAGACTTGAGGCTATAGTTGTTTCAACTCAGCATGATGAGAAGGTTACACAGGAGCAGATCCACGCTGACATCAGAAAGTACGTTATTGATGCAGTTGTAGATTCAGCTATGGTTGATGAGAACACAAAGATTTACATCAATCCCACAGGTCGTTTTGTAATCGGCGGACCTCAGGGTGATGCAGGTCTTACAGGACGTAAGATCATCGTTGATACTTACGGCGGCGCTGCTCGTCACGGCGGCGGTGCTTTCTCCGGTAAGGATTGCACAAAGGTTGACCGTTCAGGTGCTTACGCAGCTCGTTATGTTGCAAAGAACATCGTAGCTGCTGGTCTTGCTGACAAGGCTGAGATTCAGCTTTCATATGCTATCGGTGTTGCACAGCCCACATCAATTCTTGTTGATACATTCGGCACAGGTAAGGTTTCCGATGAGAAGCTTACAGAGGCTGTTCGTAAGGTATTCGACCTTCGTCCCGCAGGAATCATCAAGATGCTCGACCTTCGTCGTCCTATCTACAAGCAGACAGCTGCTTACGGACACTTTGGCCGCAACGATCTTAACCTTCCTTGGGAGAAGACAGACAAGGCTGAGGAGCTTAAGAAGGCAGTTAACGCATAAGCCAATCTTGCTAAATTTGTTTTAATTAAATAAGTATATTTACGGCACCCTCTATTCTGAGATAATCAGCATAGAGGGTGTTTTATATGTTATATTGAATAGGTGATGTTTTTCGAAAGGAGACATATATGGACTTACTGAAAAAATTTATCCCATATTACAAACCATATATCGGAGTATTTTTGCTGGATTTAGTGGCGGCATCGATTTTGTCACTGATCGATCTTGTCTTTCCGCAGCTGCTGAGGGTTCTTCGGCAGACGCTTTTTCTTGAGGCTCCTGAAAAGATAGTTGCAGGAGTGATAAAGCTGGCCGTAGTACTGCTTATCATGTACATCGTGAGATTTCTGTGTAAGCACTATGTAACTTATCAGGGACACATGATGGGAGCCCGCATGGAATCGGGGATGAGAAGTGATCTCTTCGAGCAGTTCGAGAGATTCTCATTTTCCTACTATGATAAGAACAACACAGGCGAGATGATGAGTAAGCTTGTATCGGATCTTTTTGATATATCGGAGCTTGCCCACCATGGGCCTGAAAATATCTTTATATCTACAGTTAAGCTCTTGGGCTCGTTTACTATTCTTATGACAATGAACGTGCCGATGACGATGATTCTCGTTGCAATCGTAGCGTGTATGGCGATTTTTTCATATGTGCAGAACGGAATTATGCGAAGGACTTTTTTTGATAACAGGAAAAAGATTGCCGGCATAAATTCTTCTCTCCAGGACACTCTCGGCGGAATTCGCGTGGTGAAATCCTTCACCGGAGAAGACATAGAGAAAGCGAAATTTGAAAAGAGTAATGAGGCCTTTCTTGAATCAAAAAAAGCAAATTATAAGACGATGGCAATGTTCTTTGCAGGAAACAATTTCTTTGAAGGACTCATGTATATCGCGGTAATTGTTTTCGGCGGACTCTTCATTGCGAAGGGTACCTTGTCAGTAGAGGATCTGGCGGTCTATGCGCTGTATATAAACGTGTTCATAGGGCCGGTCATGATACTTATCGAGTTCACTGAGCAGCTTCAAAAGGGCGCTGCGGGATTCCAGAGATTTCGCGATGTAATGGATGTGGTACCGGAGATTGAGGATGCTCCCGATGCGGAAGTGCTGACAGATTGCAAGGGAGACGTGGATTATGAGGATGTATCCTTTGCCTACGATGATGACGAGGAGAGAGTTCTTGACCACATAGATCTTCATATTGATGCAGGAAAAAAGGTTGCCATAGTCGGTCCTTCCGGCGGAGGAAAATCCACCCTTTGCAGCCTGCTTCCGAGATTCTACGATGTTACCAAGGGCGCTGTGAAAATTGATGGCAAGGATGTAAGAAGCCTTACGCAGAAATCTTTGAGAGGTGTCATTGGTATCGTACAGCAAGAGGTGTATCTTTTTAACGGAACCATTCGTGAGAACATCGCCTACGGACGGGAGGGAGCCAGTTTTGATGATATAATGGATGCAGCGAAAAAGGCTGACCTTGATGAGTTCATATCCTCTCTTCCCAACGGATATGACACTATGGTTGGCGAGCGCGGAGCAAGACTTTCCGGAGGACAGAAACAGCGAATTGCTATTGCAAGAGTATTTCTTAAGAATCCTCCGATACTGATCCTTGATGAAGCTACCAGTGCTCTGGACAATGAATCCGAGCGCTATATACAGGAGAGTCTCGACAGACTCGCAGCGGGCAGAACCACAATCACAATTGCCCACAGACTTTCTACTATTAGAAATGCAGACGAGATTATCGTTCTGGATTCCGAAGGTATTCAGGAGAGGGGCAACCACAGACAGCTCCTTGAAAAGGATGGAATCTACGCAAAGTATTTTTATATGCAGGTAGGGATTGCGTAAATAAGCCTTCTCCTAAGGAGAAGGTGGCACGAAGTGCCGGATGAGGTAATATACATGTCATTTGCACACTTACACGTACATACCGGATATTCCCTGTTGGATGGATCCAACAAGGTTGCCGATTATGTAAAAAGAATAAAAGAGCTCGGAATGACTGCGGGAGCCATAACGGATCACGGAGTCATGTACGGCGTTATAGAATTTTATAAGCTGGCTAAGCAAGAGGGAATCAAGCCAATTATCGGCTGTGAGGTATACGTTGCACCCGGTTCCCGTTTTGAGAAGGAGATGGGAGTTAATGAGAACAGATACTATCATCTGGTTCTTCTTGCAGAGAATAATAAGGGATATGAGAATCTTTCCCACATTGTAAGCCGGGGATTTACTGAAGGATATTACTATAAGCCGAGAGTTGATCTTGAACTTTTAAGAGAGTTTCACGAGGGAATAATCTGCCTTTCCGCATGTCTGGCAGGTGAGGTGCCGAAGGCTATAACAAGAGGTGACCTCGAGGAAGCAAGGGCAGCAGCTCTTAGGTACGACGAGATATTCGGGCATGGCAATTTCTTCCTGGAGATGCAGGATCACGGAATTCCGGAGCAGCACACAGTGAATTCCGCTATTTTAACTCTGTCCAAAGAACTTGATATTCCCATGGTTGTGACAAATGACTGCCACTATACCAACGCGGAGGACGCTGAGGCTCATGATCTTCTGCTGTGCATCCAGACCGGTAAGAAGGTCACGGATGAGGACCGTATGCGCTACGAGGGCGGACAGTACTATGTGAAAAGCGAAGACGAAGTGCGTCTTCTTTTCCCTTATGCACAGGAAGCAATTGAGAATACCCAGAAGATTGCGGACAGATGTAACGTGGAGATTGAGTTCGGCGTGACAAAACTCCCGCATTTTGATGTGCCTGAAGGATATAATTCCTGGACATATTTAAATAAGCTCTGCGATGACGGATTAAAAGAGAGATATCCGGACGATGACGGAACCATCAAGAAACAGCTTGACTATGAGCTTTCTGTAATCCAGAAGATGGGATATGTCGATTACTTCCTTATAGTATGGGATTACATCAACTTTTGCAGAGAGAGTGGGATAGCGGTAGGCCCCGGAAGAGGTTCGGCGGCGGGATCTGTAGTTTCTTACTGTATCCATATTACAAACATTGATCCTATTAAGTATGATCTGCTGTTTGAGCGTTTCCTTAATCCGGAACGTGTATCCATGCCCGATATAGACGTGGATTTCGAGTATGAGCGCAGGCAGGAGGTTATTGACTACGTCACAAGAAAATACGGCGCAGACAGAGTCATACAGATAATTACTTTCGGAACGCTTCAGGCCAAGGGTGTAATAAGGGATGTTGCCAGAGTGCTGGATCTTCCCTACAGCTTTGGCGATAACCTTGCTAAGATGATCCCGACCATTCCAAATGAAGCGATGGATTTGAAGAAGGCTCTTTCAATAAATCCCGAGCTTAAAAATATGTATGAAACGGATTCACAGGTACATCACCTGATTGATATGTGTATGAAACTGGAGGGATTGCCGAGGCATACTTCCATTCACGCCGCCGGAGTTGTAATCTGTCAGAGCCCCGCAGAGGATCTCATTCCTCTTTCAAGATCTGCGGAAGGAAATATAACAACCCAGTTTGATGCGCCTACGAGTGAGGAACTGGGACTTCTGAAGATGGACTTTTTGGGTCTTAGGACCCTCACCGTAATAAAGGATGCGGTCGCTTTTGCTAATGAATCGATAGGAGCAAAAGAGGGCGATCCTGATTTTATTGATATAGAGAAAATCGATTATGATGATCAGAATGCACTCGGAGCACTCGGACTTGGAAAAACCGAAGGCGTTTTCCAGCTTGAAAGTGCAGGAATGACATCGTTCATGAAGGAACTTAAACCACATTCCTTCGAGGATATTATTGCGGGTATTTCTCTTTACCGTCCGGGACCGATGGACTTTATACCTAAGTATATAGCCGGAAAAACGGACGTCCAGAATATCACGTATTCGACACCGCTCCTTGAGCCTATTTTGTCTCCGACCTACGGATGTATTGTGTATCAGGAGCAGGTTATGCAGATAGTTCAGCAGCTTGGTGGTTATACGCTCGGACGAGCTGATCTTGTACGCCGTGCCATGAGTAAAAAGAAGCAGCACGTCATGGAGGTTGAAAGGGAAAACTTTGTCCACGGCAATGCGGAAGAAAATGTTCCCGGCTGTGTATCCAAGGGAATCGGAGAGGATGTTGCAAATGAAATCTATGATTCAATGATGGATTTTGCAAAGTATGCGTTCAATAAATCCCATGCCGCCTGCTACGCAGTGGTTGCGCTTGAGACAGCATGGCTGAAATACTACTATCCGGTAGAGTTTATGGCTGCGCTTATGACTTCTGTTATAGATGTTCAGGCTAAGGTTTCCTATTATATTATGGCCT
The DNA here is from genome assembly GCF_900109475.1 of Butyrivibrio sp. ob235. Taxonomy (NCBI): domain Bacteria; kingdom Bacillati; phylum Bacillota; class Clostridia; order Lachnospirales; family Lachnospiraceae; genus Butyrivibrio; species Butyrivibrio sp. ob235. The sequence continues at coordinate 164,439 of NZ_FOBE01000004.1, forward strand.
GCAGAAGTATGGGGATTGAGGTTCTGCCGCCTGATATAAACGAAGGCTATTCGGGATTCTCGGTTGCCAAAACATCGGATGATGATGAGAATAAGGATCCCAGACTTCGCGGAAAGGCAATAAGATATGCGCTTACCTCCATAAAGGGAGTGGGCCGTCCTGTTATCGAGTCTGTTGTCAGGGAGAGAGAAGCCGGAGGAAAATTCAAAAGCATTAACGACTTCCTTACAAGGATGGAGCCTTACGGAGATATAAACAAGAGAGCTGTCGAAAACTTCATCAAGGCCGGTGCACTTGATAGCCTTGGCGGAACAAGAAAACAGATGATGTGTGTCTTCGGACCGCTTCTTGATCAGCTTCACAACAAGAGCAAGAACACCTTCGCAGGACAGATGTCGCTCTTCGACCTCGCACCTCAGGAGGTGAAGGAACAGTTTGAGATAAAACTGCCGGATGTAGGTGAATACCCCAAAGATATGCTTCTCGAATTTGAGAAGGAAGTCCTTGATGTCTATGTTTCCGGACACCCGCTTGAAGAGTACGAGGGATTTTGGAAAAAGCATATCACTGCAAAGACGACGGATTTCTATTTTGATGAGGAGACAGGCGAAACCGTTGTAAGGGATAACTCCACTGTAACCATCGGAGGAATTATTTCAGCCAAGACCACGAAGTACACTAAGAAGGATCAGCTTATGGCCTTTCTTACAATAGAAGATCTCGTGGGAAGTATAGAAGTAATCGTATTCCCCAAGACCTACGAGGGCAACCAGGGAAGGCTTAATGAAGATGCCAAGGTATTCATCCAGGGACGCGTCAGCGCTGAAGAAGAAAAGAATGCAAAACTCATTGCATCCAAAATTCAACTCTTTGATGAAGTGCCCCGCACCCTCTGGGTTCAGTTTTCCAATAAGGAGGACTACGAGACCAAAGCAAAACTCCTCGAAGACACCCTCCTCTCCACCGTCAAAAGCCCCGGCGCCAAAGACCAGGTAGCAGTCTACCTCAAGGACACCAAACAAATAAAGAAACTGCCTACTTCACTCAAAGTAAACGCAAATGAAGACACCCTCGCCATCCTCACCTCACAGTTTGGCACGGATAACATTAGAGTGGTATAAAGTCTGTATCCGTGTTTTATTTGGTTTTAGAAAATAACGACGCAGACGAAAACGTTCAATTTTAGAATCACACCCAGGTGGTCCCCACCCTCAAAAAAATTATGAAAAATTGCTAAATTTATGGGGGAACGTAATTGCAGATTGCCGAAAATTGCGCTAATATATAAATCGTAAAAGTGACAAAGATTTATCAATAACGAGGTACAACCTGATATGGCAAAAGAAATTAAAACTATCGGAGTTCTTACAAGCGGTGGTGATGCGCCAGGAATGAATGCCGCTATTCGTGCGGTTGTTCGTAAGGCTCTTGCAAACGGACTGAAGGTTAAGGGTGTTAAGAAGGGCTACATGGGACTTCTTAATGAAGAAATTTTTGATATGGATCGCAGAAGCGTAGCTGATATCATTCAGCGAGGCGGTACAATCCTTGGAACTGCAAGATGTATGGAGTTCACAACTGAGGAAGGCCAGAAGAAAGGTGCTGAGATCTGCAGAAAGCATGGCATCGACGGAATGGTTGTAATCGGTGGTGACGGATCCTACAGAGGTGCACAGAAGCTTTCAGCTCAGGGAATCAACACAATCGGACTTCCCGGCACAATCGACCTTGATATTGCATGTACCGATTATACTATCGGTTTTGATACAGCTATTAACACAGCAATGGATGCTATCGACAAGATCAGAGATACATCCTCATCTCACGAGCGAGTAAGTATCGTTGAGGTTATGGGACGTCATGCAGGCTATATCGCACTTTGGTGCGCAATCGCTAACGGCGCTGATGACATCCTACTTCCTGAGAAATACGATTACAATGAGCAGAGAATCATTGATAACATCATTGATAACCGTAAGAAAGGTAAGACTCACCACATCATCATCAATGCAGAGGGTATCGGACACTCAGCATCAATGGCACGTCGTATCGAGGCTGCTACAGGTCTTGAGACCAGAGCTTCTATCCTTGGTTACATGCAGCGTGGTGGTAGCCCGACCTGTAAAGACCGTGTATATGCTTCCATGATGGGATGCTACGCAGCAGACATTCTTACAGCAGGTAAGACAAACCGCGTAGTTGCATACAGAAACGGACAGTTCGTTGATTACGATATCGACGAGGCTCTTGCAATGAAGAAGTCCATTCCTGAGTATCAGTTCGAGATCAGTAAGATATTATAATAGAAACTTAAAGCCATACAGGCTTTGAAGAAATAAAAGCCTTCCCAACCCGGGAAGGCTTTTTATTAAAAACCAGTGCCTTCTCCTCTGGAGAAGGTGGCGCGAAGCGCCGGATGAGGTCCCCATGCTTACAAGTACAAACAACACCCGCGTTAAACAGATAGCAGAATACAGCAAGAAATCAAAAGCCCGTCGCAAGGACGGCGTATTCTTAATAGAAGGAATCCGCATGCTCAGGGAAGTCCCTCTTGAAGCTATGAGAGAGGTGTACGTAACCGGGCATTTCCTGGAGAATCTTTCACCTGAAGATAAGACGCTCATCAGGAATATTCAGCAGGATGACGGAGTGAGCTTTGAAGAGGTTTCGGATGATGTCATGAGGAAGATGGCTGACACACAGACTCCTCAGGGCGTACTTGCGGTTGTTAAGGAAAAAAGGTGGGAGCTTAAGGATCTCCTGGGAGAGACACCGCTTCTTCTTATTCTTGAGAATATTCAGGATCCCGGGAATCTTGGCAATATGTTCAGGACGGGTGAAGGGGCTGGCGTTACCGGAATAATAATGAGCAGCGACATGGCGGATGTCTATAATCCGAAGGTTGTCAGATCCACAATGGGTGCCATCCTGAGAGTCCCCTTTATATATGTGGATTCTATCCCGGACACAGTGAAGGAACTTCGGGAAAAGTACAACGTTACAAGTTATGCTGCTCATCTGAAGGGTACAAAGAACTATGATGAGATAAGCTATAAGGGAGCGTCCGCTTTTTTGATAGGAAATGAAGGTAACGGGCTTACAAAGGAAGCTGCAGATGCGGCATCTGAGTATGTTCTGATACCCATGCTGGGTAGGGTGGAATCGATGAATGCGGCAACCTCCGCAGCGATTCTGACTTTCGAAGCGGCAAGGCAGAGAAGACAGTAGGACTTTACAAAATAATAATTTACAGAAAAGAAATAGGAGGAGCAGTTATGGTATTAGGTTTTATCGGACTCGGAAACATGGCAAAGGCACTCATGGGCGGAATAATCTCCAAGGGAATCTTCGACCCTCAGGACATAATCGGATCAGATCCTATGGAGGCTGCAAGGGACAGCGCTGCCAGAAAATTCGGAATACAGACTAAGGACAACAATGCTGATGTCGCAAGGGAAGCGGATGTAATCCTTCTTGCCGTTAAACCGCAGTTTTTAAAGGTAGCAATTGCTGACATCATGGATGAGATTGATGAAAACAAGCTTATTATCAGTATAGCTGCGGGCAAAAGTCTTGAATGGATTGCAAAGGAATTTGAAAAACCCGTTAAGACAATAAGAGTTATGCCCAACACTCCCGCGCTTGTAGGTGAGGGGTGCGCCGCTGTATGTCCCAACAATTTGTGCAGTGATAGCGATTTAAACCTTGCTTTGGACCTTTTGAGAAGCTGCGGTACCGCAAACGTAGTAACAGAGAACCTTATGGATGTTGTGACCGGTGTAAGCGGCTCATCTCCTGCATATGTTTTCCTTTTCATAGAGGCAATGGCCGATGCAGCTGTACTTGGAGGTATGCCGAGGAAGCAAGCCTATGAATTTGCTGCACAGGCTGTACTTGGAAGTGCGAAGATGGTGCTGGAGACTGGAAAGCATCCGGGTGAGCTCAAGGACATGGTGTGTTCACCTGCCGGTACAACCATAGAGGCAGTGAAAGTTATGGAAGAAATGGGCTTTCGCGGAATTGTCATGAACGCAGTCCAGGCAGCTACTGAGCGCAGCAAAGAATTGTAAATTGAATACGAAATTCGGATAATTAAGTGCTCGATAAAATATGAAATATTTATTAACATGAAGAATCCGCATAGACTCCCCGATTATTAGGGGAGTCTTTTTTTAGACAATTTGTGTAAAAATTTGACAAAATAACACTCATTTGTTACAATCGTGGAGTATTTTGTTTTAACAATTTGTAATAATTTTAAAAAGGAAGCAAAAATAACATGAAAAAAGCAGGCACGTTAATGCGTGGAATCCTGGCTGTCACAATGATGATCATCATGCTGGGAACTTCCAACTGCAAGACCGTACAGGCAAGGACTACAAATATATTGAACAGCAACGATGTGGGTGTTGGTAACTTACTCAATCCTACTGAAGTAGCTGAGGTTTCCGATGAGGAGAGAGCTAAGGCTCATGATGTCGCTGAGGATATAAATGATAAAGCGGCAGAAGATGCTGAGGACGAAGAGGAACAGGAACAGGAAGAAGAGGATTCCTCTAAACTTGTTATGGCAAATGTTAATCAGGTAATGAACATTCGCATTTCACCTGATGACAGCTCTGAGAAGGTCGGAGTTCTTTATAAGGACTGCGGCGGTAAGATTATCGAGCAAAAGGATGGATGGACTAAGCTTCAGTCAGGAGATCTTGTTGGCTGGGCTAATGACGAATATCTTCTATTTGACGAAGAAGCAGAGGAACTCGCAGAGGAAGTTGGTGTACAGCTTGTAACAAGTAACTGCGATGCACTTCGTATCCGCGCAGAGGCAGATGAAAATGCCGAAGTACTTGGTGTTATTACAAATAACAGTTTTGTGGATATGGTAGAAGATCTTGGCAATGGTTGGATTGCCGTTGACTACAACGATGAGACAGGCTATGTGCAGGCCGAATATGTTGATACTGATTTCAGAATCGACGAAGGTGAGACCATGGCCGCTATTCAGAAGAGGGAAGAAGAGGAAGCCAAGCGGAAGGCCGAAGAGGAGGCCAAGAAAGCGAAGGCGAAGCTTACACAGAATACAGGTGCTGTTTCTGCGGGGGCAGATGAAGCAAGACTTTTGGCAGCGCTTATATACTGTGAAGCGGGGAATCAATCTTATGAGGGTAAGGTTGCTGTAGGCGCAGTTGTTATGAACCGTGTAAAGAGCAGCGCATATGCGAGCACAATTTCCGGAGTTATATATGCTTCCGGTCAGTTTACACCGGCTCTTAACGGAACTGTAGACAGAGTTTACGCAGGAAATATTCCTGACAGCTGTGTACAGGCTGCGCAGGCGGCACTTGCAGGTGAGACTACCTGTGGTACTGCACTTCACTTCAGACGTGCGGGCGGACACGACGGACAGATTATCGGAGCTCACGTATTCTGGTAATCAGTACTCAATAATATGTTTTTATGATAAAATAAAGCCTGATTGTAGATTGATTCTGCAGTTGGGCTTTTCCTATGAAAAAGGAAAAGAAAATATATAGCAGGAGGAGTACATACCATGGCAGTGAATTTACACGGAAGAGATTTTCTAAAGTTACTTGATTTTGAACCCGAAGAGATAGAGTATCTTCTCGATCTTGCAGCTGACCTTAAGCGCAAGAAGAAAAACGGCGAGCTTCATGATGAATATCGTGGAAAAAACGTTGCTCTTATCTTTGAGAAGACCAGCACACGTACGAGATGTTCTTTTGAGGTTGCAGCTCACGATCTTGGTATGGGAACGACCTACCTTGATCCCACAGGTTCACAGATTGGTAAGAAGGAAAGCATCGCTGATACAGCGCGTGTTCTTGCGAGCATGTATGATGGAATAGAGTATCGCGGCTTCGAGCAGACAATCGTAGAAGAACTTGCAAAGTATTCCAAGGTACCGGTGTGGAACGGACTTACAAATGAATTCCATCCGACTCAGATGCTGGCAGATCTTTTGACGATCCGCGAACACTTCGGAAAGCTCAAAGGAATTCACATGGTATACCTCGGAGATGCGAGATATAACACAGGCAATTCTCTTATGGTTGCATGTGCAAAGATGGGTATGCACTTTACAACCTGTGCGCCTAAGAAATACTGGCAGAATGAAGAACTTGTTAAGACCTGCAAAGAGATTGCAGCTAAGACCGGCGCGGTTATAGAGCAGATTGAAGATCCGATGGAGGCAACCAAGGGTGCTGACGTCATCGCTACAGATGTCTGGGTATCAATGGGTGAGCCCGATGAGATCTGGGAAGAGAGAATAAATGATCTTAGGGCCTATGCTGTTACAAGCGACATTATGAAAAATGCGGGCGAGCAGGCAGTATTCATGCACTGTCTTCCTGCTTTCCATGATCTTGGTACAGGTATCGGCAAAAAGATTAAGGAGCGCTTCGGCCTTGATGAGATGGAAGTAACGGATGAAGTTTTCGAGTCCTCACAGTCCATAGTTTTTGAGGAAGCCGAGAACCGCATGCACACTATCAAGGCGGTAATGTACGCTACAATATAACAGGCAGAATCGAGAGTTAATATATGAATTTGGAACGAATTCGTGGTTCCTTAAATACAGAGTGGATAGCAAGGGATGCAGAATTTTTTCCTGTGATTGATTCCACAAATAACGTTGCCAAGGCAGCAGGAATGGAAGGGCGTGAGTCAGGATTTCTTGCGGTGGCCGACAGACAGGACGCCGGGCGAGGAAGCCGCGGCAGAAGTTGGGTCAGTCCCGAGGGCTACAACATTTTCATGAGCCTTATGATAAGACCCGGGATTCCGATGAATAAGGCAGCAGGGCTTACGCTGGTTATGGCGCTTTCCATATCGGAAGCGATTGATAAGCTTGTCAGTGATGGCGGAATTAGCGAGGATGCGAAACGCACCTTTATAAAGTGGCCTAATGATATCGTGCTTAATAAGAGGAAGATCTGCGGCATTCTTACGGAACTTCACCAGATGCTGGATCAGAAGGACTACTTTGTTGTAATAGGTGTGGGAATAAATGTTAATCAGCCCATAGAGCTTTTCCCGGAGGAGATAAGGGATACCGCCGGCTCGATTTTTTCAGAGACAGGAAAAGAGACGGACAGGTCCAAGCTTGTTGCCTGTTGTATGAAGTGCTTTGAGGACAATTATGAGAAGTATGTGGAAAGACAGAACCTCTCGGCACTTAAGGACAGCTACGAAAAACGACTTATAAATATTGGCAAGGAAGTAAAGATACTTGATCCAAAGGGTGAGTATGAAGCTGTGGCAGAAGGGATTACCGATGACGGGTCTCTTTTGATAAGTCTGGCAGATGGAAGAAGAGAAACGATAAATGCCGGGGAAGTCAGTGTTCGCGGCCTTTATGGATATGTATAAATTCCGTTGTGCAAGAAACTATAGAAGTATAAAGTATTGGCAGCTGGTGCTGCGGAGGTGAATATGCTTTTAGCGGTTGATGTAGGAAATACAAATATTGCATTCGGTGTTTTAAAAGGAAAGAAAATCGTAGGATCTTTTCGAATGATGTCCCAGACGGCGCATACTTCGGATGAGTACGGTAACAACATCATAGCGATGCTTCGAAACAATGGGATAAATAAAGAAGAGATCAGCGGAGTAATTGTTTCCAGCGTAGTTCCTAATGTGATGCATGCGCTGGTGAATGCCATGATCAAATATCTGGGAAAGCAGCCTTACATTGTGGGGCCCGGAATCAAGACAGGCATTAAAATACTTACAAAGAATCCTGCAGAGATAGGACCCGATCTGGTGGTAGGCGCGGTTGCTGCGTATGAGATGTATGGCGGACCTGCAATTGTTGTGGATTTCGGAACAGCCACCACTTACGTACTTATAACGGAAAATGGCGATTTTATCGCAGGTGTCGTAAGTCCCGGAATAAGAATCTCCGCCAAGGCACTCTGGCAGGATACAGCTAAGCTTCCCGAGATTGAGATCAAGAAGCCTGACAGCATCCTTGCGCAGGAGACTATCAGTTCCATGCAGGCAGGACTTGTTTACGGACAGATAGGACAGGCCAAGTATATTATTAATGAGATGAAGCGCGAGTCAAAACTGGAAAACGTCAAGGTTGTCGCAACAGGCGGACTTGGACGACTCATTTCCGAGGAATGTGACGAGATCGATATTTACGATCCGAACCTTCTGATCCAGGGACTTCGCATCATCTATGAAAAGAACAAGAGAGTAAAGCCGAAACTCGAGGAGTTTGAGGGCGGAGAGTAAACATGAAAGACGAAAAAGAAACAAGAAACATATACAACGACGAGGCGCGCCCCGGTGATGAGGAGAAACTTCATTCCGATACTTTGAATGCCGATAAAACAAAAGGCAGACGCCTTATCATAAATAAGGAAACAGGAAAAATTACAAATGCCGAAACAGGTGAAGAGGTTTCCGACATCCAGGTTGTGACCGAGGACGGATCACTTGGAAGCGTATCCGCGGGAGGAAGGATCATCCTTTGCGGAGCAAACGCGTACGAGATGAAGTATTACTTTAATCCGCTTTTCAAAAAGATCCCCGAGAGTATCCAGAAGGAACTCCACATCATAAGCGTCCTGTTTGCACAGGAAGCCGGTGGAATTTTCACAATAGAATTCGAGGATGACGGAATGATCACCATGGAGACCACGAGAAGTGAGGAGGATATCACTTATGATGAGGTAAGTGCGGGACTTCTTATCGGCGAGGTCAGAAGACAGAGGCAGGATCTTTTCGAGGCACTGCAGATGTACTACAGAGCGATGATTCTGCATGAAGACATGAGTGATATATTAAGTGAAGAAGAGTAAACTGTGGTCAATTGTTAATAGTAGAAATTCCGCAGTGATTGGAAGGAAATAAGAAATGTACAGGCCTTCGAGTGGTTTTAATAGTGAAGGAATAAGATATAACGATTACCTGCATCCCTTGAGAATAGGAGATGTGGAGCTGAAAAATAATATAATACTCGGACCTATGGCAGGTGTATCAGACCTGCCATTTCGTCTGCTCTGCCATGAAAACGGAGCGGGACTTGTGTGTATGGAGATGGTGAGCGCCAAGGCGATTACCTACCGCAACCGCAACACCAATAACATGATGGAGATTCATCCGGAGGAGAGGCCCGTATCGCTGCAGCTTTTCGGAAGTGAGCCGGAGGTTATGGCGGAGGCTACAAGAATGATAGCGGATAAGCCCTATGACATTCTGGATGTGAACATGGGATGCCCGGTGCCTAAGGTCGTTGGTAACGGAGAGGGCTCAGCCCTTATGAAAAATCCTGAGCTTATAGAAAAAATCGTGAGAGCGATGGTAGCTGAGACAGACAGACCGGTCACTGTGAAAATAAGGAAGGGCTTCAATGAATCAAGCGTAAATGCTGTGGAGTGTGCACAGGCAGCAGAACAGGGTGGCGCCGCGGCAATAGCAGTTCACGGCAGAACCAGGGAGCAGTATTACAGCGGGGAAGCCGACTGGTCCATAATCAGAAAGGTCAAGGAGGCAGTCAGAATTCCTGTAATAGGAAACGGAGATGTCAAAGACGGCGCCAGTGCGAAGGCCCTTATGCAGGAAACCGGCTGCGACGGCGTTATGATAGCAAGAGCTGCCGAGGGGAATCCCTGGATTTTCAGAGAGGTGATAGCTTATCTGGAAAAAGGAGAGATATCGGAACGCCCAACAATGCAGCAGATGTATGAGATGGTGATAAGGCATGCGGATCTTCAGCTCAAGTACAAGGGCGAATACATCGGAATAAGAGAGATGAGAAAGCATGTATCCTGGTATACCACCGGACTTCCGGGCTCTGCAAAATTCAGAGCGCTCATAAATACCATGGAGGATATGGATTCTCTCAAAGCCGCTTGCGCCGTGGTTTTCGGAATAAAGGATTGAGTTATAATACATAGAGCAATAAGAAAATAATAAAATTTTGACTTTATACCATTATTCATATATAATTCTATGGATTGTAAACACATATAACATTGACACAATTTATTTGCAGTGCAGGACATGCGTGCAAAATTCTATTTTTATAGAAAGGATATATATAAAATGGAAGAAAAGAAGAACTTATTAACCTATGAAGGACTCAAGGCTTACGAGGATGAGCTCCATGATCTCAAGGTTGTAAAGAGAGCAGAGGTTGCTGAGAGAATCAAGGAAGCTCGTGAGCAGGGAGATCTTTCAGAGAACGCTGAGTACGATGCAGCCAAGGATGAGCAGCGCGACATCGAGGCTCGTATCGAGGAGCTTGAGAAGATCCTCAAGAATGCAGAAGTTGTAGTTGATGAGGATGTTGATCTCGGTAAGGTCAGCGTTGGTGCCAAGGTAAAGCTTCTTGACATCGAGGCAGGTGAAGAGGTGCAGTACAGCATCGTTGGTTCATCAGAGGCTAACAGCCTTAAGGGCAAGATCAGTAACGAATCACCTGTAGGTAAGGCTCTTATCGGAGCTAAGGTTGGCGAGGAAGTTACCGTTGAGACACAGATGGGTGACTTCAAGTACAAGGTTCTTGAGATCGTTCGTAAATAAGAAATAACAGATACTTAAGAGCGGGGGTGATTTTTTTACCCCCATTACTTTTTATAGGAAAGAGGAGAAAAAGTGGCAGAGAATCAGAATCAGCAAAAGAATCAGCAGAAGACAGAAGACATTAACCAGCTCAAGAAGGTTCGCCGTGAGAAGCTTGCAAACCTTCAGGCAGAGGGCAAGGATCCTTTTCAGATTGTAAAGTATGATCAGACACATCACGCACAGGAGATCAGAGACAACTTCGAGACATTAGAGGTTGTTCCCGAGACAGACGCAGAGGGTAAGCAGATCACTCCTGAGCTTTCAGAGATCCCCGCAGAGAAGGTTGTATCTCTTGCAGGTCGTATGATGAGCAAGCGTGTAATGGGTAAGGCATCTTTTGCTAACCTTCAGGATAAGTCAGGACGCATGCAGCTTTATGTTTCAAGAAATGATCTTGGAGAAGAGAGCTACGCTGCCTTCAAGAAGATGGACATCGGCGATATCATAGGTGTTAAGGGATTCGCATTCAGAACCAAGACAGGCGAGATTTCTGTTCATGTTAAGGAGCTGACACTTTTATCAAAGTCACTTCAGCCTCTTCCGGAGAAGTTCCACGGTCTTACAGATACAGAGATCCGTTTCAGACAAAGATACGTAGACCTTATCATGAACGAAGAGGTTAAGGATACATTCATCAAGAGATCTCAGATAATCCAGGAGATTCGTAACTTCCTGTCAGCAAGAGACTTCATGGAAGTTGAGACACCTATGCTGGTTGAGAATGCAGGTGGTGCTGCAGCAAGACCTTTCCTTACTCATTACAATGCACTTGATGAGGAGAGAAAGCTTCGTATCTCACTTGAGCTTTACCTTAAGAGACTTATCGTTGGTGGTCTTGAGAGAGTATACGAGATCGGCCGCGTATTCAGAAATGAAGGTACAGATACAAGACACAACCCTGAGTTCACACTTATGGAGCTGTATCAGGCATATACAGATTATGAAGGAATGATGGAGCTCACAGAGAGCATGTTCAGATACCTTGCTGAGAAGGTATGCGGCACAACACAGGTTCCTTATGGTGATCACATCATCGACCTTGGTAAGCCCTTCGAGCGCCTCACAATGAACGATGCCATCAAGAAGTATGCAGGCGTTGACTTCGATGCTGTTAAGACAGATGAGGAAGCTAAGGCTATCGCTAAGGAGCACCACGTTGAGTTTGAGGATCGCCACACCAAGGGCGACATCATCAACCTCTTCTTCGAGGAGTTCTGCGAGGAGAAGCTGATCCAGCCTACATTTATCATGGATCATCCTATCGCAATTTCACCTCTTACAAAGAAGAAGCCCTCAGATCCTGAGAAGGTAGAGCGTTTCGAGCTCTTCATCAACACATGGGAGATGTGCAACGCATACTCAGAGCTTAATGATCCTATCGACCAGAGAGAGCGTTTCGCAGCACAGGATGCCAATGCGGCAGCAGGCGACGACGAAGCAGAGCACACAGATGAGGACTTCCTTAACGCACTTGAGATCGGCATGCCTCCGACGGGTGGTATCGGTTATGGTATCGATAGATTGTGTATGCTTCTCACGAACAGTGCTAACATAAGAGAAGTTTTGCTCTTCCCGACACTTAAGTCACTCGACAAGTAAAGCCCAGTATTCATGCATGTTTGCAAGGTCGGAAAAGAGGTCTGACAGCAAAAATGTAGCAGAAATGTCGAAATCAGTCGATTTCTATAAGGGTTTTTTGAGCTGATCAAAATGATATTGGCGTGAATTCAAAATAGAAAATAATGTAAATTGAGAGTCATTCTTGAATGTAATTTCAGGAGTGGCTCTTTTTTTGTTTCATGTTCAGGTCATGCTTCGTTATCTGCGGGAATCATCCAAAAGAAACGGAGGTAGATGCAAATGGCAACACAAAAAAGGTATCGATACGACAAACCAGAATATTTGAGACTGATTGATGCAGAAAAAGTATTCCCTATGAATCAGGATACGATCAAGAAAATAGCGGGAGAAATTGGCGCATTAAGAAAAGTCAAAAATATGGTTCTGATCAATTATCAGATGATGAAGGATTTTTTTGAGTCATGCGTTTATGTGGATGAAAAGGACAGATAAGGAGGAAAAGAACATGGCAACACCAAAGAGACAAAAGTACGAAGGACTACCGGAATACATCAGACGTGAGGATGCATCTTATTTCTTTCAGATTGGAGATGACACTATTGATAAGCTTGCTGAGGAATGCGGAGCTAAAAGAAAAGTGAGAAGCATGGTCCTGATAAACAGGAAGATTATGAGCGAGTATATTGAATCATTCCAGTATGTTGGAAAGGATTCAAAAACAGTAGGAGGCTATTTACGATGATGGATTACGAAATTGAGCAGTATAAGGATATTGAGAGTAAGCAGGAAATAAGAAATCAGGCGAAGATGCTTCGAAGAAAGTACATAAGGTACAAGGAAGCAGAGTATGTCTATGGTATTCAGCACAAAAAGCTTTTACAGCTTGCAGATAAAGCAGGTGCACTTTACAGAGTTGATGGGTATGTCCTTATAAACATAGAGATTTTTGAGGCATATCTTGAAAGATTTCATCAGCCTCCGAAGATGACTAGGACCGGAGGACGCGAAATATGAGTGGATGCATCTGGAAATTCTCACAGTATCTTGATGATGAAGATATAATGTTCGCGCATAGGATTTTTGTAAGCTATAAAATTGCGGGTGAATATTACGGAATAGGTGAGAAGCCAATGATCAGAATGGCGTGGGCGTCGGGTGCTGTATATAAGGTCGGAAAAAAGGTTCTGATAAAAAGAGAGATATTTGAGGAATATCTGAGACAGCACTACAAGCAGGTAGACAAGCTCATCGAGGGTGATGAGGACGAACTGCTTAAGAAATTTGAAAAAAGAGCGAAGGAGGAAAAGAGTAATGGGTAAGGTCATAGCTATCGCAAATCAAAAAGGCGGTGTAGGAAAAACAACTACTACAGTGAATCTGGCGGCTGGACTGGCAAATCTCGGTGAAAAGGTTCTTGTTATTGATGCGGATCCTCAGGCCAGTCTTTCAATATGTTTAGGACAGACAGAGCCGGACAAACTGGATGTGACAATTGTTGATATTATCGAGAGGCTCATAAATGAAGAAGATATTCCTGAGGATTTTGCAATAATTCATCACGGTGAGAATATCGACCTGCTTCCTTCAAACATAAGTCTTTCAGCAGCGGAGGTTTCACTTGTGAATGTTATGAGCAGAGAGCTTGTTCTTAGCGATTACGTGAATAGGATTAAGGAAAAGTACAGCTACGTAATAATCGACTGTATGCCATCACTTGGTGTTATGACAGTTAATGCGCTGGCTTGTGCAGATTCAGTTCTTATTCCAGTACAAAGTGCGTTCCTGCCTGTAAAAGGACTCCAGGCACTGATTAAGACAATCTACACAGTAAAACGCAGACTTAACTCAAAACTTGAGATTGAGGGCATCCTTCTCACAATGGTAGATAATCGTACAAATTATGCAAAGGAGATTGTGGCTGAGGTAAATGAGGTTTACGGAAAATCAATTCCGGTATTTCCTATTACTATCCCGCTTTCTATCAGAGCATCTGAAACATCTGCAATGAGTAAGAGCATCTTTGAATATGATCCCAAAGGTAAAGTTGCCAGTGCTTATGCTTCACTTACAGAAGTTGTTATCAAAAATTCATAAGGAGGACCATATGGCTGCTAAGAGAGAAAAAATTCATTTTGAATCAGTTGAGGAGCTGCTTGGTGCTCCTATTGCAAAAGATGTTACAGAAGAGATTGAGATTAAGAAAATACATCCATTTAACAATCATCCTTTTAAGGTGCTGGATGACGACCGTATGACAGATTTAGTGAAAAGCATATCAGTTAATGGTGTGCTTACACCGGTTTTACTTAGACCGGATGGATCAGGTGGTTACGAGATGATCTCAGGTCACAGAAGAATGCATGCGGCGAAGCTGGCAGGACTTAAAGCAATACCTTCTGTGGTTAAGGAAATGTCGGATGATGATGCTGTAATTGCGATGGTTGATAGTAATGTTCAAAGAGAAGAGATCCTGCCAAGTGAGAGAGCGTTTGCACTAAAGATGAAGTTTGATGTGCTTAAGCGCCAAGGGAAAAGAAATGATTTAACTTGTGGAACTGAGTTCCCTAAGTTAAGTGTGGATAATCTAACATCGGGAACCGAGTTCCCTAAGTCGAATAAAGATAATATGACATCGGGAACTGGGTTCCCTAAGTCAGAAGGCAGCGCAAATGAAGCATTAAGGGCAAGAAGTCAGATTGGTAAAGAAGCGGGTATTAGTGGTCGGCAAGTACAGAAATATTTAAGCCTGACAGAGCTTATCCCTCAATTGCTCGATTTGGTTGATGTAAAGAAAATTGGCTTGAATATGGCTGTTGATATTTCTCACTTTGACAAGGAACTACAGGGATGGATTTACGAGTATGTTAAGGACAACGGATTCCTTAAAACTCAGCAGATTGAAGCACTTAAACAAACTAATAATGTAGAAAACATCAGTCAGAGGGTCATGATAGAAATCATGAATAATGCTCTGCCAGAGAAAAAGATATCCGGTAAAGTAACTCTCTCTGAAAAGAAACTTGATAAATACTTTCCGCCTCACTTTGGTGCCAAGCAAAGGGAAATGGTTATCGTGGGTTTGTTGGAAAAATGGCATGAAGAACATAAAGACTAGGAATTTGGATTTTAAATTTTTAAACACATAGTTGGGAGGGTAATTTCGTGGCTAACAGGTTAGATTTAAATTATTTTTATGGACCGGAATCAGATCAGTTCAATTTTATCAGGATGCCTAAGGCATTATTTTTCGATCCTGTATACAGAGATATAGTTGGTTTTGAAGAGGCAGTTGTATACTCGCTTCTCTTGGATAGGATGAATTTATCTCTGAAAAATGGCTGGTATGATGAGCTTGGACGTGCTTATGTACACTGTTCAATAGATACAATAATGGAGTTTGCACGCTGTAAGAAAAACAAGGCAGGTGAAATTTTGAAAAATCTTGATGCAATAGGACTCATCGACAAGGTGTTAATTCCCGGGAGGGGACTTAAGATTTATGTCAAAAATTTCATTCCTAAAAATGGACAAGAGTTTGAAAAACAAACTTTGGAAAAAGAACAGGAACCAATATCGGAGTTGATAGAAGGCTGTAAGGAGGCTATAGATGGACCACAAATGCCTAATGACTCAGATGAACCAGTTTATTTTTCAAACGACCCAGTTGATTTTTCAAACCGCCCGGTTGATTTTTCAAATGACCCTGCCCCGAAAAACAATCAGGGGGTGGTTTATTTTTCAAACACTAATAATAACAAGATTAATAATACTAATAATATTAATACTAAATCTAATCAGACCTTATCAGTTGTCGGATCGGAAAATGGATGTGATGAGGATGAGATGGGATATGCAGAAATAGTTCGTGAAAATATTGATTTGGATATGCTTCTTGAGCGTTATCCATACGATAAGGCTTTCATACAGGGACTCTATGATCTGATTCTTGAGACAGTGTTGTGTAAGAGTGAAACGATTGTTGTTGCAAGTAATGAGTATTCGACAAATTTTGTTAAGGCAAAGTTCCTTAAGCTGAATTACATGCATATCGAGTACATAATGGATTCCTGGAGTAAGAACACTGAGAAGCCCAGAAATGTTAAAAAATACCTGTTAGCAGCTCTGTTTAATGCACCAAGCACTATGGATGCAAGTATTCAGGCAGAGGTAAATCATGATATGGCCTATGGAACTGTGTGATGGACAGATTCTTCGGAAAGAGAGGTAGAAAATGTTTTTACTGAAATGCATATATAAACCTTTTGTACTGATTTTCTTCTTACTGTTTAGCTTTATTGTGGCATTGGCCACCATATTGGCTAAACTTGGAAGTTTCGTATGGGGATTATTTATTTTTCTTATTCTTGTGATATTGATCAATACGGGAATGCATCATCAGTGGGCGGAGTTTATAGTAGCATTTGGATTTGGTTTTGCCTCTTTCGTTGGTGTTGCTATCGTTATGGGATTGGGCTATGTGGCTGAGAGTATAAATGATAAGCTGGTAGAGTTACTTGTATCATAAATCAGCGCATAGCATAAGCTAGGATATCATATAGACGTTGTGCATCCTCGTAAAGAGTGGACTGTGGGAAATGTAAATGAAAGAAATCAAGAGTGACGATAATATCAAAAATGAATATTATAGCTTCGGAGAAGAAATGAAGGATGGGAGATTAACAGAGTCTTCTGATGGGAAAAAATATGATCTGAGAGCGGCAATTGCGTATTCCAAGCAGTTGGGTAGACCTTTGACGAAAGAAGAGATGTTACGCTTTGAGGTATGATTTGAATCTCTGCAAATAATCAGTTCGATAAATATAAAAGAAAGAATACGAAAAATAGATTAAAAATTGCCAATAGGTAGTAGAGAAATTCTGCCCAGAGGCAATTTTTTTTGCTATAGTAGATATATGTTTTTGTTTGGGGAGAGGCATAATTAGTCATAGATATATTTCCAAGGAGTACCGGGTTATGCTAATAGGAATTCTATCAGATACACATGGACTTTTGCGGCAGGAAGTAATAGATGGTTTTCATAATGTGGACCACATCATTCATGCAGGAGACATTGATAATAAGAATGTTATTGAAAGGCTTGAGGAGATAGCTCCTGTTACAGTTGTCAGGGGAAATGCAGATAAGGAATGGGCAGAGTATCTTCCTGAAACAGCAACTTTAGAAGCCTGTGGAAAGAAGATATTTGTTATCCATAATAAAGGGAAGATAGATTCTATTGGCGAGGATGTGGCGGTTGTCATATATGGGCATAGTCATAAATATAGCCTCGTCCAGAAGGATGGACGGTATTGGCTTAATCCCGGATGCTGCGGGAAGAGAAAACCTGAACAGGAAGTATCTTATGCTTTGCTGGAGATAAAGGAAACAGGAGATATCGAATTCAAAAAAGTTGTAATAGATATCCAGGATAAGGAGACAAAACTTCCTAAAAATATAGACAGGATCATCTCCAAGGCAATGAGCCTGACAGACAGTGGTAAAACATATCAGGAAATAGCAAAGAAATTAAAGATTTCTGAGGAATTAGCAGAAAGTATCTGCAGGATGTACCTTACTCATCCCGGAGTGGATGTCGCTGGGATTCTTCAGAGGATTTCATGAGGTTAAAAAATGGGAGTAAGAATTCGTAGAGTACAGCAGGGCGACGAATCAACCTTGGCGTTTATCCAAACTGAGAGCTGGAAAACAGCATTTAAAGAGATAGTTGATTCTGATATGCTTAGAAAATGCACAGATATAAATAAAGCAACTTCAATGTATAGGAACCTTCTGGATAATGATAGGGGAAACGGATATCTGCTTTTTGTTGATGAAAAGCCGCATTGTCTAGCATATTGGGATGCAGCCAGGGATGAAGTGTTTGATGGGAAAGCAGAATTGATAGCTATACATAGCCTGCCTGAAAACCGGCATAAGGGCTATGGTAAGCAGATGATGGAGAGTGTGCTTACTGATATTGCAAGTGATGGATATAAAGAGGTGATCCTGTGGGTATTTACTGATAATAAACTTGCCAGAGCCTTTTATGAACACATGGGATTCGAAGCTACCGAGTATAAGCAGTCTGCGTTGGGGGCAGAGGAAATGTGTTACAGAAAATTCTTGTAGATATCAACCTGGAGGATACATGAAAACAATTCAATTGAAAAATGATGATTATTTAGGCTATGTGGCAAACTTAAGACATGCCTGCAGGGGAATCGTAGTTAAGGATGGCAAGGTATTACTGAGCTATGAAACTAAGGGTAACAAGTATATAATTCCCGGTGGCGGAGTTGAAGGTGACGAGAGTTATGCTGAATGTTGTGAAAGGGAGCTCTTTGAAGAGACTGGAATGGTTGTCCGCGCAGTAGACAATTATCTGGATATTGATGAGCTCTTTGATGACTGGAACCATATCAATCACTACTTTGTTTGTGAACTGATAGAAGATACGGGTAAACAGCATCTTACAGAGGCAGAAGAACGTGCTGGATATACTTCAGTGTGGATGCCGGTAGATGAAGCATTAGATATGTTTGGTGATTATGAAAAGTTTCACGATAACAATATTGCTGATTATGGGCTGTATCGCCGTGAGCATGCGGCATTAAAAGAGTATGTGGAAATAGAAATTCAGAATTAGTAGCAGGAAAATAAGTATATGAGTAAAAAGAAACATCCACCTAGAGTAAAAAAATACAGAGATCTTAAGCAGAGAGCTAAGGCTAAATGTACTAATCTGATGTATGCGATTTATAAGGATCAGATGGAGGAAGGATTTTCAGATGATGAGGCGCATAAGAGAGTCACGGAACTTCTGAATAGCAGAGGGATTCTCTTATACCCTGAGAATGCTGCGGAAAGATATGAACATAAGAAAAATCATTTTGCAAAACGTTTGAAGAAGGATAATGTTCCGCCAAATCTGAACAAGATGGAAGCTGTCTATCAAAAGGCTAATGAAACTCTTAATACCCTTGAGGCGACCATATTTGACCTTCAGCATATGCAGGATGATATCCAGAACCTTGCAAGCTATTACGGGAGCAGGCAATGGCGAAAAGACTATGAGGCAGATGAGCAGGGGCTTTATCCGGAGGATCTTAAGAGAGGTGTTTTATCAGAGGATGGTATTTACAATCTTCTTGAGCGGAACAAAGAAATTATGGAAATTCTTCAGCCATATTTCGAAGAGGATGATGCTGAATGTAATGATTTGTAATGCGAAGTGGCTTAGATGTAATGATTTGTAATGCTTTGTGACTTCCAATCTGTTTTTGAACATGATATTGTTATAATGCACCAAGAGATGTGAGATACGAAATCCCGCACCGCAAGGTGCATTTTTCTTGCAAGAAAATAATTATTGTTTGAAGCGCTAGCTTCCGGCAGACGTACCGGAACAGCGCTTTCTTTTTGCCCTGAATACAATCGTTTAAAAAGGAGTTGAAAATAACATGGACTTTGAGACATTTAAAGAGAATCTTGCTAAGGATGTGAAAGAGACACTTGAATTAAGAACAGGCAGTGATTTCTCAGTTGAGAATCACACAGTGGATAAAATGAATGAGACATATGAGGCACTCACAGTAAAACCTGAGGACAGTATCATCGGTGTGAATCTTAATGCAACAGCACTCTATAAGGAGCTGGATAGCGGAAAGACATACGATGACATTGTAAGTGGTGCAGCTGATGTTGCAGAGAATGCGCTCGAACATAAGATGGCTTTTGACCTGGAGACCTTCAAGGACTATGACACGATGAAGGGGACACTTGCCATGGAGGTTGTTTCTGCTGAGAAGAATGCAGAAATCCTTGAGACAGTTCCGCATAAGGATATGGAGGACATGGCAGTTGTTTATCGTTTTGTTCTCGGTGATACGGACCAGGGTTCAGGTACGATCCTTGTTACAAATCAGATGCTTGATAATTATGGAGTGACACCTGAGCAGCTTCATGAGGACGCTGTGAAAAATGCACCGGAGATCAGACCTCTTGTGATCCAGGGCATGGGTGAAGTCCTTGCTAAGCAGATGGGTGTTGAGGATCTTGAGATGCTTGGTCTTAACATTCCACCTGAGCAGGAGCAGATGTTTGTTGCTTCTGTTGAGGGAAATGTGCATGGCGCTGGTGTTCTTGCATATCAGGATTTCATGGATAAGGCTTCAGAAAGGGTTAATGGTGACTTTTTCATTTTGCCAAGCAGCATTCATGAAGTGCTGATTATTCCGGACAATGGAAACTTCGATCTTAAGAGCCTGGAAAACATGGTTAAGGAGGTCAATGCCACAACAGTAGATCCTGCAGATCAGCTCACAGACAACGTTTATCACTATGATTCAAAGGAAAAGATCTTTGAGCTTGGTGAGAAGTTTGTAGAGCGTCAGGCTGCAAGGGAAGCAAAAGAAGCTGAGGCCGGTGACAAGAAATCACTTCTTGGTGAGCTTAAGTCGGCAAAGGAGCAGGCATCAAAGCAGCCTGCAAATAAAGCAGTAGAAGCTGTTACCAAATCAAAGGGAGATGCATCTCTCTGATATTGAACTATAAAAAATTAGCTCTGGGCTGGTGAAATACCGGTCTGGAGCTTTTTTAACAGAAATCTTTGAAGAATATGGGAGGAAAAAGGAAATGTCTGATGCATATAACAGGGACAAATACAGCGGTGGTAAACAGTTTTGTGGAACGAGGGATCCCATACCTGTGAGTGGACTGAAACCTCATAACTGCAAAACGCCGTGCCCATATGGAGAAGGGCATGCCTTTTGTTTCCCCTGTATGGCAAAGATCATGAATGAACACAGGGCATTATGCAGAAAAACAGAAGTTAAGAACGCAGCATGAGAGGTAAGATATGAATGATGAAGTATCAGAAAAGAGTGTGCATCTGGCGTTCAGGGTAGGAAGAGTGTCCGCAGTGACACTCTGGCGTGGACTCAAATCATTTCTGAGGCATAGGCGTGAAAAAAGGATGCTGCCAAAAGAAGGTAAGCAGACAGTAAAGCAGCTAATAAAGCAGGGACAGGGAGCTTCAAGTATGGAGGTCGGCGGAGAGAGCATGCGGACTTTCAAGAAGATAGCAAATAAGTATGGAGTGGATTATGCGATTGTGAAAGACAAGACTGCAGATCCACCGAAGTATACATGCTTTTTCAAGGCGAAGGATATTGATGCTATTACTGCAGTTGTAAAGGAATACTCCGCCAAAATGGTGAAACGTGAAAAGAAAGAAAAGCCAAGAATCCTGGAGCAGCTAAGGAAGATTAAGGAAAAGATAGCCATGCAGCCCCGCAGGGTGAAGGAGAAATACAAGGAGAATGTCAGATGAACAAAAAACTAAAAAAGAAGATTATCCTGAACATTCCCTATGTACTTGTAGGACTGTTTGCAACTAATCTGGGAGAAGCCTGGAGACTATCTTCTGGAAGCAGCTTTTCAGAAAGGATGCAGAGCCTTATCTTATATGGTGGATTTGCGAAAGCTTTTTCAGATATCCTTCCCAGCTTTAATCTGTTTGATATAGCTGTAGGAGCTGCCTGCGGAGCGGCACTTAGACTTGCAGTTTATCTGAAGGGCAAGAACGCAAAGCACTTTCGGCACAATATCGAATACGGCTCAGCAAGGTGGGGAAAACATGAGGACATAGAACCTTATGAGGATCCTGCTTTTGAGAACAATGTCATCTTGTCGCAGACAGAGCGAATCACCATGAGCAGCAGACCAAAGGAACCGAAGTATGCAAGAAATAAAAATGTACTTGTTGTCGGTGGTTCCGGTTCAGGTAAGACACGTTTTTTTATAAAACCAAATCTTCTCCAGATGCATAGTTCTTATGTTTTAACAGATCCTAAGGGAACGCTGATCGGGGAAGTTGGTAATGCCTTTGTGAAGGCAGGGTACAGGATAAAGGTGTTCAATACCATCAATTTCAAAAAGAGCATGAGATACAATCCGTTTGAATATATCCATTCTGAGACGGACATATTAAAGCTCGTGACAACCCTCATGGCAAATACGAAGGGTGAAGGAACTCCCGGAGATCCGTTTTGGGAGAAGGCAGAAAAACTGCTGTATACAGCACTTATCGGTCTCATATATTATGAGGCTCCTGAAGAGGAGAGGAATTTCAACACTCTTGTTGAGATGATCAATTCCATGGAGATAAGGGAAGATGATGA
Organism: Butyrivibrio sp. ob235; assembly: GCF_900109475.1. Classification (NCBI taxonomy): domain Bacteria; kingdom Bacillati; phylum Bacillota; class Clostridia; order Lachnospirales; family Lachnospiraceae; genus Butyrivibrio; species Butyrivibrio sp. ob235. Next base: position 186,800 of record NZ_FOBE01000004.1, read on the forward strand.
ATCATTTAAAAATGCAGTGGATATCTTGTTTGAAAAACTTGCCGAGAAAAATCCGGATCACTTTGCGGTAAGGCAGTATGCAAAATATCGCCTTGCAGCAGGCAAGACCGCGAAATCCATCCTTGTGAGCTGCGGTGCGAGACTTGCTCCTTTTGATATTCCGCAGGTCAGGGAGATCATGGAATATGATGAGCTGGAGCTTGATACGATAGGAGATAAGAAGACAATTCTGTTCCTTATCATGTCAGATACGGACCCAACGTTTAACTTCATGGTGTCGATGATCTATTCACAGCTTTTCAATATCTTATGTGAAAAGGCGGATGACGTATATCATGGAAGACTGCCGGTTCATGTCCGCTGCCTTATAGATGAGGCAGCGAATATTGGTCAGATCCCTAACCTGGAGAAACTCATGGCGACTATCAGAAGCCGTGAGATATCAGCAGCGCTGGTACTTCAGGCAAAGTCACAGCTTAAGGCAATATACAAGGATAACGCAGAGACAATCTGTGCTAACTGTGATTCGCAGATATTCCTAGGTGGTACTGAGCAGTCAACTCTTAAGGATCTGAATGCCCTTCTTGGCAAGGAAACCATCGATATGTACAACACCGGTGAATCCCGCGGTACATCGCAGAGCTACAACATGAACTACCAGAAGCTTGGACATGATCTTATGAGCATAGATGAGCTTGCAGTTATGGATGGTTCCAAATGTATCGTGCAGGTGAGGGGAGTAAGACCGTTTCTGTCAGACAAATACGACCTTACGCAGCATCCAAATTTCAAATACACAGCGGATGCAGATAAGAAGAACTGGTTTGATGTTGAGAAATTCTTGGATCACAAGCTGGTTCTTAAGGAAGATGATGTGTATGAAGTGATAGAGGTAACAGAATAAAATGTGAACATATTCATATAAAAATGACTTTTCGGTTTCAATGACAAAAGACAGATTCATCTGTATAATTTTCTTAAATGAAACAGATGGGAGATAGATATTATCGATGGGTGAGGATATAAAAAGAGATCCTTTTGAGGAATATATAAGGCATGTTGAACCGGATAAGAAAAAACTTGGTTATGCCTGGTATACAGCTGTCGGACTTCAGGCTGTTGATGGACTTAAGACTTCAGACTATCTTAAAGATACCGCGCAAAATAATATTGAAGGAAAAATAACCATCTCAGAAGCAGAGAAGCTCATTGAGAGTTATTATGAGACATCAAATTCAAGGGATACTGATAGGACAAAAGAGGCCGACTGCGTATCAGCAAGAATAGCAGCTATATTGTCTGATGATGCATTCACTTTTTCACTGCCCCAGTATCTTGGTATTCATAAGAGACTTTTTGAAGGAATATATGACCATGCCGGAAAAATCAGGGACTATAATATTTCTAAAAAAGAATGGGTACTGGATGGAGCATCTGTACATTATGGTAATGCCTTGGATTTGAAAGCTACACTTGAGTATGATCTACAGACCGAAAAGGAATATGAGTATTCTTATGATAATATCAGAGATGATATCAGACATCTTTCGAGATTCGTCGCTAACCTATGGCAAATACATGCTTTTGGGGAGGGGAATACAAGAACAACCGCTGTTTTCTTTATCAAATATCTGAGGACAATGGGATTTGATGTTACTAACGAAATATTTGCTGAGAATGCATGGTACTTTAGAAATGCGCTTGTAAGGGCAAATTACAACGATTATTCAAAGGGAGTACATGCTACTACGGAGTATTTGGAATCATTTATGCGAAATCTTTTACTTGGTGAGCATAATGAACTGCATAACAGAAATATGCATATCAGTGGATATTTCGAAAAACAGGACATTGAGAAAGCAAAACAGGACATTGGTGATAAAAAACAGGACATTGAGGAA